>JAFGOB010000135.1 GCA_016926695.1 Dehalococcoidales bacterium | reverse complement strand
CGACAAAACCGGCAATACCGTTACCGGTGATACCGGCAGCAGCGACAACAATACCAGCGACAAGACCACCAATACCGGCTCCGGTGACACCGGTACCAGCGACAAAACCGGCAATAATGCTGTAACCAAGACAACCAGCAATGCCGGGACCAAAAAAGGCGGAGCTGCCGCCGGCGATGAAACTGCGGCAACATCTTCAGAAAAAGAAAAACCACGCAAGAAAAAGCCAGACAATACTCCACGAGACCTTGCAAAGACATCATGACGGAGGATTGCCCTCCGGCATTCCTGTCTGGCGTTGACGACTTGACGCAGGCAACGCTGTCCTCATATTATAAAGATCATGCTGAACAGTATTGATCTGCGACTGATTAAAAGACTTGAGGTGAACGGCCGCGCCGGTTATAAAGAGCTTGCCGATTCACTGGGTATCAGCCCCTCAACAGCAGCTAAACGAGTTAACAGACTCATTTTTGAGGGAATCATTTCCGTCAAAGCTGTACCCAACCCGTTGAAACTGGGACAGCCTGCCGGCGCCGTGATCGCTGTGAATGTGCCGCTTAACCGGATAGATGCTATCTGCGACAACCTGCAAAAAAGTTTTCATATCAATATGATCGCTACCACACTCGGGCGGTTTAACCTGGTACTGGGAGTGCATTTCCCTTCCTGGGAGGAGTTGATAGCCTTTATATTCAATGAAATACAGGGAAATGGTGAAACCTGCGAGTTTGAAACTTACTTCGTAAAAAGCTTGCAGGAACGCCCTTCCAGGGGGGAGTCGGAAGATTTAGCTGATAAAAATTTCGCCGGAATAGACAGGACAGATTTTCGAATAATTGAGGAACTGGTCGATGACGGACGGCAAAGCTGTATACACCTGGCAGAAAAGCTCGGCCTGAGTCTTTCATCAGTTTCCAGAAGACTTGACAGGTTGTTGAAAGAAAACGTGATACAGGTCCGAGCTTTGGTGAATACATCCCGCCTGGGCTATCATTATAACGCCTTTATTTTTCTACGGGTTGAACAGCATTTTATCCAGGATATCCGCCTGAGTCTGGAAACTTTTCCTGAAATAGTCAGCCTGGTCAGGCTGACAAACGGGTATGATATGTTGATTAATGTGCTGGCTGAATCCGCAGAGTCCCTGCATTATTTTATCAAGACGAAACTGCTGTCTCTGCCGGGGATAATCAAAAATGAGACACTGATCCGCAGTAAACTGATCAAAAATTACTACGGCGGCTATAATCCGGTTGAAAATAACGGCTGAAAAAGGTAAACGTCAAGAAATTAGTCATAATCGTATAAGTTATACAGGCGGAAATGCAAGGAAAGGTTTATTATCCACCGGAATATTTTTAATCTTGTTTTTTCAAGGTGCTCAATTTTGTATCACCGGTACAAACCTGTCTTTTTGACCCACTATGCTTATTTACAATTGTATAGTATAATATTTGGACAGGCGTCTAGTATCACTGGCATTCGGCGGGAATGACTTCCCGGCGAGAATTACTTCCCGTCGGACGTTTTTTCGGCTGCTGCCAGAATACTCCGGGACACGACGATTTCTTATCGAGGCAGGCAATAACTGATTAACCCGGTTTTTTTGTCAACAAAGCGGGATATTCAGGCTGATCCGGAAAGGAGATCAAGTGGAAGATAAGCTATATACAGTGCAAAACATGGAAGAAAAACATTCCTTCGATAGTATCGTTGCCAGAAGCCCAATCATGCAAAGAATTGTGGATATGACAAAAATGGTGGCAAAAAGCAACGCTTCAGTTTTAATATCAGGCGAAAGCGGAACAGGCAAAGGGATGCTGGCCCGTATTATCCATGCTCAAAGTTTCCGTAAAAAGGGACCCTTCGTAGCGGTCAACTGTTCCCATCTGCCGGAAAACCAGATCGAATGCGAACTTTTCGGCTGCGAGAGCGGCGCCTTTAACAGCCAGCAGCCCCTGCGAAGGGGAAAATTTGAACTAGCCGATCAGGGTACTCTATTCCTGGATGAGGTAAGTGAAATCGACCCGACCTTTCAGGTCCATCTGCTCAGCGCCATTGAAGAAAAGGTCTTTTACAGGCTCGGAGGAGACCATCCCCTCCAGGTCGAGATACGTTTGATATCGGCAACCAGCAAAGACCTGAAAAAACAAATCGAGTCCGGGCAATTCCGTGAAGACCTGTATTACCGTCTGGGGGTGGTGAATATTGAACTGCCGCCTCTCAGGGGCAGAAAAGAAGATATTCCCGTACTGGCTGACTACTATTTAAAAAAGTTCAACAAGGACAACCAGAAAAAGGTAGCCGGGTTTACTCCCGAGGCCGATGATTTTCTTCTGAAATACGAATGGCCCGGCAACCTCCATGAGCTGGAAAACGCTATCGAGCGCGCGGTGATACTGGCCAGGGGGGATCTTATAGAAGTATCGGACCTCACCCAGCAGAGTCTGTATCTGCCTCACAAGGCGCCGGTGGGAAAGACCATGCGCGAGATTGAAAAAAACCATATTCTGAATATCCTGGTTGAAGCGGGAGGCAACTGCAGCGAGGCTGCCAGGATGCTGGGTATCTCCCGTATGACGCTTTACAACAAGATAAAGGCCTACGGTCTGAACATCAACAAAATCAGCAACGGCTGACGGTTATTGTTCTTTCAATTCTGTCAGCTTCTGGCAGGACGGGCAGAAGTAAGTGCCCCTCTGGCCCACAGATATACGTTCTATCATTTCCCGGCAGACCGGGCATTCACAGCCCTTGCGGTGGGCCACCTGAAACTCAAGCTGGGCCCCGCCTTTTTTGCCATCCGGCCGCAAATAAGTATCGGTGCTGGCGCCTTTGTTATGTATACCCTTTTTGAGCACATGTTGAATGGCCTCATGGAGGCTGCGGTATTCTTTTACCGTCAGACTGTCTGCCATTCTCAGGGGATGAATGCGTGCCCGGTACAGCGCTTCATCGGCATACATATTACCGATCCCGGCTATCAGCTTCTGGTCGAGGAGCAGGTTTTTTACGGGCGTCTTACGGCCCTTGAAAAGAGCCGCCAGCCTCTCGGGGCTGAAGTCCTTCGAAAGCGGTTCCACTCCCAGGTCTCCAACCACGTTTTTCTCATCATCCACCAGCCACATCCTGCCGAAACGCCGCACGTCACGGAAATGGATAGACGTTCCACCATTCAGGTGAATAATCACGCGGACAAATTTCCCGGGTTTCTCATCTTCACCTTTCAGGAGCAAAGAGCCCGTCATTCTCAGGTGTACTATCCACTTCATGTCCCCGTCCAGGCCCAGTACCAGGAACTTTCCCCTGCGTGCTATTCCCAGTATGCGGCGACCGGCCAGGTCCCGGCAAAATCGCTCCGCCGGCATCCCGGCAATTGTGCCGGGTGTAAACACCTCGACTGACCGGATATATTTTCCGGTGATCCCGGGTCTAAGCTCATTGATGGTGGTCTCCACTTCGGGTAGTTCAGGCAAAGTTTACTCCATAGCTCCCCAGTTGGGTCCGCTTTTGATATCCACTTTTAAAGGCACGCTCAGCTCTATAGCCCCGGACATCTTCTCGCGGACCAGGGAAGTCATCTCCACAGCTTCGTCTTGCGGGACCTCGAAAATCAGCTCGTCATGCACCTGGAGCAACATCTTGCTTTTCAGTCCCCTTTTCTGCATATCCCGGTAGAGGTCTATCATGGCCACCTTGATAATATCGGAAGAAGTACCCTGGACCGGCATGTTTATAGCCATGCGCTCGGATGCCTCCCTGACCATGCGGTTAGGAGAATTGATTTCAGGGATATACCGCCTGCGGCCCAGTATAGTCTGAACGAAGCCGGTCCTGCGGGCCTGCTCGCGGGTCTCTTCCAGGTAACGTGTTACACCGGGGTATTTCTTGAAATAGGCGGCGATGAATTTTCCGGCCTCCGCCCGTGACAGGTCGGTCGCCTGCTCAAGCCCGAATTCACTCATGCCGTAGATAACACCGAAATTGACCGTCTTGGCCAGGCGGCGCATATCCGCTTTTACTTCCGAGATATCCACTCCGAAAAGCTGGGCGGCGGTCGACGCGTGAATGTCCCTGTCCTGTCTGAAAGCCTCAAGCAGATTTTCATCCTGGGACAGGTGGGCCAGGGCACGCAAATCGATTTGCGAATAATCACCGGCGATAAGCACCGAGCCGGGCGGGGCGATGAAGGCCTGGCGTATTTCACGCCCTGTTTCGTCCCTGACCGGTATGTTCTGTAAATTGGGATCGCTCGAGGATAACCTGCCGGTGGTGGTGCGGGTCTGGTTGAAGCTGGTATGAAGCCTGCCGGTCCTTTCATTAACCAGGCCAGGAAGCGCATCCACGTAAGTGGACTTGAGTTTCATCAACTGGCGGTACTCCATTATGTCCCTGACAACATCATATCCCCGCAGTGACTCCAGCACGGAGGCGTCCGTGGAATATTTTCCCCGTACCTTTTTTCCAGGCAGATTCATTTTTTCAAACAATACCGCTCCCAGTTGGGCCGGAGAGTTGAGATTGAACTCCCCTCCGGCAGCCTCGAATACCTTTTTCTCGATACCGCTGAGCTGCTCTCCCAAACGCATGGACATGATCTTTAGCAGCCCTTTGTCCAGCAGTATACCGCAGCTTTCGATATAGGCCAGCACCGGAACAAGGGGCATCTCCACCTGATCGAAAAGCTTCCGCAGACCAACCTGGTCAAGCTCTTTTTTCAAAAGCGGCGTAATAACGCCGGTCATATCAGCATTGGCGCAGGCAAAAGTGGAGACCTGGGCCAGGTCAACCTGGAACAGCGGTATTTGCCTGGAACCGGAGCCTACCAGGTCGCTGGAAGGTATCATTTCCCTTCCCGTCCGGCTGAAAACGATCTCCTTCAATCCCAGGCTTTTATCACCCAGCAGGTAAGCAGCCAGTACCGGATCGAATACCGGACTGCCCGGCTCAATACCGTTTTCAGCCAGCAGAATCCGGGCGTACTTGCTGTTATAGAGATTAAGAGCAAGACGTCTTTTTTCCAGGAGGGGCTTGATTTTTATAATCAGGTAATCAAGGGACAAACAGGCCGTTGAATTCGCCTGCGGTCCTGCCGCAGGCAGGTAGTAGGCCTCTCCTTCAGCCGGAGAAAGGGCGATGCCCACCATAACCGAGGACATGGGGGAGGAGGTTGAGCCCTCCACAGACACCGAAAGTTCCTCCGCCGCATCCAGACGGGACAGCACCCGTTCCAGGGCCTCAGGGGTATTCAGTGTTTCATACCTGGCCGCTTTAACAGTCACCTCAGATTTCAATGCGGATTGCGGGCCGTTTTCAGTTGCCGTTTCAGGCAGTTTGGGCACCAGGGTATTAAAACCCAGATCGCGAAAAAGTTCTACAACCTGGTTGCGGTTATAACGATCCATCCGGCAGCACCGGTCGAAGTCCAGTACCACCGCGACATCTTTGACAATAGTAGCCAGGGTGTAACTGCTCCGTACCACATCTACACTGGATTTGAGTTTCTCCCTCAGCTTCAAAGGTTCCACTTCATCCAGCCGTGACAACATGGTCTCGACATTACCGAACTGCTGCAACAGCTTGAGAGCGGTCTTATCGCCTACTCCAGGCACTCCCGGGATATTATCCGAGGAATCCCCCTTCAACGCCTTTAGATCGGCCACCTGCGAAGGAGTCACTCCATAGCGGTTTTTTACCGCTTCTTCATCATACAATACGGCATCGCTGAAAGTCCCGCCCGGCCTGGGATAAAATATTTTCACACCGGACGATACTAGCTGCATGAGGTCGGCATCCCCCGTGAGAATAACCACCGGCACACCCTGCCTGGCAGCCTGAAGACTGAGCGTCCCCAGAATATCATCCGCCTCGTAGCCGTCCAGCTCAAAAACAGGGATGCTGAAGGCATCGACCACCTCCCTCACCCTGCCCAGTTGCCCGGCCAGTTCCTCCGGCATGGGAGGGCGGTGGGCCTTGTATTGATCGTAAAGCTGGTGTCTGAAGGTAGGGGCTTTACGGTCGAAAGCGATGGCGGAGTGTGTGGGTTTAAGCTCGTTGATGGCTTTGACCAGCATCATCGAGAAACCATAGACCGCTCCTACAGTTTCACCCGTCCTGGGAACCGTTAAAGGTGGTAAAGCATGGAAAGCCCTGTGTACCAGGGCATTCCCGTCGATGAGCAGCAAAAGGCTTTTTTTATTTTCCATACGGTTATTATAGCAGTCTCACGTGTTGTCGGTCTTGTCATCCGTTTCTTCTATTTTCTCTACCTCAATGGTGCATTCAGTTACCAGTGCGGCGAAAGCTCCCAGGGCGGCCAGTATGGGTGATATCATGATCCCGATAGCGGCAGCGGGAGCTCCGATGGAAAGAGGGATTTCCAGGATAGTCCTGCCCCCCTGGATGACTCTTACCCGGCGGATATTCCCCTCGTGGACCAGCTTCTTGATTCTGGATACCAGTTCGTCACCGGATACGGTAAATTTTTCAGTAGCCATTGTTTTCCTCCTATCCAGTACTTCAGTTACATTCTATACCAAATATTACGGCACCTGCCGCTGCCCTTCAATGACGCTGTTTTCTGGTACTGAAGACTCACCTATCCTGGCCATTTTGTTTGAAACAGTATCGAGCTGCCTGGAAGCCCCGTCAAAAGCTGCCTGGGCATGGTTGATATGCGTACCCAGGGTAGCAAACTGTTTCTCGAATTTTTCCAGCTCTTTGTTCAGACGGCTGTAGTCATCCAGGATTTTGCGTATGTTACTTTCAAACTGCATACCCCGCAGGCCGATATGAATTACCCTGAGATAGGCATAAACGCTGTTGGGAGAGACGATCACCACCCGCCGCTCCAGGGCGTATTCCGCGATGCTCTTCCCTTCCACTTCCAGTTCATTTTTAAGGATGGTCTGATAGTAGATATTCTCGGAGGGAATATACATCAGGGCAAAATCATAGGTGCACTCGTCTTCCTGGATATATTTAGCTGATATATCGTCAATCTTCATCTTGACACTGCGGCAGAACTCCTTTAAACACGAGGCCTTTTCCCTGTCATCCGTACAGGATATAAACCGCTCGAAGCTATCGAGGGGGAACTTGGCATCAATGGGGACAATGCGGCCGCCGATTTTTATCACCGCATCCACGATCACTCCGTTCCTGAAACGGTACTGCTCCGAATAGCTCTGACCGGGAAGAATCTCTCTCAGGATATTATTAAGCGTCATTTCTCCCAGCCCGCCCCTGATTTGTGGAGGTCTCAGCAGGTCCTGGAGTCCGGCAATATCCCTGCCTATGGACAGCATTTGCCTGTTGGTCTCCTCCAGGCTGCCGATAGTCTTCTTAATATCGCCTATCACTTTCAAAGAGTTTTCATATTTTTCACCGAAGGACCTGTTGCCCTCGTCCAGGCTCTTCCTTACCTGGTCTTCGATCTGTCCCATTCTCTGCTGAAGCAGAAAGAAGGACTGTGCGTAGTCCTGTTGACGGCGGGTCAATACCACCGCAATCAGGACTGCTACACTCAGGACCAGGACTATCATGACAATCGTTTCAACACTCACGGCCATGCCCCCCTATATGATCAAGGCTAATTAAAGCAATAAAGGCCGCAAAAGTAAAGGGGTTGATAATAGTATGGTGGATACAATAAACACAGCGGCGATAATCGAGTAGGAGCCGGGTGATTAGTTCGCCCGGCGTCCTCTCACACCACCGTACGTACCGTTCGGTATACGGCGGTTCATCAGATT
>JAFGOB010000134.1 GCA_016926695.1 Dehalococcoidales bacterium | reverse complement strand
TCACCTCCGGAAGGATGGTTCCCGCAGTTCCGGAACATTGGCTCTATACTAACCGGAACTGCGGCTCTCTCAGACCGGTGTAGACAAATCTCCTGAAAGGTTCAAGAAATCATTTAAGGTCTTTCGTCTCCACTATGGAGAAACGAGAAATCAGCTATGAAGCCCAATACCTGGATGAACAGCAATATAACGATATTATTTCAGCATCTATCGAAAGAGGGAAAGGATAAAGTATATCAGGCTGTCAACTACTGTTATGAGCCAACCATAATACCAGGCAACCACAGGCTGATAACTGGAAAGGCAGAAATAACCCCCAGGAACAATATTTCAAATACCAGGAAAGGCGCCACTCCTTTTATGATATCGATTGTCGGGATGTTAAATATCGTTTTGACCGCGAAGAGGTCCGTACCCATTGGGGGAGTAATAAGCCCGATCTGCGTATTGACACAGAAGACCACTCCGAACCATATAGGGTCCAGTCCCAGACTGACGATTACCGGTACGAAAATAGGCACTGTCAGCAATGTTATAGTAATCGGATCAATGATACAACCCAGTATAAGCAATATAATATTAATCGCCAGTATTATCGCCCATACCGGTGTGCCTGAAGCACCTACCACATCCTGAAGGTAGGAAGCAACATTGGTGCTTCCCACTACGTAGGTAAAAAATGAAGCGGCGATTATAATAAAAAGGATCAGGCCGTTTACCGTGGCAGCTTCGACGACGGCATCTTTCAGACCTCTCCAGCGCATTTTAAAGAAAACCACGGCGATTACCAGAACGATAAATACTCCCACTCCGGCTGTTTCAGTGGGAGTGGCGATGCCGAGGTAAATAACGCCGAGTATGCTGAACATTACCACCACAATCGGCCATATACCTTTAAGTGAAGAAAATCTCTCTTTCCAGCTTACGCTGTAGGTGCTGGGGGCAAGGCCAGGTTTTACCATGCTCAGAAAGACGGCCGGGATAGAGAGAAACAATACCAGTAAAAGCCCCGGGAAAATACCTGCGATAAACATTTTTCCCAGTGAGACATTGGTAAGCACGGCATAAATAATAAACGTCGCGCTGGGGGGTATCAGCGGACCAAGGACACCTCCCGCCAGCAGGGCTCCCAAACTAAAACCGCGGCTGTAGCCCTGCCTCTCGAACTCGGGTACAGCCACCTTTCCCACTACAATAATACAGGCTGCGCTGGTACCCATTGTAGAAGCCAGTGCCGCTTCACCGACAATACCGGAAACGACAAGACCTCCCCGCAGGCGGGAAAACCAGTTTGCGGCTGCCCGGAACAGGTCTTTACCCATACCGGACTCTGCTATGATAGTGCCCAGCATAACAAACAATGGAAGAGGCGTCCATGCCAGGTTAAATAAAACGTTAAACGGTGTGGATCCGACTATATGAAGGGCTGGAGTCCCGTAAGCCAGGAGGGCGGCTACCACCGCGCTGAATCCTAAGGAATAGACGATGGGCACTCCCAGCATCATAAAAATGAAAAGTCCGGCAACACATATCAAGCTGATTACTTTAGGGTCCATGATTACTCTTTCCCCTTTCCAGTACCGGTACCGCTGCCCGTCTCACCTTCCTCCGGTCTTTATCGTTCTTACTGTGGCGGTGATACCCCGTACAAGCTGAGCAATAAGGACCAGGCAAAGCCAGAACATGGAAACAGGGATTACGAACTTGGTGGGGAACAGAGGCTCCTGCCAAATGGACAGACTGGTTTCACCGATATTGAACGAATACAGGGCGCTATTCCAGCTTTGCCAGGTGATGATAGGTACGAATACCAGGGCCAATAACGGACCCAGAACATCCAGTAAAAAGGTCTGTACGGCCGGGTTGAAATAATTCGCCACAAAATCAACCCTGAGATGCCGTTTGTACCTTTGCAGACCGGAGACCGCCAGTACTGCACAGGCAGTCAAAAATATTGTGCTTAACTCATATGAATAGGAATCAGGATTATGGAAAATATAGCGCCGGCTTACCGCGTAAGTACTTAAAAAGGACATCAGTAAAATAAGAATACCGCTGCTGACCAGGCCCCAATCGCCGACACGTTCAATTATCCTGTCTATTGTAAGGAAAATGTTTTTCACGTAGTTGCCCTGAAATAGTCGAAGTGAAGCCCCGGCAATATTGCCGGGGCTTCACTTCGATCTCTTTTTTATTCTTTGTACGGGTAGTCTTTGTCCAGTTTGGTACCGATATCCTTCAGCTTATCGCCAAAATCCTTATCCATCTTGCTGTACAGCTCATCACAATAAGGCTCCAGGTTCTTTACCCATTTATCGCGTTCAGCCTTGGGAAGATTATAAACAGTCATACCCATATCGGTTATCGTCTTGTAATTATCCCAGTATACATTGACGAAGTAACTGTTGGTATCAGTCTGTGCCTTTTTACCCAGTTTCATCAAAAGTTCCTGGATATCCCCGGGCATCTTGTTATAAACATCCATATTAATTGCCACAACCACGGCGGCAGGCGTCAGATATCCCCTCAATACGTACTTGGCTACCTCGTTCAGCTTGAAGGCGATCATCATGGATGACGATTGCAATGTCGCACTGATGATATTTTTCTGTATGCCCTGATATGCATCCGGGAAAGGCATGGGAACACTGGCGCCGCCCATCAATTCGATAAATTTGGCTGTCTGAGGAGAGATAGACTGTACCAACATCCCTTTCCAGTCAGCGGCTGTTTTCACCTGTTTGTTGCTTATCATATCGATGCCAAGGCAGGTATGGGTATAGATCGGTTTAATATTAAATTTCCTGGTCATAATGCTGTCATAAAGGGGCATCGTCTCCACCTGTAAAGCAGCATCAGCCTCGATACTATTGACCAGGAAGGGAAGCTCGGCGGCGGCAAAATTGGCGTCTACATTACTGAAGGCGCCAATAGGCCAGACGTCAATTTCCACTGCACCCGTCCTTAAAGCATCCACGCTGTCAGCCATCTTGATAAGCGATTCACCGGGGTGAATCTCGATGACATATTTTCCTTTGGCCTGTTCGTTAAACTCTTTTACAAAATTTTCAATGTTATCAACGATTGGATCTCCCTTTGGCGAGGGTACAGCCAGCCGTAAAACGGTGGGTTCTGTCTGAGTCTCTTCTTTTTCGCCGCAGGCCGCGAATGTACTCAGCATCGCTGCAACCAGCACGACTGCAATCAGGATTGCTAATACTTTTTTCATTGAACAATATACCTCCATAAATGAAAATTAGTACTGTGACTGAAGGCCGAACGAAATATACTATTAAAAGGAGCTATTACATCGCAGATCTCCGTCACGCTGATCCCATCGTAAAAGATCACCTTGCATTTCTATCGATATTCACGTATTATAGCGACATTATCGTGAAATACAATTACCAATCGGATATATGATATAGTCCGTTTGGATGTCTTTTCAGCGGAATAAAAGGCTGCATGGTATCTGCCGGAACAGGTATTTTCATCTTATAAGGACTGCTGAGGATATTGACCCATGATCAGTGTGATAGTGGCTGATGACCACCCATTCATACGGAAGGCTATAAAAGCCGTTATCGATCCGCTCGATGACATTAAAGTGGTAGCCGAAGCAAGTAACGGGACTGAGGCTGTAAAATACGTTACGGAGCTCAATCCGGATGTCGTCATTATGGATATTGGAATGCCTCAGATGAACGGTCTTGAAGCCACCCGTAAGATAAAGGAAAAATGCCCCAAAACTGCGGTACTGATTTTAACTGTTTATGAAGACAGCGAGCACATTATCGGGCTTTTAAAAGCAGGAGCGGCAGGATACCTTATCAAGGACATTTTCGATGATGAGCTTGTTCATTCGATATATAACGTGGTAGCGGGTGAGACTGTCCTCTCCAGCCAGGTCGCCTCTTACCTGATAAAATATGCCGGACAGCCTTCCCAGCGCATGGACAACAAGACCAATCTTACCGCAAGAGAAATGGATGTATTGAAACTGGCAGCCAAAGGCAAGACCAACAAGGAAATCGGTACATTGCTGCAACTGAGCCCGATAAGTGTAAAAAGCTGTTTATCAACCCTCTTTTCAAAGCTGGGAGTTGGATCACGGACTGAAGCTGTTATTATGGGGCTGAGGTACGGACTCCTGTCATTGAAAGACCTGGAAGATTAGGTTAGGATTTTCAAATGCAGAGACTTATAAGCAGTCTGTTTACTCAAGACCGGAAGAGCTTAAGGACTCTCCATATTTTTGTCCTGCTTATAATTATCCTTGTAATCGTGACCGTTTACTATTATTTTTCAAGACCGTTCGGCGCCGAGCAGCGTATACCTCTATTATGGCATTTAACCATCTTTGAGTTCCGCAACACTTTATTCGGCATACTATTCATAATCCCCCTGATTTATGCTGCTGTTTTTTTAAACATCAAGGGTTTGACAGCGACATGGTTGATCTGCGGCATTTTAATACTCCCACGCGTAACAGCTTTGTCGTTTCATCCTGAGTCTATAATGCGGGCATATCTCTTCTACACATTGCCTTTCGTAATTTCAATGCTTGTCAAAACGGAAATTATGTGGAGACAAATCGAAAGAAAATCGTCTACCGAGAAAGAAGAACAGCGGCAAAAATACCTGTCGCAGGTCTTCATAGCCCATGAAAACGAACGGAAAAATATCGCCAGAGAGCTCCATGACAGCGTAATTCAATCATTGATCGTATTAACCAATCATGCCCAGAGCATAATTTCCGGCAGAATTCATGACGTTAACAAATCGAGACCTGAAAATGAAAACAACGGCGTAGCGGAACAGGTGATAGTACTCAGGGACATGTCTCGCGAAATATCCAGGGATATACGCAATATTTGCCTCAGCTTGAGGCCTTATATACTGGATGACATGGGACTGATTCCGGCATTGAGATGGCTGATTAACCGGACAAAAACGGATATCGACATCTCCTTCACCGTTGAGGGAGAGGAACGCAGATTCAGTCCGGAGATTGAACTAACCATCTACCGTATTCTACAGGAGGCTATAAACAACATCAGACGCCATTCAAAGGCCACGGAAGCGAAAATACATTTCCGTTTTGATGAAGGCAGTCTGAAAATATCCATTGAAGATAACGGACGGGGATTTATTTATCCGGAAAACATATCCGCTTTAACAGCCGAAGGTAAGCTGGGGCTGATCGGTATGCAGGAGCGTGTCAAGCTCCTGAACGGAAACATCAGGATAGTATCCGGATCAGGGCAGGGGACACTTATCACAATCGATGCAGCCATCAAATACTGATATTAGAATACCAACGGAAGTTATATTCCGCCATTTCCGCACCTGCTATTGACATTGCTCTCCTCGAGGGATACATTAACATGTACTGCCCCTGAACGGCACTTCCGGTACAAGCTATATTTTTGAAAATGGATCAAGGAGTAGAAATATTATGGCTGATAGCAAATACGGAAACTGTATTAAAACGACATCGCTTATACGGGAAATTGCGCATTATACGGGTAAATCATTAGTAGCCCATGACGGAGAGCTGGACGCGGACTGCTCCATGGGTTACCATTATGTTTCCAAACCTATTTCTTTTGATAAGCCCCATTCTCATGAATTCGCTGAAATGCTGTGCTTTATCGGCGGAAATTATAGTGATATCACGGACCTGGGGGCGGAGATAGAGGTAACCCTGGGCGATGAAAAACACCTTATTACAACCGCCGCAGTAGTCTCCATTCCCCCCAATTTGAAACACTGCCCCATCGTTTTCAAGAAGGTGGAAAGGCCGCTGGTTTTCCTGGAGATCTCTCTAACCCGCCTCTGGAAAGCTGAGGATTCCCCTCCCGATAGTCCGGCCGGCGATTCAAAGGCCTAGACTATCCTTAGAATACAACGGCCAATACGTTAGTCCAATTTCGGATAATTTTGCATGGACTGCCTTCACGATATCTTTTTCATTATCAGCAAAGAAAAGATGTCCGGGGCACTGGCAATCGCTTGAGCCGAAACTGCGTATACATGTAAGATCCTTACCAAGGGCCGTCGCTAGATCACATTCATACTTTTTTTCGGCAGGAATGAGCATAACATCGATAATACGGGCCTTTTCCCGCAGATAATCGATATGCCAGTGGAATTTTTTATGCTGTTTCAGGTGACGGCCTATCCTCATTTCAAGACCGTTCATCGCCGAACCTGCATAGGCATAAAAGCCTCTGGAAAAAGACAGCGGTCCCAGCCTCCCGACAGGAATGAGCCGGGATTCATCGAGCTGCAAAATTAAAACGTATATGCCCTTCATTGATCATTTTCTATTTTATGGCTTGATCCGTAATTTTTACCTATTTCGTTTTTTCTTGCCTGCCGCCGGTTTTCTTTCCCTTTTTATCAGCCTCGCTTTTGTACTGTATAACGGCCCTTTTCAGCGTGAGTGAGGCCAGTCCAGCACAGTGAGCGTGATCTTCCGGAAGCCCGCCCAGTTCGCAGGCAATTATTTCCGCACTGATATCAAGCGCTTCTCCCAGCGTTTTTCCCCTGGCCATCTCGGTAGCCATGCCGCCGCAGGCAACTGTTGCACCGCATCCGTCGGTACAAAAGGAAGCATTCTCTATTTTTTCATCCCTGACTTTAAGCCACAAGTCCATATTGTCTCCACAGGGACCTGTCGCAGAAGCATGTACGTCCGCGTCTTCAATATGTCCCAGATTTCTCGGGTTCATAATATAATCGACAGCCGTTTTTGAGTAGACCTTCTCCATCTCAGCTTTCATCATTTCCTGGAAATTGTCCCATGCCGTAGACATTAACTGCCCTCCGTTTATTAATACACCGCACTAGCTGACTATTGTCTCAAGCCGGATATTGCGCTTATCCCCATCATCAGGATATGATCGGCTTGCCTTTTTGTCAATAATTCGCCGGGTATTTCAACATTATCAAAAATCACCTCTTGACAATATTATTCCGTTGTATTAATCTTAAATTATGGACATATGTCCAATATAAGCATATTTTTTTGAGCATAAGTCCAGAATAATAGGGAGAATAAGCCATGGGAAGACGCCCCCTTTGCAGGCGGGTCAGATGCATACCGGCTGTAACCTGTTTAAAACCGGCGGGCCCCCCGTTCAGGCGTATTGTTCCAGCGCTTTCGCTATCATAATAATCATGAATGGGATGTCCCTTGTGAGAATTTCACAAATACTTCACCAGGACTTTGCCCGATCTATAATACAACGGGCGTTGCGGCTTTACAACCGTTCCCGCTGAGGCGCGGAATGGGTCACCATCAGAAAAGTAACACAGGAGGTAAACAATATGAACGGCGTATTTGGTAGAGGAAGAGGTTCCGGGGCCAGAGGAGGCATGGGATTCGGATTCAGAGGCAGCTCACCTCCCTGGCCTTACGTAGGAAGAGGCAGGGGAGGTCTTCCCAGATGCAGCTATTACACAGGAACTCCCGCTGCCGCAGCAGCTCCTGCCGCAGCAGCACCTTCCGCGCCCGCACCGGGCGCTGCGGCGATGAACCGGGAAGAAGAGCTGAATTACCTGCGGGATCAAGCCCGGGCTATCAGGGAAAACCTTGAACGCATCAATTCCAGGGTCAAGGAACTGGAGTCTGAAAAATAAAAAAATAATCACAGGAGTAAAAGATGAAGATTGCAGTATCGGCAACAGGGACAGACCTTGATGCTATGGTAGATCCTCGTTTTGGAAGATGTCAGTATTTTGTTTACGTTGATCCGGAAACCCTTCAATTCGAAGCATCGGAAAATACCAGTGCGTCGGCTGGAGGAGGAGCTGGTATTTCAACAGCCCAGTCTGTTGCCGAAAAGGGAGTAGAGGTTATTCTGACAGGCAATTGCGGACCCAATGCCTATCAGGTACTTAACACAGCGGGTATCAAGGTTATCACCGGTGTTTCCGGAAAAGTCAGGGATGCTATCGAGGCCTATAAATCGGATAAACTCCAGACCAGTTCTGAACCGAATGTCTCCGACCACTTCGGTATGGGTGGAAGAGGAGGCGGCGGCGGAGGTGGAGGAGGCAGAGGCGGTATGGGATTCGGCAGGGGACCCGGAAGGGCCTAGTACCTGATATCGAAGATAATAAAGTATACCAAACAGGCATTCCAATACCTGTACAATAAAAACATACCGGAGGTTTGATTATGCCAAGAGGAGATGGGACCGGACCTCCCCGCGGTTCTGCGGGAAGAGCAGGCCGTATGGGGGGAACACGTTCAGGGTCAGGACCGGGGGGCAACTGTGTTTGCCCGAGCTGCGGTGAGAAAGTCGCGCATAAGCAAGGAGTACCCTGTTTTGATCTAAGCTGCCCGAAATGCGGCACCAAAATGGTGAGAGGTTAATATGATTATATCTGTAGCCAGCGGTAAAGGGGGCACAGGTAAAACACTGATAGCCACCAGCCTGGCCCTCTCTCTTCGTGATGCCTGTAAAGTGCGTTTGCTTGATTGCGATGTCGAAGAGCCGAATGACCATATTTTTTTAAATCCAGTTCTCACCAGCCAGGAAACAGTTACGATTCCGGTACCTGAGGTTGATGAGGAGAAATGCGACCACTGCGGCAAATGTGCGGGGGTATGTGCTTACAAGGCCATTGCCGTATGGGGAAAACACATAATGGTATTTTCTCAGTTGTGCCATGGGTGCGGGGCCTGTAGTTACATCTGCCCGAGGAAAGCAATCAGCGAGCAGCCCAGGTCTATCGGAATAATAGAATCGGGACATTCCTCGGGAATTATATTCGTCCACGGTAAGCTTCATGTCGGTGAAGCCATGGCCCCGCCGGTGATCAGAAAGGTCAAGAGTTATGCATCCAGCGAAGAGGTCACCATTATCGATTCACCCCCGGGGACATCATGTCCTGTGATTTCGACAATCAATTACAGCGACTTTTGCCTTCTGGTAACCGAACCCACACCTTTCGGACTCAACGACCTTCGCCTTGCAGTAGAAACCGTCAGGGAACTCAACATACCCTGCGGCGTGGTCATTAACAGGAGTATGGCGGGTGAAAACAGGGTGGAGGAGTATTGTAAAGCAGAGGATATCCCCGTACTTCTTTCCATTCCCCTTGATACCGGGATAGCCCGTTTTTACTCCAGGGGAATTACCCTGGTTGAAGGCATGCCTGAATGGAAGCAGAAGTTCGTTGAGCTTTTCGAAAAGATACAGGAGACGGTTAATGAAAGAAGTAGTTGTCCTGAGCGGTAAAGGGGGAACAGGCAAGACCAGTATTACAGGTTCTTTTGCTGCTCTTGCCCAAAATAAGGTACTGGTTGATTGCGATGTAGACGCGGCCGACCTGCACCTGATTCTCGATCCACGTGCACAGCAAGAGTATGAATTCTGGAGCGGGCAGTTAGCGGTTATTGATCCTGAAAAATGCACAAAATGCGATGCCTGCCGCGAATGCTGCCGTTTTGAGGCTGTAAAAGATTACCGTATAGACCCTGTATCCTGTGAGGGATGTGGTTTTTGCTCCCATATTTGTCCCGCAGGAGCGATTACCATGAAGGACAGCCTGGCTGGAAAATGGTTTATATCCGACACCCGCTACGGTTGCCTGGTCCATGCCAGGCTGGGTATTGCCCAGGAGAATTCCGGGAAACTGGTCACCACGGTTAGAAAAGAAGCACGCAATATTGCCGAAAAAGACCGGCTTGATATAATCATAAGTGACGGACCGCCCGGTATCGGCTGCCCAGTTATCTCATCCCTTTCCGGGGCTGATCTGGCGGTGCTGGTTACCGAACCGACTCTTTCAGGCATCCATGACCTGGAAAGAGTGCTGGAAGTATGCCGTCACTTTGACGTCAAAGCCCTTGTCTGTATTAACAAGTACGATATCAACGAAGAAAATACCGCTAAAATTGAAAATTACTGCCAGGACCGGAAAATACAGATCGCTGCCCGTATTCCTTTCGATAATATAGTAACCGAAGCAATGATAAAAGGTAAACCGGTTGTAGAAATCTCAAAAGGAAGGGTCTCGAAAGAGATAGCGTCTTTGTGGGATAATATATATGAGGCATTAAAAGTTTAAAAGTCGAGGAGGAGTTGCTGTGCAGGAGCTTATCAATGAATTCATGGCACAGAAAAAATTCGCTGTAATAGGCGCTACGGATAATCCGGAGAAATACGGCAATCAGATCGTCAAGAACCTGAAAAAGCGGGGCTATGAGGTTTATCCGGTCAATCCCAAGCTCAAGGAACTGGAAGGCATCACCTGCTATCCCAGCCTGGCTGATATACCCACCAAGGTAGACGTGGTTGACTTCGTTGTACCTCCGGGTGTAACTGAACAGATCCTTAATCAATGTAAAGAACTGGAGTTGGACCGTATCTGGCTTCAACCGGGCTCGGAAAGTGAGAACGCCATCGCCTTTTGCAACGAGAATAATCTCAAAGTGGTCCACAGCGTTTGTGTTATGATGAATTGATCCCGGGATTCTCCCGGATTTCAGAAAAATATATCGGAGGATTATGGTTAATGGAGAAATATGCCGTTCCTGTCAGTGGAGGTGAGCTCTGTCCGCATTTCGGTCATTGTGAACAGTTCGCCATTATTGACGTAGACGAGACCAGTAAAGGAATTATAAGTAAGAACATAGTCCCGTCGCCCGGACATGAACCGGGATTTCTTCCCCAGTGGCTGGCCCAGCAGGGAGTAAACAAGGTTATCGCCGGCGGTATGGGATCACGTGCGCAGGGACTATTCCAGCAGAACAATATAGAGGTTATTGTCGGAGCAATGGAAAGCGACCCGGAGAAAGCGGTACTGAGCTATCTTAACGGTGAACTGGCCACAGGCGGCAATTCCTGCGATCACTAGTGTAGTGTCTCATACATAGCTTTACAGTATCTTGAACTAAATTCACGCTGAACACTGTAAACTTAATTAACTGGCACTGTACTGGCACAAAGACTGGCTGATATTAAGATATAACGCTATAATATTCGCGTTTTTCAGCAGCAGTCACGTGAAAAAGCAGACTGTACTTCCTCATCCGTCAGGCGGTATTATGCTTGTGCCGGACTTACATTCCTGAGGATAATGCCTGGTCTGTCGCATGTGTCGTTACCTGTCATGAAATATATGAGGAGGTTGTCTGCTAGTGGTGGTTTTTTCATGTTAGTATTCCTTAACAAAGTGGTCCAAAAAGAAATTTATTATAATGATAAACCTGTCGGAGGATACGAAAATGCTGGTAGAAACACAGATTCGGGAAGAACTCAATCAGGTACTGGTTCCCGGGGTCAGGCGTACACTGGAAGATATGAACCTGATTCGTGGAATTGAAATCGGAGAACAAAGTGCTAAAATTACCCTGGCCTCCAGTGGATTAAGCGACGCTGCGCAGAACTGGATTGAAGCCAAAGCCAGGGATCTGCTTGGAAAGCTGCCCGGCTCTGACAGATTTGAGATCAATTTTGTCGATGCCAAAGCAGAAGAACTCAACAGTATCGGCCATATTATTGCGGTGATGAGCGGCAAGGGGGGTGTCGGTAAATCGCTGGTAAGCGGACTCGCTGCTATTGCTTTGAAACGTAAAGGTTATGAAGTGGGTATACTGGATGCGGATATTACCGGTCCCAGCATCCCCAAGATGTTCGGCATAAACGAGCAGCCCAACTTTACCGATAACGTCCTTATGCCGGTCTTGAGCCGGTCCGGTATTGAAGTAATGTCCATCAATCTGCTGTTACCCAACGAAGACGAGGCGATTATCTGGCGGGGACCGCTGATCGGAAACACGATCAAGCAGTTCGGGAATGAAGTTCTCTGGGGTAAGCTGGACTATCTGATCATCGACCTTCCGCCCGGTACAGCGGATGCTCCGCTTACAGTTATGCAATCGTTCCCTATTTCAGGAGTGGTTATCGTTTTCACTCCCCAGGACCTGGTTGAAATGATCGTAAAAAAGGCTATCAATATGGCGCGCAAGATGAACAAGCAAATTATAGGCGTGGTAGAGAACATGAGCTATCTATACATACCCGAGATAGATAAAAAGGTTGAGATATTTGGCAAGAGCCGGGCTGAGGATATGGCCGGAGCTGCCGGCGCTCCCCTTCTGGCGCAAATACCCATAGACACTGAGCTGGTCAAGCTTTGCGACGGAGGAGAGATTGAACGCTACAACAGCGATATCGTGAACAGCCTCGGTGATTCGCTTGCACGGATTATCCCGGTAGGAACAGGGCAGGAGACGAAATAGATGACCGACCAGTATGATGATCTTCAGGAAATGGTACTGGAGGATGCCCGAAAGGACTTTTCCGAAACAGTTATCGACCATTTTATGAATCCCAGGAACCTGGGAAAAATAGAACACGCGGACGGTATAGCCTCAATAACAGGGCCCTGCGGGGATACCATGCAGATATTTATTAAGGTAAATCGGGGTTCTATCTCAGAAATCAGTTTCATGACTGACGGCTGTGGAGCAAGCATCGCCTCGGCCAGCATGACAACTGTACTGGCTGCCGGAAAGAGTCTTGCGGAAGCACAATCTATCAGCCAGCAGGATATACTGAATGCATTAGGCGGTCTTCCCGAAGACAATATGCACTGTGCTTTACTGGCCTCCAATACCCTTAAAGCCGCCGTTCAGGACTATCTTGCATCGCAGTGAAAGCCATAGAAGAAAAATTACTCCAAAAACTGAATAAGCAAAAAGGAGTGATCTGATCAAAATGCAGTATAATCCAAGGGAGACCAAGCTAGACCTCTACGTTGACAGGAATAGTACTTTAGCTGTCAATATCAATTTTGAAGGAAAAGAATATTCTATTCGCCTGAATAGGAAGGGCTTAAAAATCTCGTGTAATAAGGGAATGGCATATACTCACCAGGGGGAATGTCTGTTGATCGAATGATGATATAAGCAAAGTTAGTCCGCTGCTGGAAGATGTTATCAGGTTAAGGCTGTAGAAAGAAGTCAGTAAATATAAAAGCGGGGAAAATGACTAAAAAACAGACGGACCATGAGAAAACACTGCTCAAGAGAATGGCCGAAGAAGAAAAGATCCGGGAGAAGGTCGATGAAAACGGCAACCGGTGGACTAAAGTCTATTTTGGAGGCGGCGCTCACTTTCAAAACTGGCTCAGCCAGGTTATTGAACTGAAAGGTAAGGCCAATGTTGAGGTAGAGGAAGCTGATTCCCGGGGATTTCAATGTTTCGAGGAAAGCGGCGAGAAGATGTACCGCATCTGGACCAAAAACAGTGATGCTGAAAAAGATTCTCAAACATCCTGAAAAAATTTATTTATTGCATATCCTGATCGATCAGTACTGCTCATCTGGAAGGTGAAAAATGAAGACTTTACCGATATCCCGTTTTCCGGAAGACCCGGTATTGAGACAAAAAGCAAAAAAGGTTCACCTTATAAATGACTCAATCCAGAAGCTGATAGATAACATGATCGTAACTATGCAAAGCGCCCACGGGGTAGGACTTGCAGCTCCCCAGGTTGGGGTATCGCTGCGAGTGATCGTACTACAAATGCCTGAAAAACAGCCTGAAGTACTTATCAATCCTGAAATTGTTGAAAAATCCGGAACACAGGATGTTACCGAGGGCTGTCTCAGTGTACCCGGGTACTACGGAGAAATACAGCGCCCTGCTTCAGTCACAGTTAAAGGTCTTGACCGTAAGGGGAAGAGAGTAAAAATTAAAGCCACCAGTCTGATGGCTGAGGCCCTTGAACACGAGATCGATCACCTGAATGGAACATTATATATCGACCATGTTGAAAACGAAAACAAGCTCCACAGAATAGACCGTTCAAGGGCCAACAGCGAAACATCTGATGAAGGTAATAAGTCTTTATAAAATAAGGCGGGTATTGTCAATCTATGATCAATATAGTTAAAGACAGGTGTGTCGGCTGCGGATTATGCGTAAAAGTTTGTCCCGGCCAGGCAATTGACCTGATTGGTAAAAAAGCAATAATCAATCAGCACAGGTGCAATCAGTGCAGAGTATGTCTCGGCGTTTGTCCGAGAGGCGCAATTGAAGATATAGCCCCCGTTTCGGCAGGAGAAATCAGTTCTATAATCGGTGACCTTATGCGTACGACTGACACGGTGATCAGTAGAATCGAGCAACTGGAAAAGACCCGTCGAAATTAGCGGGGGAAGATAAGAAAATATGAGAACGTACCTGGATTGTCTTGATGAGTTAGATTATTGAATGGTTCACTGGCTTACGGACCGGTACCATCCAGGAGACTGGGACATAGTCTGGGTATCAACAATATACCTCCAAAGGTATGCAGCTATTCCTGTGTGTATTGCCAACTGGGTACAATCGGGAAAAGGCAGGTTGTAAGGACAGGCTTCTATGACCCGGAGGAAATAAGCACCAGCGCAGGTGTTCTGCTGCAAGAAGCCGGAAAAAGGGATGAAAAAATAGACTACCTCTCATTTGTCCCCGACGGCGAGCCGACGCTGGACGCCAATCTTGACAAAGAAATCGATCTTCTCAGGCAATTCGGTAAGAAGATCGCTGTCATAACCAATGGCTCTCTTATATGGCATGAAGATGTCAGGCGTGATTTACTTAAAGTAGACTGGGTATCTTTTAAAATAGACGCGTTGAGCAGCAGTGTATGGCAGAGAATAGACCGTCCTCACAGGGTTCTGGATATAAGAAAAATACTGGACGGGATGCTGGCCTTCCGGGATTCTTTTACGGGTGTTCTGAACACGGAGACCATGCTTGTCAGCGGTTTCAATGATAATGCGGAAGAAACTGAGACGATAGCCGATTTCATCAGCAAATTGAGTCCCGCTATGTCTTACCTGTCCGTTCCAACCAGACCGCCGGCAGTAAAAACAATAACCGCGGCCGGTGAAAAAAGCATAAATACGGCCTATCAGATTTTCAATGAGAGATCGCTTAAAGTCGAATGCCTTACCGGTTACGAAGGCAATGACTTTGCTTTTACCGGCAGTGCCTCAGATAATTTACTTAACATCACAGCGGTCCATCCGATGCGAGAAGAGGCCGTAGCCGAACTTCTCAGAAAAGCCGGAAATGGCTGGGATACCGTCGAAGGGCTGATAAAAGACGGTAAGATCGTTGAAACGGAATACCTGGGTAAAAAATTCTATATCAGGAAACTACACCCTTTTACCGGCCCTGTGGGCCGGTAAAAGGGTTAAAGAGCAAATACTATCGCTTTAATTCGGCAGTAAATTAGCAGTCAGAGGTATTATATGAAAATCGCCGTGCTTGCAGATGATTCAGGTCTTTCTGCCGCTGTCGGACTAAAATTCAGCACATCACCCTTCCTGGTAATATTCGACGATCAAACGGGCGATTTTGAGATACTGACCAACCCCGGGGCCTTAATCAACCAGGGTAAGGGAATACAAACCGCAGTATTTTTGTTGAGCCATGAAATAAGTCATGTACTCGTCGGCTATTGCAGCCCGGTAATGCGCAATCAACTAAAGGCCAACGGAATAGAGGTGATAACGGGCATCAAGGGGTCCGTGCATGAGGCAATAGAGAATTACAGGAGAGGGTCGTTCGATATTACCGCGAAAAAACCGGCGGAACAGTCAAAATTCCAGTTGAACAGGGGCCTCTTTATTGAGGCAACGGGGAAAACCATAAGGCAGTTTGTTACCTTACTACCGGTGCTTGCGGGGGTCATTCTCCTGATGGGCCTGTTTCAGACATTTGTATCAAAAGATATTCTTATGTCAATTTTTACAGGAAATCCTCTGGTTGATACCCTATGGGCAGCCTGCTTCGGCAGTATCATCGCGGGGAACCCGATTAATAGTTATGTTATCGGGGGAGAATTACTGGATTATGGTATCAGCCTGTTTGCCATCACTGCCTTCATTCTAACATGGGTTACCGTGGGAATAGTCCAGTTACCTGCTGAAATGGCGGCCCTCGGCAGGAAATTTGCCCTGGTCAGGAACGGGATGGCCTTTGTGCTTTCGATACCGGTTGCTATCATCACAGCAGGTATTTTATCTCTGTTACCGGCTTACTTGTAATGGGAACACAGACATCAAAGAGATCAACAACCATACGGATGTGGCTATTTCCGGCAGCAGTGCTGCTGGTTTATCTCGTTCTTTTCCTGGTAGTACCGGACAAAGCCGCTCTGGCATTGAAAAGCAGCGGAAATATTATCTTCAGCATGCTGCTCTCACTGGGGATGGTCTTTTTGATCATGCTTCTTATAAATATCTTCCTGAAGCCTGCTCAAATTATAAGGTTTTTGGGTAAAAACGCCGGCGTTAAGGGTATATTGTTCTCTATAGCTGCCGGGATCATCTCATCAGGCCCGATTTATGCCTGGTACCCGCTTCTTAAAGAATTGAAGGAAAAAGGAGCAGGCAACCATATTCTGGCGATATTTCTTTATAACAGGGCCGTCAAACCGTTCCTCCTGCCGGTGATGATTTACTATTTCGGATGGCTTTATGTCGTACTCCTGACTTTTCTTATGATATTGAGTTCTATAGCTTCAGGCCGCTTGACCGCCTGCCTGGTTAAAGACCGTCCCTGTAATAACCATTCCGGCGATCGTTGAAGCATTCCAGGTTGCCATTTATACGTAGTACGAATATAATGCAAAGAGAATGGTAACAGGATAAGTCCGGGAAACACAGGCTCCCGGACTGTTTGGGTATAGCATCATTCCCAGGCCGGATCTTTAACAATCCTTTCCAGTATGCTGTTTTCTCTCCCCCTCGTCTTTCAGAAAGCATTTTTTTACTTGTATATCAGCAGGCTGTCAAACTCATATTAAAGGTTAATGCTAGTGTAGCGCCTCATAAACAGCTTTACAGTAGCTTAAGCTAAAAGCGCGTTGAACACTATAAACTTGATTGACTGACACTACACTAATACAAATGTAAAAATAATTGAAGCAAATAGCAAACGGCAACCAGCGGATGCCGCAGCATCCTCAGTGTGGTGGGGAATATATCATTATCCGGTTCGTCTGTATTAGTAATCCGGGATAAAGCTCGATTAATGGGTATTTCGACTGAAAGTAACAGACCGATCCGCGATGAGGGATGCAGCTTTGAGTATTTGTTCGTTATCGATTTATAATAAGCGAAATATGATCTACGGGTGATCATACCTCTGGAGGTGCAATGGATACGATACAAAAGTTGCTGCCGGATTATAACGGCAAAATCCTCGAATTACAGGCAATGAAAAAGAGCGGGAAAAAGATCATAGCTTACGTTCCTAACGGTTACATTCCGGAAGAGCTGGTATATGCCTGCGGAGCAATCCCCGTAGCACTTGATCGCGGCGGTGACCCCGCTCCGGTAGCCGCCTCCGCTTCATGCCTTGCCAGGTTTCTCGATCCCTTTTGCAGGGCGCAGATCGGATACCGGCTGCTTAAAGAAGAAGCCCTTTACCAGTTGCCGGATTTGCTGGTGGTGCCGGTTACGGACAACCACGTCAGAGCAATTGCCGACTCCTGGGACTTCTATACCGATGTGGAAGTATTCAGGTTCGGCGTTCCCCATGTCAAAGCTAAACACGGGATCGAATATTATATCAAGGGGCTGCAAGTGCTGAAAGACCGCCTTGAGGATCTTACAGGTAATAAGATCGAAGACTCCAGCCTGATTGAGGAAATCGGTCTGGCCAACCAGATAAGGGACCTGCTGAAAGAAATCAGCTTTATGCGAAGGTCTGCATATCCGCCGATCAGCGGGAAAGAATTCATCGAACTAAGCCAGCTTTCTCTTTTGACCGACAGGCATGCGCTGCTGGATATCCTGCGATCGGTCCGCGAAAATCTTAAGTCGTCCGAACCCGAAAGACGGGTAAAGCCGCGTTTGCTGCTGGCCGGCTCGACCATGGCCCTGGGTGATACGAAAATCGTGGACCTGCTTGAGGAGAGCGGGGCATCGGTTGTTATGGAAGAATTCTCCGAAGGTCTCAGAAATTACCGTAATAACGTGACGTCTACGGGCGATCCCTTAAAAGCCATGGCTGACTGTTATTTCACAGGCAGAATTCCGGATGCCTTCTTCAGGGGCGCCGCCGAAGAGCGGGTAAAATTTTTACTTGACCTGATGAAAGATTTTAAAGCTGACGGAATGGTATATTATACCCTGATGTACCGCGATTCGTATGATGTTGAAGGCTATATCCTGCACAGGACCCTGGAGAAAAGCGATATACCTATACTAAGGCTCAGTTCGGATTATGATGTCGCGGAAACAAGCGGATTCAGAACACGTATCGAGACCTTTGTCAGCACTATTCAAAAGGAGTAAAGGGATGGATTCTGAGTTTTTAAAACTGTGCGGTTTTGAACCGGAACAGATAAACAAGGAAGAGCCGAGAATCGAGAGAGCGTTCGGCATTCTTGGCATAGACGATAGTGATATAGAAAGGGCGAAAGCCAAACTTATAAAATATTTTGACGTCGAACTACCCGGTATGCGTAAAGTTATGGGATTATGGCTTAAAGAGCTTGTAGACATGGTGCTCGCCAGGGAAGAAGGCAAAAAGATAATATACGTGAGCTACCCTCCAATTCCTCAAATGGTGGCTGCGCTGGCCTTAACATCGGATGATGTATACTGCGCCTCACCCGATATCGTAATAAGCAACACTGTAAACCTCATGTTTGATAAAATAATCCCTGTTCTGGAAACCGCGGAAAAGACCGGCCTGTCTCCCGGTATAGCCTTCTGTTCTTATTTGCAGACCCGTCTGGGATCGATTGTCAAGGGGTTAGTTCCCATGCCGGATTTACTGATTCCCTCCTGTTTTCTATGTGATCTTACGCCGGCCACCGATCAACTCTTACATGAACTGTACGGTATACCTGTGGCTTATGTAGATAATCTCATTGATGAAAGAGGCCATCGCTGGCCTGAAGACATCAACCCCAGGAAAGTGGAGTATTTTTCTATCGAAATGAAAAACTGCATAGAAAAGTACAAGCAGTTGACCGGCTTGGAGCTGCCCGATGATGAAGTACGAAAGGCCGTTGGCATCGCTGATAGTCTTAACTATATCTGCGGACAAATACAGGAGCTGCGGAAAACGGACCCCTTGCCATTCAGTCAGAATGACTATCACCTGGCCTTCTCCCTTAACTGTATCGGACGAGGGTTGAAAGAGGGACCCGGTGTACTCAATACCCTGCTGGATGACCTTAAAAAGAGAGTGGCAGCGGGCCAGGGAATAGTAAAGAAAGGCGCTCCCAGGGTTATGCTGGTAATGATCCCTCATGACCCGTCTCTGGCGGATACCATCCGTGAACTGGGGCTGGCCGCCTGCGTTACAGCCGCTGCCGCACCGAAAGATCCCTCTCAACCGGTCTATACGGACCTCTGGGAAGACGTAGCCGCCTCCCAGATGCGGGGCAGAGGCGCTAATTATTCCAGCCTTGCTTACATCATTCAGTTAAAAGAAGCGGTCAAGCAGTCAAATGTGGACGGCGTAATATTTTTCCGTCACTATTCCTGCCGACAGTACAGTATTTTCCCCCTCAAGGCCAAAGAGGTTATAGAAAAAGAAATGGGCATTCCGGTACTGCTGCTGGACGGAGATTACTGCGATTTCAGGAGCTATAATACGCAACAAATGAGTACCAGATTAGAGACTTTTGCCGAGATGATCAAAAACGACAAAGCGGCAAGGGAAAGGATAGGTTAAACATGCCGGTAGCGGGGATTGATATAGGTGCGGGCACGGCCAAGGTGGTAATACTCGATGGCGGCAAGATTGCTGCCAGTTCAGTGGTACCTGTAAGCAGCGATGTCGTCAGAACGGTGGAACTGGTTACCGGCCAGGCTTTGAATAAGGCCGGACTATCTTTACGCGACCTGGACAGTGTGATATCAACCGGTTACGGACGCGATGCCGTCCCGTTCGCATCAAAGACAAATACCGAGATCATCTGTCATGCCGCCGGTATTCATTTCCTGTTTCCGGATGCCAGGACCATCATCGATATCGGCGCCCAGGATAGCAAGGTAATCAGGATAAATGACAAAGGCAAGGTTACCGATTTCGTCATGAATGATAAATGCGCCGCGGGAACGGGCAGGTTCCTCGAAGTGATGGCCCACGTCCTGGGTCTGAAACTAGAAGAAATGGGGCCGATGTCCCTGACCAGCAGAAATTTGTGCAATATAAGCAGTACCTGCACGGTATTCGCGGAAACCGAGGTGGTATCTCTCCGTGCGCAGGGCAAAGCCGTGGAAGACCTGATCGCGGGGATACACAGGGCTATTGCCAGCAGGGTTATCATAATGGGCTCAGGCATCAGGCTTGAGAAGGAGACTATATTTACCGGAGGAGTGGCCAAAAACACCGGAGTTCGTAAAGCCCTGGAAGAGCTCGGGAATATAAAATGCATCATTCCGCCGGAACCTCAGATTACCGGCGCTCTGGGAGCAGCTTTACTCGCTCAGAGCGAACACCTTAAAACCTGAGTGTAAAAAGCGGATAAAGCCTGTATTTACTTTTCCCTGACAAAAGCAACGAATTCATCTATCAATCGTGAAGTCAGCATTTGCTTTCTATATACACACCAGAAATTTCTCTTTAAATTTAATTCCTTGATCGCCACGGACCTGACCAGACCGAGGGCTAAACTCTTTTTTATGGCCATGTTCGATACAAAGGCGATACCTGAACCGGCCTCGACCGCGGTGATGATTGATTCGGTCGTACCTAAAACAAGCGCCGGCCTGCACTGGTCCAGGTCAAATCCTGCATTTAGCAGCAGGGCCTTAACATTTCTATGCGTTCCTGATGTCGGCTCCCTGAAAATCAGCGGCTCATCAATAATTTCCTGGATGGAAATGCTCTCTCTTGCGGCAAAAGGATGCCCCGGAAAAACAATAAGTACGATCTCATCTTCAGCGACTTTCATTGCTATCAGGTCCTGCGATTCAGGAGGCATACCGCAGAACCCGATATCATATTTTTCGCTTTTTACCGCCTCTATAACATTTACGGAATCAGTGATTGCCACCTGGATATTCACAGACGGATGGCGTCTTTTGAATTCACTGAGAACAGTAGGAAGTATGAAATCTCCGGGTATAGTACTTGCTGCAATGGAAAGATTGCCCGTAATTTCTTCTTTCATCTGTTCTAGATCATGCGCCATATACTGGTAGTCCCTATCACATTGACCGGCAAAGGCCAGGAAACGCTTACCCTCTTCTGTCAGCGCCAGTGTTTTCTGCCGGCGATCTATCAGTCGGACGCCAAGCTCCTGTTCAAGTCTCTGGATTTGAAATGATACCGCCGGCTGGCTTATCGATAGTTTCCTGGCTACTTCCGAAAAACTACCCTGTTTACTTACTTCAATAAAAGTCCTGAGATAATCCAGGTTCATCTCTGCTTATCCATAAGTTTTTTTTATATTGCACCAATATTTTGCTTATGCTAAAATTTTGTAAGATCATATTATTATATCGGAAGCCAATTTTGAAAACAATTTCCCCTCCAATGCGGTAACAGGAGGTGTGGCTATGCGCTGAAATTATATTTTTCTTCAGGATGAAGCATATTAGTTTAAAAATGATCTTCCATGCCATTTATCTGTGTCACCACGAATAATTAAAACTGAGTCGAGCGGCCGGTTTAGCCTCAGACGAGCAAATCTCGATCACCGTCCTGAACAAAGTTCAGGCTGCTACTTGCGCAGTCTGCCCGGCGCACCGGCGGGCGACCCGGACAGAAATTCCTCAACAGCGGTTTTCATAAAAATATACAAGGAGAGCGAATTTTGAATCGTTTATGGACGTCAAGAACAAAAATCATTCTTGCAGGTCTAATTTTCGGCGCACTTGGTGCTCTTGCCGTAAACTGGGGCAATCCCCCCAATATGGGTATATGCGTTGCCTGCTTCCTGCGCGATATCGCAGGCGCTATAAATATTCACCAGGCCTCCGTGGTCCAATATCTCCGTCCTGAAATAATGGGTTTTACGCTGGGGGCATTTGTCACCGCCTTTGCTTTTCGGGAGTGGCGGCCCAGGGGCGGAGCATCACCCATTATCAGGTTTGTGCTTGCCATATTTGTCATGATCGGCGCTCTGGCGTTTCTCGGCTGCCCTATCAGAATGCTTCTGCGGCTTGCCGGCGGCGATCTTAACGGAATTCCGGCTTTAGCCGGTATGATATTTGGTATACTGGTCGGTATTTACTTCTTGAGGAATGGTTTCAATCTGGGCAGGGCGATAAAAATGCGTCCCATTGCGGGATGGATAATGCCGGTTATCATGCTGGGTTTTTTGATTCTGGCTATCCTCAATCCAGCCTTCATTACCACCAGTGAAAAAGGTCCGGGGTCAATGTACGTCCCGCTGGCGGTAGGTCTGGTTATCGGACTCCTGGTAGGTTTTATGGCACAGCGTACCAGGTTCTGCTCTGTCGGCGCCTGGCGCGATATATTCCTGGTCAAGGACTTCCACCTGATCAGCGGTATCATAGCCTTCTTCGTAGCAGCGCTGATCGCCAACTACGCCGCAGGGAATTTCGGCTCCGGCGGATTGTATCACTGGGGATTCACCGACCAGCCGGTCGCTCATACAGACCATTTATGGAATTTCTTCGGCATGGGTCTCCTGGGCCTGGCCGCCACTCTAATAGGCGGATGCCCGCTGCGCAATCTTGTGCTTTCCGGGGAGGGCGATACCGATGCCGGAGTTACCGTGCTGGGTTATCTGGCCGGGGCTGCCATTTCCCACAATTTCCTGGCGGCTTCAAGCGGCAGCGGGGTCGGAACATGGGGACCTGCGGCAGTGATAACAGGTTGGGTGTTTTGCATTGTCATCGGTTTCTTTATGAGAGAAAAGATATAAGGGTGATTGGTTATGGAGCTTCTAAAAAAACAGAATAAAGTAAAATTCGAGGGCGGTGGCCTGGTTCTTTTCGACGAAGTGCAGCATGCCATGCTGGCGGAGAAAGCGCTCAAAGGCGCCGGTTATACGGTCAAACTGGTAGCGCCTCCGCCTGAACTTCGCAAAGGGTGTGACCTCGCCGTAGAAATCAACCTGGTGGAACAGCCCGGCATAGAACGAAAGCTCAGAGAGAAAAATATCAACTATGTCAGTATCGATCCGCTGAGAATAAAAACTGCGCCCCTTCTGGATATTGTAAAGGTTACAGACTTCGGTCAATGGATCATGGTTAAAGCCGGAAATATGAAAATTACGTACGATAAAGCCAGCGGCATTATCGTAAATATTTCCGGAGGGGGATGCCCCGATATTCCCTATCTTCATGCTGAACTGATAGACAAGAGGCTTTCAGAAGCCAGGAGGCCCAAAGACCTTGGCTTTACCCTTTGTGCCTTGAATCTCGAAAGGGCTTTTGAAGAATGCCTTACTCTTTATCCGGGAGATGACGCGAAATGATGATTATTGCCGGAACTGTCCCGATTAAAGATATGCCTCTTGTCATGGGCAAGGTAACGCTTGAGAATGACCTTATAGTGATCGATGGCAAAAAAGTCCCCCGTACCCAGGGAACCGGTGCGATGATCAGCGCCGCTCTTGCTACTACAACCTATCTCGGAATTGACGCCCCTTTCGTTCTAATCGCGGGAGATATCGGGGAAGGGAAGGGAAGCCGGGAGCTGTACCAGTACCTGATTGACCATGCAGGCGAACTTTCACCGGATGTACTGGCTTTGCACTACTGGCTGCCGGACATGTCCCAGACACGTCAGTTATGTAAAGCCATAGATAAATGCAAAAAGCGACCGCTGATGGTGGCGGATGCCGCCTCCATGTATTCCGCCAAGGCGGCAGGGATGGCCGGTTCTTTTGATATTTTTACCCCTGATGCTACGGAAATAGCTTTCCTGGCGGATCCGGAGGCAACTCATCCCGCTTATATTGCCAGGCACCTCTTCGAGACCGATATATCTCAGACCCCCGACCTGGCTAAAACAGCTTATAAAAACCATGGCGCCGCCAGACTGCTGCTTGTCAAGGGATCAACGGACTATGTTATCAAAGAAGGCCATGTTCTGGATACAATTTCGGAACCTGATGTTCCGGAGCTGGAACCTATCGGGGGTACCGGAGATACTATTACCGGTATTGTATCAGCCCTGGTCTATGCAGAACTGGAGACCCATGAAGCGGCTATCATAGCATCAAGGGCAAATCGTATGGCGGGGAAATATGCCCAAGCTACCCCTGCTACCAGGGTTAAAGAAATTATTGACCAGTTGCCGTTTGTTTTTAAGGATTACCTTTGTCAGTGGAGCAATGTCTGCTACGTAAAAGGAGGAAATCAGCAATGATAGAAGTTGATGTTCGGGGTTTTTCCTGTCCCGTACCGGTGGTCCGTACCAAGAAAGCTATAGAAAACAATCCTGGCCAGGTGCTTAACGTGCTTCTCGAAACAGCCGTTTCCAGAGAAAACGTCTCCAGACTGGCTGAGAATCAGGGATATTCCGTTAAGGTCGAAGAGGTATCCGGTGAATACCGGCTCATCCTGACGCCGCCTGCCAAATAAGGAGATAACAATGGTTAAAGAACTTGATGTCCGGGGGCTAAGTTGCCCTCTTCCGGTTGTAAAAACAAAAAAAGCCCTGGAGGAGATGGAAAGCGGAGAGCTTCACGTTGTAATCGAACGTGCGGAAGGATGTCAAAACGTTAAGCGTTTCGCCGAGAGCCAGGGATGCAAAGTCATCGTCAATGAAAGCGACGGCCTGTTTACTATACATATACATAAAGAACAAACATCAACGTCGGTTTCGCCCAAGCAAAGTAAAGATGCAGTCCTTATTACTTCCGACGTCCTGGGAACCGGCGACCGTCAACTGGGTGAGATACTTATGAAAGCCTTCCTTAACACACTGTGGGACGCTGAACCCAGACCTGCCAGGCTGTTGTTCCTGAACGATGGGGTACGTTTGACAACCGAAGGGTCCGATGTACTGGACAGCCTCAGGCTGCTAGAAGATGCGGGAGTGGAAATATTTTCCTGCGGTACCTGTCTCGATTACTATCAATTGAAGGACAAGCTTAAAGTAGGGTCCGTTACCAACATGTACGATACGGTAGATACATTGCTCTCTTCCGCCAAGGTGATTAAAATATAGTTGGAAGCACAGGGATGGAAGAACAGAAGAAACCACGTCTGACAGAGACGGTAAGCGGTGCAGGCTGAGCCTGTAAAATAGGGCCAGGGGACCTGGCCCGTGCATTGGAAGGTCTGCCGGTCATGACCGATCCGAACCTGATTATCGGGATGGAAAGGTCGGAGGATGCCGGCGTCTATAAACTGAGTGACGAACTGGCGATAGTCCAGACGGTTGATTTTTTTACACCCATCGTGGACGATCCCTACCAGTTCGGACAGATAGCTGTTGCCAATTCGCTCAGCGATGTCTATGCCAAAGGCGGAAAACCGCTGACCGCAATGAATATCGTCTGTTTTCCCGTTAAGACCATGGATATTTCGGTATTAAGGGATATCCTTAAAGGCGGCCTGGACAAGATGCTGGAAGCCGGAGTCATCCTGGTAGGCGGACACAGCGTGGAAGACAATGAGCTTAAATACGGACTATCCGTCACCGGTACAATACACCCTTCAAAGGTTATTCGAAACACCGGATGCCGGCCCGGTGATAAACTGATACTAACCAAGCCGCTGGGTGTAGGTATAATTAATACCGCGCTGAAAGGTGAAATGGCGGAACGGTCAGCGGTTGACAAGGCAGTCCGCTGCATGTCCACACTGAATAAGAAAGCCTCCGAGCTTATGCAGATCAGCGGTGTAAACGCCTGTACCGACGTAACCGGATTCGGGCTGATCGGACATGCCTGTGAAATGATTGAAGATACCGGCGTCGGTATTATCATAAATGCTAACGACGTGCCTTACTTCCCTGAAGCCAGAGAACTGGCTGAAATGGGACTGGTCCCCGGCGGAACGCACCGTAATCGGGAATACCGGAAAGCCATGGTAAAGATCTCTGAAGATCTTCCGGTTTATATCAATGATATTCTTTTCGACCCCCAGACTTCGGGAGGATTGCTGATTTCGCTTCCTTCCGGTAATGCCTCTGCTCTGCTGAGCGCTCTGCATAACGGCGGAGTTGATGACGCCGCCATTATCGGCGAAATCGTGGATGAGCCCAGGGGAAAAATCATTGTGAGGTAAAATTACTTGATCGAGATAGATGTCCCCGGACGGCAGATATACAGGCTCGAACATCTGGTACTGGACCTGAATGGTACACTTTCCCTGGACGGAAATATCATTGATGGTGTCCCCGAAAAGCTCGACGCATTGCGCGATATCATTGACATCACTATTATAACGGCTGATACACACGGCAGAGCGCAGGAACTTGAGCGCAGCCTTCGCATCAAAACTTTAAAGATCAATCCCGGTGATGAAAGGAACCAGAAACTACATTTTGTCCGTCAGCTCGGCAGCGATACCACGGTTTCCATAGGAAACGGCTCGAATGATGCTTTCATTCTCAGGGAATCCGTTCTGGGAATATGCGTTCTTGGGCCTGAAGGTACCTCTTCCGAGGCCATCGCCAACTGCGATCTGGTCACAACCGACACCATTACCGCGCTGGATATGCTGGTTAAACCCCGCCGTCTGATAGCTACCCTGCGAAAATAGGGGTTTCCGCGAATTTTTCTGTCAATTTCCATAATTGATAATTCTATTCAATTCTGGTAACATTTCAACCGGGTGCATTTAATATGAGTTGCGAAATAACCCTCAAAAAGAAAGGTTTCAGGCTTACTCCCCAGCGCCGGATGATTATCGGTCTCATTCATAAAAAGACCGGCCATCTCTCAGCCGAGGAAATCATCCGGCACGTACAGAAAAAGATGCCGGGCGTCAACAAATCAACCATCTACCGGACGCTGGAGCTACTGGAACAAAACGGCTGCGTCTATAAGAGTGAAATGGATAACAGCTTTATCTACCATCATGCCGAAGAGGGACATCACCATCATCTCTTATGCTCAAAATGCGGTAAAACCATAGTATGTGAAGAAAATATCTTCTCGCCGGTAGAGGAGTACTTGCTGCAAAATCACGGGTTTCAGGTGGAATTCAAACACGTGATCATCCATGGAATATGCCGGAACTGTAAATAATCGCTTTAAACAGCCGCCATTATTTGTTTTATCCTTATTTTGTGCAACCGTTTGCAGGTGCCATATTTAGTATCTGTTTGTAGAAAGGACATAATGCCTCGTCATAGTTTAAACTGCCATATAAGCATCTTTAACAGTGTCTCAAGTAAGGAGAAATCAAGATATCGCCATTTGCCTTAAACAAAGGCGGGGCAGTGACGATGAACGTCACTGCCCCGCCAGGTATTATATGGCTGATGCTCAGATCTTTGGCAGAGAGGATAATGCTTCTTTAACCTTCTCTTCCGGATAGTCGTAGTCAGTTAGTTTTTTGGATAGATAGCTGTCATATGCAGCCAGGTCGAAATGTCCGTGCCCGGAATGAGCCAGCAAAATGGTCTTGGCCTCACCGGACTCGCGGCACTTCAGGGCCTCTTCGATAGTAACCCGGATAGCATGATTGGTCTCCGGAGCGCTGATGATACCCTCGGTGCGCGCGAAGGTGACGCCTGCTTCAAAAGTAGCCAACTGAGGAACGGCTCTTGCTTCTATCATTCCCAGATGGAGCAAATGGCTGATCAGCGGGGCCATTCCATGATAACGCAAACCTCCGGCGTGTACCGGAGGAGGCATGAAATCGTGTCCCAGGGTATACATTTTCATTAAGGGCGTCAGACCGGCCACATCGCCGAAGTCATAGGCATAGGGTCCTTTGGTCAAAGTCGGGCAGCTTGTCGGTTCAACGCAAACGATACGCAGATCGGGCTTCTTGCCTTCGATCTTGTCTTTAATGAAGGGCAGGAACATACCTCCGAAGTTCGAACCTCCGCCTACACATCCGATAATTACATCAGGATAATATCCGGCCATTTCCATCTGCTTCATTGACTCCTGACCGATAACGGTCTGATGTAGAAGAACGTGGTTCAATACGCTGCCGAGAGAGTAGTGTGTATCATCACGCGAAACGGCGTCCTCAACAGCTTCACTGATGGCCAGACCGAGGCTTCCTGGGCAATCAGGATCTTTGGCCAGCATATCCCGTCCCGCCTTGGTATCCGGGCTGGGGCTTGGCACACAGGTGGCTCCCCATGTCTCCATCATCATGCGGCGGTAAGGTTTCTGTTTGTAACTGATACCAACCATGTAGACCTTGAGTTCAATGCCGAAAAAAGCACAGCCCATTGCCAGGGAGCTGCCCCATTGACCCGCTCCTGTCTCCGTGGAAATGCGTTTGATACCTTCTTTTTTATTATAATAGGCCTGGGCCACAGCCGTATTGGGTTTGTGACTGCCGGCAGGGCTGGTACCTTCATATTTATAGAAGATCCGTGCTGGTGTATCCAGTGCTTTCTCCAGACGGTACGCACGGTGAAGAACGGTAGGTCTCCAGACCCTGTAGACTTCCTGTACTTCCTCCGGAATTTCGATGTAACGCTCCGGGCTGAACTCCTGCATGATAAGCTCCATGGGGAAAAGAGGAGCCAGGTCATCGGGAGTTACCGGTTTTCCCGTAGCCGGATGCAGGACTTGGGGTAATGGTTCCGGTAGATCCGGCAGGATGTTGTACCAGGTAGTCGGCAAATCTTTTTGTTCAAGCATAAACATGGATCTCTCTTTAGAGTTAGACATCATTTTACTCCTTATATATTTTTATTCAGTCTGCTTCTTTTTATATTTTTTCCCGGCCCGCCCGGGGCCATGTTTTGTACTGTATAAACACAGATTACCCCCCGCAAGTTTCAGCTTGTTATCAAGCTGATTTTTAATGTCAAATATTAAAAAAACTCCTGCCCACAAAGGGGCAGGAGAAATATTCCGCGGTACCACCCTTCTTAGCCATACTACTTTATAATATGGCCATCTCTTCGCAGGTACAGGTCCCGGTACTCTACTTCCGTGACCGAATACCCCCGGATATGATAACGCTTCCTCTGCGGCTAAACCTACTCGGTTGTTTGAAAAACACCTTTCAGCTCGCTGCTCCCGAGTCCATTCAACCCTTCTTTCAGCACCGGTTCACACCTTATCCGGCTCTCTGAGCTTCATCAGGGCATACTAGTCTCGTTCTTCACATTTTACAATTTTTAATATTCAATGTATTCTATGCCAACGGTCGCTCCATGTCAAGTAGCAATGATAAACGGATTTCAATTGTCCCTGAAAATCCATTTTGTTATTGTAAAAAGAAAAGGGGGAATTATATCGATATGTTAATAATCGAGCTGGTTCCAGACCTCGATCACTGCATAGAGACGGTTGCGAAAAAAAAGCACTCTGAACTTTCATCGACATTGCTTGAAAAAGAGACCTGTGATGCCGAAATAGAAGCAAAGCTGGAAATACTCAGGATTTTCCTTGAGACGGTGGATTTTCAGAAACTGCGGGCTGAGTACGAACCCTATCTTGTAGAAGGAAAAAAAGTCCGTTTCATCGTCTATTCCGCGGGCAATATTACAAAATATGAAATACATTTGACAAATCCTGCAATGCAAGATTAGAGTTTATTCGATATTCCCTGAAATTGAAATACGTTTATCAATAGTTCGATGGCTGAATCCAGGCTGCATTATTATTTCTGTAAAAGAAAGAGGAGGATAGAATGAGCAATAAAAGACTGGACTATTCGATATTCGACAAATTCAACTTCGAGAGGAAACCGGTAGGTGTAAAATTCTCTTTGAAAGAGCCTGAGGGAGTTGAACCTCTCAAAGAAAATCTCGCCATTTGCGAAATGTTCGCCAGGGCACAGACCAGCAATCCCTTCTATGCCACCAGGGAAACAACTCAATGCGGTGAACATATCGTCGGATTCGTGGATTTTCCGCCGATGATGTATAGCGGACAGTTGGGACCTCATTTCTCCATGTTCAGAGACCCGTCCGCTAATCGAAAAGTCTACGATTACATCCGTGTAATGCCCAGGGATTCAGTTAAATATGTTACCCATGCCGGTATAGACCGCATGGATTTCGACCCGGACGTTCTCATTATCACGGCAAAAGCGAGCCAGGCTGAAATAATACTCAGGGCCAGCAGCTTTTCGAATGGAAAAATGTGGGCCCCCAGGGGTACCACATGCCTGTCATGTTCCTGGCTTTATTCATACCCCTATATGACCGGCGAACTGAATTATACTGTCAGCGGACTGGGATTCAGCATGAAGGCCAGGGGAGTACTCCCGGACGGTCTCATACTCATTGCGATACCGGGCAGCTTTATGCCTGAAATGATTGATAACCTGCATGACATGACCTGGGAACCTCACTGGTTTAAACTCGGACGGGAAGGCTTCATCCAGGAAGTACGCCAACTGGAAAAAGACGTCAAAAAGGAACTTTCTCTGGAATAGCTGTTTTACCGCTGATAAGACTTAAAAGATAACGGGAGGGTAGATTAATATGAAAGCCAAAACGCTGGACTATTCAATATTTGAAAAATTAAATTTTTCGAGAAGTCCTGTAGGGATTAAATTTCTGCCGCACAAACCTGAAGGAATAGAAAGGATCAATAAAAGCCTGTATTTTTGCCAGATGTTCAAAGAAGCGCAGGACAGCAGTCCTTTCTACGTTCAGAGAGAAGACTTTCACTGTACGGAGCCGTTAACGCTTGGCATGGAAGACCCCGACCCTGTTTTGTTAAGCGGTATGGTCGGCGAAAAAGATGATTTATATGCCGAATTGCGGGCCAACCAGAGAATTTATCAATACGTGCCGAGGATGTTGAAAGGCAGTGTTAAATGTGTCTTGTTTTCATCTATCGATAAGCTGACTTTCGATCCGGATGTCCTGGTAATTACGGCGGACAACGCAGACCAGGCGCGAATTCTGCTGAGGGCGCTGGTCTATACAACCGGAGACATGTGGTCTTCGAAGGGGACTCCCGTTCTGGCCTGCTCGTGGATGTATGTTTACCCTTACCTGAGCGGGGAAGTCAATTACACGGTTACCGGTTTCAGCATGGGGATGCAGACTCTGAAAGTATTACCGCAGGGATTGATTATTATCTCCATACCATGGCAAAAATTACCCATGATAATGGAAAACCTCAAAATCATGAACTGGCACCCGCTTTCAGAAAGGATAACCGAAGATGACCACAAAAAACGCTTTGAATCGATCCTTAAGGAAATAACGGACGAGATTGGAAAATAGTCGTATTTTTCCCTGAACGTTCATTATGGCTTGATGCGGGTTCATCTAAGGAGGAGAAAGGCATCCCCCCGTACGGTGTTTCGTTTATCAGGGATGGAATTTCTTTCTCCTCTGAATTTACCTGTATTCAGTGATCAGTCTTCAAATGCCTGGCCGACCTTCCAGACCTTCCAAACATTTCCGACCAGGTCCGGTGAGGGCTTTAATGTTGGTTTTCCCGGTTTCCAGCCTGATGGAGTAGCTTCTGTTCCTTTGGAGTTCCTTACCAGTTGAAACGCCTGTATTTGCCTGATTGACTCTTTTACATTGCGCCCGACAGGAGATGTCAGCACCTCGAATCCCTGAATATTTCCATCCGGATCGATAATAAATCTTCCTCTTGTTTCCACTCCGGTAGCATCATCGTAAATACCGTACAATTTCCCGATGCCTCCGTCCTGGTCCGACAGCATCGCAAAGGGAATATCCTTGTTAATCATTTTAGAAAGCTCGTGGTCATTCCACATTTTATGAACATAGATGCTATCCACGCTACACGACAGAACTTCAACTCCCAGTGCCTGAAATTCCGCATGTTTTTCAGCAACTGCTGAAATCTCCGTGGCTCATACGAAAGTAAAGTCTCCCGGATAGAAACAGAGTAATACCCATTTCCCTTTATATTCGGAAAGACTTATATTCATGAATTTGCCCCGATAAAAGGCAGAAGCTGTAAAATCGGGCGCCGGATTACCCACCTTAACCATCTCTTTTTTTACCTCCTTTATATTCGTTTCAGTGACCGCCTGAGTATCAACCACTGGCTTTTTAATAGGCGGCCTTTGACAACCGGGTTTGAACTCTTCAGGCATGAAGTTTACCTCCTTTACTGAAATTCACCTGGATATATATATTATAACTTAGATATTTTATTTGTAGACAATCCTGCGCTGTCATATAAATTGTATATTGCAGCTAAAGCGCCCCGGCCCGGTTTTATTGCCGCTATCTTCCCATTATTTGATCGCGAGAGTCGCTGATGTTAAGATATTTCCATAATATAACCTTCGGGAAAAGACCCGGCCTGTTGATCCGGAAATATAGCAGCATTCTTAATAATCGTTACAGGATTCACTGGCATGATTCCGCTTTTTGAATATTATCCGGCCCTGGAAGACAAGCTTCCATACGTGAAGCTTGGCAAACTGCCGACTCCGGTACATACCCTCGAGATACTGGGCAGAAAGACAGGCATTAACAGCCTTTATATCAAAAGAGACGACCTCACCGGTGAAAACTACGGGGGAAACAAGCTTCGCAAACTCGAATTCCTGCTGGGTGAAGTGCTTCATTCCCGTGCGGGTGAAGTTATTACTTTTGGTGCGGCAGGTTCCAATCATGCCCTGGCAACAGCTTTTTACTCCGCATCGCTGGGACTTAAGAGTATATCCATGCTGGTCCATCAGCCCAACGCCTGGTATGTCCGCAACAATCTTCTGATGAGCCTCTTCTGCGGGGCGGAGCTTCATCTCTACCATAAAATGCCCGTGAAAAACCTGCTGGTCAATCCGGCAGTGCTTTTCCAGTTGTTTCGCCACCGCACAAAAAGAGGGCGGTTTCCCCGGGTTATACCTATGGGAGGATCATCTCCCAGAGGCGTACTGGGCTTCGTCAATGCCGCTTTCGAGCTGAAACAGCAAATTATGAAAGGTGAAATCAAAGAGCCGGACTACTTGTACGTCGCATCGGGTTCCATGGGCACCGCTGCGGGGCTCATACTGGGTCTGAAAGCGGCTGAGTGTAAAACAAAAGTAGTGGCGGTAAGAGTTATTGATCTTAAATACGTAAATGAAAAAGCTATGATCAACCTCATCAGCAAGACCGCCATCTGGCTTTCCTCACTGGACCGTTCCTTTCCCGGGACAGCGATATCGGTGAGAGATTTCGAAATCAGACATGATTTTTTCGGGCATCAATACGCTCTTTTCTCAAAAAAAGGCATGGATGCGGTAAGACGGCTTGAAAGTGATGAGAGGATAAGACTGGAAGGGGCCTATACCGGAAAAGCAATGGCAGCCCTTCTTGAAGACGCACAAAAACAAAAAATAAATACCAAAACGGTGCTCTTCTGGAATACATACAACTCCCGCGATTTTTCAAATTCTATCGCCGGTACCGACTATCACAGACTGCCTGGAGGCTTTCATCGCTATTTTGAGCAGCCGGTCCAGCCTCTTGACTATTAACAGCTTCTTATTTATCGTGGTCCATTCCCCATCTTTCAAAGACCTTTTTATACAGGTCCGGCTGAGGGAAATCCGGGCGCATGATCATGGTTGTTTCATGGGCGTAGCCCGGACCTGTCGATTTATATGCCGCCAGGTCGTTGACGAGCCCCTCCAGTTTATTCGCGGGAATTGAAAACATCATTTCACCTGCCGCTGTTAATGCCCGTGCGTATTCACCCGGGTCCGGCAAAACTATGGTGTATTGCCCTTTGACTACAGGTGTAACAACCGCATAGGCACAGGAAAACGGGAAAAAATAACCAGCGACGTTTTTACGCTCTTCATGTTTCATCGCCAGAAGCATGCGGCGGAGCTGATTGGTATCCAGATAAATGATTACCACCTCCGGTTCGAAAGTAGCTGTTTTGAGAGGCGCTGTAAGAATACCCGTGTACTTGCCGTAAGGGAAATGATCACCGGCCTCATTTTTACCCGGGCCTGGATTATCCTGTCTCTCTGCCAGACCGTAGGCGATAACAGCACCGGGACACCAGTTATCCTCCTTTAACATCGCCACCGTGGCATCTTCCCTGCGGGAAAGTGCGAAGGCCTGACACTGTGCCAGGTGATAGCCCCCATGCTTTTTGGGTCTGATTGCCTCCGGCGGTATATCCTCCTCTTTTTCCAACATCTTGACAGCTATCGGTGAGGAAACTAATTTCAGAGTTGTCTCCAGTAACTCTCCACAGCGGTTATAATCCTGAAGTGCTGTCATGGCTGTATCCTCCTTTCTTTCAGATCCGTAGATAATGGATTATACTATTATGCGCAGTATAAAGATTGAAAGCAATAGTGCTTATCCACGGACCCGGATTTTATCCAGGTTCACTTTCCAATCCTGCATCATATTCTCTGTCTTTTCTATTGACAACGGCAGCTATTTACTTTATCGTTTTTCTAATACGTGCGTAAATACCGGAAACCGTAAATCCACGTATACTCAGCAATAATTTGTTCAGGTGATATGATGCCTCAATTAGTGAAAGGCGGCAATACGTCTTCGGATGGTCCGGGATCATGGATGACGGTCCGCTGGTGGAATTTGCCCGCACTCATCCCGGCATAAGATGTTTTTGAATTAGTACGTTAAATCATACACAATAACAGCAGATGGTAGAAATTCTTTACAGTAGGAGGTATATTACATGACGACCTTGGAGGAATATAACCGTTATGGAGAAGACCTGGAGAGAATACTGCGCTTGAGGACATCACCCCTGGCGGTAAAAATGCTGGAGAAAGAATCGGATATCCCTGAAGGGGCAATAAGGCCAAAAAGAGACCGCGGTATCCATGTTACACAGTGCCAGGCCTTCGCGATGTCAAGGCGTGAGAAAGATACCGTAGCAATGCTCCAGGAGGACAACTGGTGTCCGGGACCGTTGATGGCCTATGGTATCGTGGAAAGGCCCGAAATCCCTGAATCCCAGGCCAAAGAAAGCACGCCTTATGATAGTTTTGAATACGGGAAATATATCGGTATCGTAACAGCACCGCTGATAACCGCTAACTTCGAACCGGACCTGGTGATCGTGTATTCAAATAACGGTCAGCTCAGGAACATGCTTCTCTCCATGAATAACGAGGAAAAGAAAGCCCTTAAGTCCTACTTTTTCCCCTGGTCCTGCGCTTATTCCGTCGTCAACCCCATTTTAACCGGTGAGTACTGGATAGTAATGCCTGATCCCGGAGAATACGAGAGGGCACTGGGGACTGAAGATGAAATCATGTTCTCCATACCCAGGCAACGGTTGGAGAGATTTATGGCCGACTTCAGGGAGGCCCAGAATGGACACTGGGGCTACACGCGTTCCAACTTCATGATGAGACCGGACTTCCCCCTGCCGGACATTTACAGAGATATGTTTAAAAAATGGGGTATGGACGTCGATTAACCGGTTTATATCACTGTAAAAACTAAACCAGCGTCACTGCGGCCAACAGGGCCTGAAAGATGCGATCTCTCAGGCCCTGCTCGAAACGTTCCGTCAAACTTGATATCACCGGACGTACTAAAATATTTCAGGACAATAAAGCCGGACCAACTGGCTGAAGAGCATTGGTTTTACCAGACCTTCATTTTGCTTTTCTTTAATGAAGTCAAGAGCCTTTTTCATGCCTTCAAACCACTGCGGGCCTCCGTTATCTTTCGTCTGCGGATTATCCATCCAGCCAAACCATCTGACCTCTTGATGTGTTCCCTCCCTGATTCTCAGATCGATGGATTCGCCCAGAGCCTGAACGTACTGCGAAGCTGACAGCTTCGTCAGGTTATCTCAAAAATAGTCTTCACCATCTATGGCATCTTTGTACGGGATAACATCTCCCGCCTGATTCCATAAATGCAGCGGAGGCCTGGGACATAAGGCGAAATTGTGCCCCTGTGCCCTGTAAGGTGAAGTAACCTGGTACGGAAAGCAGGTGATTGACGGCCTGATATGGTACCATTTAAAGCCAAGGGCGTCACAGATATCATAGGTATATTTATCTCTATGCGAGTGTGGTCTCCTGCCCCCGAGCACCGGCCTGCCCGTTATATCCTCAAGTGCTTTCTTCTTGCTGGAAATGAATTGTTTTTGTGCCTCGTAATCATCTTCCAGGTCTTCGATTCCCTCCCAGTTAAGCTCCATCTCGAAGCCCGCATCCGCCAGCTCCCGTGTGTAGGAATCGTTCAAAATTCCTTCTTCCATCTCCAGGTTACATACAAGCCCCCTCCCGGCTACCTCATCTACCCGCTTCGATACCTGCTCCTGCGTCTCCATTCCCCCGATAGACATGCACAAAGGGATCGGTATGCGCGCATTTCCGGAGGAATTATTCCATAAATGAAGGTTATAAATATGCTCTTTCAAAGCTTCTGCTGTATCAAATGCTGTCCCTTCAGCGCAGTATGGGCAGGCATATCTGATATCCGTCGAACGGCTTTCCAGGGGCGAAGCCTTACTCTCGGCCGGACCAGCCTTTTTTAAGATTTTGTCCTGTGATTTTTCTTCCGGTACGGGCATTCCTGACCTCCTTGATAGCAGAATATTATTTCATTAACAATACTAAACATTTTCCGGCTTGGTTTTCTTACAGTCAATATCATGGTACCTGTTTTTTTAAAGTATCAAATTCAGTATTCCGCCGGTTATCAAGGCAGCCACCACCATTATCACACCTGATTTAATGGTATCCTTTATACCCAGCTCCCGCAGCAATACGATGAATGTGGCGATACACGGGAAGAACATAGCCAGCACCACACATCCCACCACAAGCTGATCAGCGCTCAACTGGAGAGGAGCCAGCATACCTACCGCGACATCCTTACGCAGAAAGCCTATGAGTATAGCTGTTACCGCTTCCCTGGGCAGTCCCAGGAGACCGGTTATTACCGGTGCGGTAAAATCGGCAATGGCCTTAAATACTCCGACCATGTACAGTATGTTGATTATGAAAACAGCCCCCAGTATCATCGGAATAGCTTCTACCAGGAAGTTGCGCGATCTCATCCATAGCTTTTTCAGGGTAGGCAGCCACAGGGGTAAACGGTACGGAGGTATCTCTATCAATAACTCGGGGGCAAATCCTTTTACTACATGGCGGAGTATGGTACCCAGAATAATCCAGACTATTACCAGGGTAGCATAGACGATAACCACGTACTGCCCGCCGTGCTCCCCGACCAGTCCGAAGATCATCGCCTGTAATGCGGCACAGGGTATAGCAATCGATATCAGCGTAGCCGCGATAAAACGCTCCCGCCTGCTCTCCAGAATGCGGGTAGCCATTACTGCCGGAACATTGCAGCCGAATCCCAGCAGAGTTGGGATAATAGCATAGCCATGCAGTCCCAAACGGTGCATGATGGTATCAACCAGTACAGCCAGCCTCGGCAAGTAGCCGGTATCCTCGAGAATTCCCATTACCAGGTAGAACGAGATAACGTAAGGGAGCACCATGGCTATGGGCACATAAAGCCCGCTGGAAAGAAGCCCGAAAGACTGTACATAGTCAATCTCACCATCAATGAGCTTGCCTATCAACACGTTATGCAGAAATCCGGCATTTCCTAAAACATCGCTCAGCTTCAATAAAACCGGAGTCCATAGGTTTTCAAATAAGGGTTCGAAAACATGGCCGATCAGCCCTTCCCCCATCAGCCGGACCAGGAAAAACGCGCCTACCAGTACACCGATAGCTATTATTCCACCGGAGAGCGGTTTTACCGTGGCATCGGAAAGCCTCTCAAACCATCTATGATGGCGGTGAGTAACCTGCTGAACTTTTTCAATTATACGGCCGATTTCCACCCAGCGCTCGTCATGACTGCGAGGGGTAAAAGCTGGCGATTTGGCGAAAGGAATATTTTCTATAAGCTCTTTGATTCCCTGAGCTGTCGTGGCTACTGTCGGTATGACCGGCACACCCAGGATTTCCCTCAGCTTCTCCAGATCGATTTGTATTCCCCCGTGCCTGGTATCATCCCACATATTAAGGGCGATTATTACGGGTGTTTTCCTTTCAAGCAACTGAAGAGTGATATACAGGTTCCTTTCCAGATTGGTGGCATTGACTACGTTAATTATTACGTCGCCTGTCTCCAGCATTCTCCTGGCTACCTCTTCGGCTTCACAGGTAGGCTCCAGTGTATATGTACCGGGGACATCGATGATCTCGACCATCTCATCTTGGATCTTCATGAACCCACGGGTGTAGTTAACCGTTGTTCCGGGATAATTGGATGTAATTACGCGGACCCCTGTCAGACGTGAGAAGATAACGCTTTTCCCCACGTTGGGATTACCCATGAGCAGGACTTTCTTCATTTTTCCAGAGTATCCCGTTGCACCAATATGCGGCTGGCCATATTATGACCTATAGCAATCCTGGTCCTATCGACCTGGATCATCACGGGTCCTCTCATTAACATTGAGCTTATCTTGGTTATTTTTTTCCCTGGCATTATCCCCAATGCACTAAGTCGATTCAGTAATCCTCGTCCTGCCGTGATTTGTAGTATTGTACCGCTTTCTCTTTCCCTCATACCGGTCAAGACTATCCTGTTGTTGTTATCGAACATATATTAAAGTCCCTTTCTTAACTGCGAATATTCAGCTAAAGATGTAAATGGTCTTTGGATGAATTATTTTCCTTATTCCGGCACCTGGAACAATACCCGGTTAGACGGACTTCGTATCCTGTTATATTGAAATCCCGTGCTTCCGGTATGTGCTTTTTTATATTCCTGTCTAGCGGATATTCGAATTCAACCACCTTGCCGCATCCCAGACATACCAGATGATGGTGTTTCTTGTTTGATTTGATTTCATAATGGTGGTGGCTATCATCCAGATGCAGCTCCTCTATCAATCCAGGTTCCTTCAGTGTTTTCAAGGTACGATAGACTGTCGACAAGCTGATGTGCGGTTGTATCGCCTTAGCCTGGCGATAGATCTCGTCAGCATCAAGATGCCCGCCGCCCTTTTTAATGATATCCAGAATAAGGGTCCGCTGACTGGTAACTCTCTTGCCCGTCTTTTTAAGGCTTGAGAGATAGTCCCCTTCACTTTGTAAATGAATTTTGTTATTGCTAATGATTTCCATTTGCATATAGTATATCTTAACCCGAAAACAACGTCAACATCATGTTAGACTATCCTTATAGTACAGAATGTCACTAGCCGTCCGGTTGGATCCTGACAAGCATCTGGCGGCAGTGTGGCAAGTCTATCTGTCTGGTATGGCATGAACCTGCAAGGGTAATATTATAAGGGTATCCTCAGGAGTCTGAGTGTATTATCCACAAAAATCTTCTTCTTCTCTTCAGCGGTGATATCCATGGCCTCTATGGCATTAATGGTCTGACGGTAGCTCCGCATGCCGAAATAATAGTCGCCCAGGGGCATGTCCGCACCGAATACGATATGGTCAGCCCCGCAGAAATCGTAAGCACACATCAGCGCCGGGGTATTGCCGTGTATAGCAGTGTCGTTATAGAACATTTTAAAGTATTCGAGTGGGGTCTTGCTCATGGCCCTCAGGTAGCCTCCGGTCGGCCTCATCGACCCCTGTCCGTAATGCTGGTATATTCTCTGCTGGTAGTAGGGAATCATACCGCCGCAGTGATGGGTTACGATCTTGAGGTCCGGGTATTTTTCCAGTATACCGCTGAAAACGATGCGAGCCATAGCAGCCGTGGTCTCAAACGGCCAGCCGAAAGTGCTGGCTATAGCGTATTTGGAGGATTCCTCTACGGGATATTCAGCGAATTTGTCGCTTCTCCAGGGATGTATATAAACCGGCAGGTGATATCCCGCCATCATTTCCCACAGAGGCATAAATTCCGTGGAGTCCAGCGGTTTACCGTTGATGTTGCTGTGGACGTAGATGCCTCTAAATCCCAGTTCCGTGATAGCGCGCTCCGCCTCTTTTACAGCCGCATCGGGATTATTCATGGGAAGCAGGGCGATGGCAGTAATAAACCTGTCCCGGTGTTTCAGTACAAGCTCCGCCATCTCATCATTAGCCATCCTGGAGAGCTCCACCGTTTGCTGCGCATCGGCAAAATCCTCAATCGGCGGTACCGGTCCTATGGTGAGCACCTGCACCAGTCCTTCGAATCTGTCCATGATCCTGAATCTGTGGTCCATGTCATACAGCGGGACACAGCCTCCCAGCATGTTGTTATACATTACAGGATATTTCTGCCGCACGAACTCGGTATATCCAGGTGGTGATATGTGTGAATAGGCGTCGATTTTCAGTGAAGGTGATGTCTGCATACTTTTTCCTCCGTATTTTTTTTACTAATCACTGGAATTTCTGTAAAAAGGTTTATTGATTTATTTTAACCTCCAGAAGTGTCATCATGGAGCCCCGATTCTTCTTTAATCCTATCGGGGCACGGCAACCGCAGTTGCCGCCGGATCTCAGGGAGGGGTGGATTTTAGTCTGTATACCTTTTGCATTTGAGTCATCCCTTGAATACCCAAAATAATATTAACCGAACGCTCCGCCGGACGCCTTGATGATGACCTTTACCGTTTAAAGTGTCCCCCAGAGGGAGGCCTTGTGTTGGGAGGCGGCGGATTCTTCTGATTAAGGCGGAAATATTCCCCGGTCATTTTCCTCTTCCAGTTGACAGATATATTCTGACTGACCGGATGCATCATGGAGATAGCGCCTGGACAGGGGCACTCTTCCACACATCCTCCGCAAAACCAGCATTCCTCGGGATACAGGACAATCGGCGGCTTCTTTTTCTCAGGATTCGGCATCATAACATCATCCGGGCAGACCTCCACACAGGCGTTGCAGCCGGTGCAGATCTCCGGGTCGAATTTCATACCGCTGTTGGGAGTGGGGGGATTGGGTACCATATATACTTTGTCAGGCATGTCGATCATCTCCTTCTATAGTCTGCAATGCTCCCGGTAGTTATCCTCGTATTCCGGTCTGTAAGGCGGCCTTAGATGATAGTCTTTGGGAAGCTCCCTGACCCGGATATTTCCATCTTCCAGCCGCACAGGCAGCAGCTTGTCCCATTCCGGCGGGTCCATTTCCGGATAGTCCAGGCGATGGAAGTCCATTACCGAGTTGCTGGACTTCCTGGCAAGGCAGGATTGCAATACCAGCTCTCCCACGTCCATCACCGAGAAACATTCCAGCATTCGCCCCAGCTCGTGAGGATTGGCGGCACAGGCTGAAGCGCCTTCGTTTTCTCTCAGCTCCCGGAGCAGCCTCAGTCCCAGGTTCAAGGTCAGCTCGGTCTTGAACCGGCAGCAGTAGTCCTCCATTACTCTGGCGATGGCGCCGTTCAGCTCCTTCCAGCCAATGCCTCCCCTGGCGTTTTTGACCGGAGCATACACACGCTCCTTTTCCTCCGCCACCTGTCGCGTATCAGGTGACATTCCAGCCCTGTTCCGCGCATACGCAGCAGCCTGGCGGCCGGCATATCTTCCCGTGGTATGCGACTCACCATGACAACCGGATCCAAAGATGGGCGCACCGCCAGCCCCGTATAACCCTTCCAGTGAAGTCTTCAGGTCCCAATCTACCAGCAGGCCTCCTCCACCCAGCGACCTCAGATGTGTCATGGTCGGACCGGACCAGAAATTGGGATGGCTGTAGTTCTCAGGGTTCATTACCGGCGCTTGAAGGAGGTCTTTATCCGGATCAAAACCGGCCATGCTGAACCTGTTATATATGGGTATACGTGTCTTGCCCTCGTTACCCACCATCATACCCCAGATGCACCTTCGCTCATTTTCAGGCAATTTCGTTAGATCGGCATAGAGGGGCAGTTTATATTCACCTTTGCGGATGCGTTCAGGCAGGTCGTGGATTGGCTCGGGAGAGCGGTATTCCGGCAGGTAAGGCCCGATTCCAATTCCCGCACCCAGTTGAAAAGGCTGTCCCCGGGCCACGGAATACCGCTCTTCAATGGTAGCGATCGGATTTCCGAGGGCATCTACCCATGGCACCTCTTTACCGTCGGCATCCACGATTGAAACACCGTGATAGGTATTATGGGTATTGCCCATACTGTAGGGAGCATAGCCGAAGCCGCTTAAGCGGGCCGGCCCGGATTGCTCCATCAGAACAAACTCGGCCCCTGCTTTCCATCCTATGGCATGACCTGTCCCGGAATTGTTCAGGTCGCTCATTCCGCCTGTCGCGGTCATTTCTGGAGCAAAGCTCCCCAGCCTACCGGTCCCGCCGGTAGATATGATTGTGGCCCCGGCTTTGAATACAAAGAATTCACCCGTACGCGTATTCACCCCGGTGGCGCCGATAACCCGGGCGCCCTGCCTTCCCCCTTCCGTCAGCAGACTGGTAATCATTATACGATTATAGATACCGATTCCCAGCCTTTTCATTTCGGCAAACAGAGCAGGCTTCATATTATATCCCCACACACGAATAACATGACGGTTAACATAGTCGTAGGCAAACATCAACTTCGTTTCTTCATCCCGGAAAGGCGCGCCCTTGAACTCATCATGTATATCCCGGATCTGGACCCCCATCTGCTCCATTTCCAGCAAGGTGTCCCAGCTTTCTTTATTGATGATGTAGCGTGCTATGCCGCTGGTAAAACCGCGCGTGCTGTCATAGCATGCCCGGGTATAAGCCAGAGGAGTAACCCTGGAGCATGGATTGGTCACCGCTCCATGCCAGTGATCGACACCGGCTCCACCGGCCCCGCTTCTTTTAGCATTGCCCCGGTCGGCTACCACCACCTTCGCTCCATGCCCGGCGGCGCTTATGGCGGCGTGACAGCCGGCCACCCCTCCACCGATAACAAGCACATCACATTCTATCTCATTCTCCTTCCCGTAGTTCACCGGATACGGCCATTCCGGCACGGGAGCGTCTCTTTGCACATATTCCTGCCATGTAGTCATACCTGCTTCCCTCCCTTTGTTTCATCCTGAAAACCCATCTGAATACCTGTCCGTTTTTTATCATGCTTCATTAGCGATTTTCTTAATAATACAACATTTTTAATAAAATTTGACTGCATCTTTCAGTTGATACTACGTTACTCGCAAACGAACAGTATCGCAGCTTAAAGCGGTATGCTATGATTTCATTTATGAGCCTGATTGATATTTTCAAACCCAGAGCCAAACTAACAGAACGGGAAGTTTCCCACGGTCTGAACATGATGACCTGGGAAGGCATCGTTTCCAACGGATACCTGAGCATAACAACCAGCGGTTTTCTGGCAGCCTATGCCCTGGCCCTGGGAGCCGACAATTTCCAGATCGGTATCCTGGCGGCCTTGCCTTTTATAATGCAGCTCCTCCAGATTCCCACGGTCTTTGTGGTTGAAAAGGTCAGACGGCGTAAAATTATATCCGTCACTGCGGCTGTATTCGCTCAGGCTCTCTGGATTCCGGTGGCGCTTGTCCCCCTGTACATAGATACTCCAGGTATAAAGCCTGTTTCTGCCCTGCTGTTCTTTATTGCTCTGAGATTCGCCTTTAACGCGATAGCCAACTGTAGCTGGAATAGCTGGGTCAGGGACCTGGTACCGCAACAAATTCTGGGAAGATTTTATTCCAGGAGACTGGCGTTCTCAACCACCGTGGCAGCCATTTACGGTATAGGAGCAGCCTTTTTTGTTGACTTCTGGAAAGAACATATTGCTCCGGAAAATGCCATCTACGGTTACATGTGGATCCTGCTTTTCGGAGCATTATTCCTGGCATGCCTGAGTCCTTACTTCCTCTCACGCATGCCTGAACCGTTAATGCAGGCCACCGAAAAGGACAAGCCCGCTTTCTGGAAAAAGCTGCTTCTTCCGCTTCAGGATGTAAACTTCAGAAAGTTCATACAGTTTTTATTCTTTTGGGGTTTGTCACTGAATATCGTAGTACCTTTTTTCGTGGTATATATGCTTGACAGGCTTCAAATGAATCTTCTTTCGGTAATTTCACTTTCGGTATTAAGCCAGGTCTTCAATATCCTTTTTTTGAGATTATGGGGGACTTTCTCGGACCGTTTCGGCAGCAAGGTAGTCCTGTCTCTTTGCGCTTCGCTTTTCACCCTGGTGATCTTCGGTTGGATATTCACAGCAACACCCGACAAGCATTTTCTGACTGTTCCGCTTTTAGTTGTCCTGCATATTTTCTTCGGGATCGCAGCAGCCGGAGTTACCCTGACTGTCAGCACGCTGGGAATGAAACTTGCCCCTCAGGGCCGGGCGACGCCCTACCTGACCGGTGCAACCCTGGCAACCAATCTCGGAGCGGGTTTAGGACCTCTGGTTGGAGGCGTACTGGCCAAATTTTTTAACAACCAGGTATTCACACTCGATTTAAACTGGTCAAACGCCGGTCAGCATATCCACCTGGGAGTCCTGAATATCGCCGGATTTTCTTTTCTGTTCGTCGTAGCCTTCGTCTTCGCTCTGTTTACAATCAAGCTCTTAACTTCCGTAAAGGAGAAAGGCGAGGTTGAAAGAGCAGTGGTGATGGGAGAACTCCTGGCGCAGTCCAGGGCTTCTTCCGGCGGCATGAACGCTTCCCCTTTGCTGGGTATAACAAATATGTTCCCTCTGGTTTACCTGCAAAAGCTGCCCGGTTTTGATGTCGCTATCGGGGTGACTGTGTACCAGTTGGCCGAGACCACCAGGCGTATAACACAGAGAGCAGCGCGCAGCCGCGATTTTCCCGTTCATGTAACAAGGGCCCTGGAGAAACATCTCACCAGTCTTTGGAAGAGCAAGAAGGCAATACCATCTACGACTGTGGATTTCGCGGAACATGCGGCACGAGGAGCCATGCAGGCCGCCGTTGAGAGCAACCAGGAGACCACCAGTCTGATCCATCCCACCGTCACCGGCATTGTCAACGCAATGATGCGTAATAAGGCCGATCCTGAAGACTCCGTTCGTGGGACTACGCAGGGTATTATCAAGAAGTCCATTGAATCCGGAGAAGACATGGAGAAAATCGTTACTGAAACGATCGCAGCGGTCAGAGAGGCTGCTGGGAAATTCGGACTTGATGAACGCAAGCTGGTCATGATAGCTACTCATGCCATTTTATCGGAAGTACATAATCTTGATTTTGCATCTGAAATACGCATACGCCGGATTCTGGCGCGCCAGCTTCAAACCTGGCAGGACGACCTTGAATAGTACCCGGTTGTTTGAGTTAGTCCCGTTTGTTCCGTATTCTGTTCCTTATTATAACAACAATCAATGCCGCCGCGATAATTCCCCCGATAATCCCGCCTATCAGGCCCCAGGGCGTCCCCGTACCAGGTTCAACGGATACGCTGGTGGCTGCCGGTGTGCTCGCATTATTTTTAGTAACCGGAGGTGTGGCTTTTTCCGGTGACGGAATAGCCGGCACAGTGGTTGTAACCGCGGGAACAGCGGCGGTTGGTGTGGATTTTACAGGTGTTGTTGCGGCAGGTTCTGCGGCAGGTGAAGGAGTATATGTTGACCGGGTAGTCGTCGTTGCCGGGGGCTGGCTTATCTTCCCTATCAGGGCAAAGCAGGTGAAGTGCGATATTCCGGCGCTTGCGGAATGAGTTTTTATGTCTGCCTGTGCCAGTTCCTGCCATTGGCTCCCGTCAAACCATGCCAGATACAGGTCGCTCTCACTTATCTTTGAGTTCAGGCTGGCGGGATTATAGGTAATAGTCAATTTTATAGCCGGGTCGAACATGGCGCCGTCCAATCCCAGATCGTAAGCCAGTACTACCATTTTCCCTTCAGGGGCTTCCGGAGGGGAATCCACGGGCATTGCCTTCAGACTGGTCAGGGCTGAATTTGAGGAGTTCCATAGTTGTGTGCCTTTGCTTATTTCAAGTTTAAGCCTGCCGTCCATGGTCGTCAGTATAGCTTCATCTTTGATAACCCCGCTGTCGTATATGCTTAACGGAGAGTTATTTTCAAAACCGCTTAATACAATAACAGCAGCCCCCCCACCTCCTCCGCCTCCCCCACCGCCACCGGAACTGCCCCCGCTGGTGGTGGTGAAAACTGAGCTGAAGGCCTCCGCCATATGTATGCCGTCGGTGTCTACGGCGGAGGTACCCACACCAACAGTATAGGTTGTACTTTTATCCAGATTTCCTGCGGGATCGAAGGTCATTTCGCTACCTTCACTATTCCAGTTGAAGCTCCCCGTCACCTCGGGTGAAACGCTGAAGGCATTCTCCGTTACAGCCCGGGACATCTCTTTATTAAAAGTAATAACAATAGATGAGCTCAAAGATACACCCTTGGCACCGTCTTCCGGTGAGATTGATTCCACGACCGGTATTGCCAGGATGGTGTAATTTCCGCCGCTGATTGTGCCGGTAATATCTTGTCCGGACCAGTCCACCGTCGTTGTCCTTTTAACCGAAGTACTGAAGCTGACAGGTGTGGATGTAACGGTGGATTTTATGGCCTGGAAAGTAACGCTTACTACATCAAATGTGCCGCTGGGGAAGGGAGAGGCAAGCTGACCGGCGCCGAAGTCGAAGGTACCCGCTTCATTATCCCATGACGCCTCCGTCAATACCGTTGATAGAATCTCACCGCTGTCGGCCGACTGTACAGCCAGACATTCAGGATCGAAATCCAGGAAGACGTCTATGCCGTGGATGGTTTGTGAGCCGCACCTGGCTTCTACGGTTATAGTCAACGGTTCCCCCTCGACGAGGGTCTGAGCGTCGGGTAAAATAACCAGGTCTACCAGCGGCATAACGCTCAGTGTAGAGGTGTCGCTGATATCTCCGTAAGAGGCAGTGATAGTTACCGGTGCATCGCCAGGGCTGACGGCTTTAGCCAGACCGCTGCTGCTGTTTATACTGACTGTGTCCGAATCGGAGCTCGACCAGGTAATTTCAGGCAAGGGAGTGCTGCTGCCGTCGGAATAAAGGGGAATAGCGGTGAACTGCTGTGTTTTACCCATGGGAATAGATGCGGTTACCGGAGCAATAGAGATTGAGGTCAGTCCCTTTCCAGCATCTTTAATGTTATAAGACCCTCCGCTGAGTATACCGGTAATGTCTTCTCCAAAGCAATCTGCTATGGTGGTCCTTTCAACGGATGTACTGAAGTCAACCGGTGTTTCAGCCACAGTATTGTTAAGCGCCTGGAATGTTATACTGGTCACCTCAAATGTCCCGCTGGGAAAGGGTGCGGTAAGCTTGCCGGTACTGAAATCAAACGTACCCGCTTCATTATCCCATGAGGCCTCCTTCAATACCGTGGTCAGGGCCGTACCTTTCTCGGCCGACCGGACTGCCAGATATTCAGGATTGAAATCCAGAAAGACATCGATGCCGTCTATGGTCTGCGATCCGCATATGGCTTTAACGGTGATGTTGAAGGTTTCCCCGGGTCTGACGTCCAGGTCAGGCGGGTTGATGACCAGATCAACCAGTGCTTCGTCGGACTTGATATTATAAGATCCTCCGCTGAGAATACCGGTAATATCTTTGCCGGACCAGTCCGCCAGGGTGGTCCTGGCAACGGAAGTACTGAAGTCGACCGGTGTTGAAGCAACGGTATTGTTCAAGGCCTGGAAAGTAATGCTGACCACCTCAAATGTCCCGCTGGGAAAGGGTGCGGTAAGCTTGCCGGCGCTTATATCGAAGGTGCCTCTTTCATTATCCCATGACGCCTCTTTTAATGCCGTGGACAGGGTCGTACCTTTTTCAGCCGATTGGACTGCCAGGCAGTCGGGATCGAAATCGAGAAAGACGTCGATGCCGTCTATGGTTTGCTCCCCGCATTGGGCTTCAACGGTGAGCGTGAATATTTCCCCCCGGCTTATATCAAGAGTGGCCGGTGTGATGACCAGATCGACCAGGCCTTCCTGGGCATTCAGAGGGATTGGAGTCACAGTTAATGACAGCAGCAACATAAAAGTATTAAGTATACCGCAAATTCCTTTTAGCTTGATATTCAAGATTTGCTCCTCTTCATGACCTCATGTTGTTGACCGCATAATACTATTAGCATAATATCATAAAATTTCATCAGGCATGCAATTTAGGCTGCCGGTCACCGGTATCAGCTCGGACTGATACTTCCTGCATTTATATTGCCAAATTATGGCCGGTGTCGGACCGCCTCCTCTTTTTGTATTTTTGGCTATGGTGCATTGACGGTAACCGACCCGTTTTCCCATATACAGGGTATTTCAAATTGATCGTAATCAAATAGTTTGTTTTTATTGTAAAGGGGACTAAATTCGATATCGCTTTGACCTGTGTTTTCAAGTGCAATGAAGGGAATCCTGGCCAGGTAGCCGTCTCCGGAGGCCAGATTTATTGCTGATTCGGCGATATAAAACAGGTCGCCATTGTCTTGAATCACCACAATACCCGGGAACACAACCCCTCCTACTTCACCAAGGGCATCTAAACTTGTATATAGTTCATTTTCATCTATCTCTAAAAAGGAATGATCGAAGCTGATCCTCACATGATAAGCCGCCAGTTCTATAATATTCTGTATCTCTACCTCAATGACGAATGATTCACCTGTGGAAACCGTATCTGACCCGATTTTGACCGAAGTGATGCTTTCACCGGTGGTAAAGCTCCAACTGTATTCTTTTTCCAGTGGTACTCCTTCATCATCTTTTATAGCTGTAGTAAGTTTAGCGGTATATTCGGTATTTTGCTTGAGATTGGAATCCGGTGTGAATACCGCCGCCGTATAACAAAAGTATTCCGCCTCTCCGTCAACCGGCAAAGACCCTTCATACAGGCTGAAACTGGTATTGTCGATAGTAGAATCATCCATTTCCCTGGAAAATACGGCTCTTACAGTAACATTGAGGGGTATATCCGAAGTACCGTCTTCAGGCGAAACCGATTGAACCTCCGGTGCTTCTATGGTTGTAAAGTTCCAGCTATATGCGTTCTCCATTTGATTGCCTTTGGAGTCTTCGATGCCTGCGGCGAGCGTAGCGGTATAGAGAGTACCCGGCCAGAGGTCTTCATAAGGATCGAAGGTTGCCGTTTTGCTGGCACAACTGACCGTACCATCTATGCGGGTATCATCCCGGCACAGGACAAAGGTGTTCCCGTTGACCGTATCCGCATTCAGTTTCTCTGAAAACGAAGCGGTAATAGAGACGTCAAGTGAAACGCCGGTTTCATCATCTTCAGGGTCTGTTGCTTTTACGGTAGGCGGTACTTTATCGGTGCAGCCACCCCCTAATTCGATGGGCGCGCTCAGGCCGTAATTAGCGACCAGCAGGCCGAAGTCCGAGATATTAACTTTTCCATTGCAGTCGAAGTCAGCCTGTTCGTTGAAACCCTCCTGCCAGAACAGCCTACCATATGATCCTCTGAAAATACCGAAGTCCTGTATATTTATCTCGTCATCCCCATTGACATCGCCTTCAATGAGTGTGCCCATCTCCACGAATACGGAAGGGTACGTTATTTCCACGTTGCACCTGACGTTGGTCAGGCAGTGCGGGCCGGCCACGGAAATATCATAAGTCCCCGGTTCAACTCCCCTGGCCTGAACTACGGCAATACCACAGAATTTTACAGCGGTCAGATCGAACTGATAAAGCGGGGTTTCGGTGAGGACATCAGAGCCGGGGTCGAAGAACCCGACCGTCAAAGGAACTCCCCATCCGCTCTCCGGGCGCGAGCCTCCCTGAAGCGCTACTCCGATAACGGTGGCTTCCGCATTGGATTCCATTTCGTAACACAGGATCCTGTAAGGATAATAATTGGGAGCGGCAGGGTATTCATCATCCAGATGGACCATGGCGAAAAGCAGTGTATTGCCGTATTTGTCGATGGTTATAGATAGACCGGGACTATCGCTTATCAGGCCCCTGAAAGAAACGGGAGAGGTATAGGGCATGGCTTCGAAATCCCCGTTTAGTTCGGTTGAACGCCAGACCTGGCCGTTTTCATTGCCAGTGCTGGTGATATACCAGCATCCGTTCTGTCCGTATACCAGCGAGGAAATACCCCCTTCGGGACCGTTCTCACTGGCCGTCAGTTCTTCAGGCAGCTCCCAGTTCTCAAGCACCCCGCTCCATCCCAGATCCTCTCCACAAGACCATTTAATAATATCCCCGGTGTATCCGTCCACGGCATAGACCGTCTTGGTGAAGAAGTCCAGGGTGAAAACAGGGACAGAGCGAAAATAGTTCTTATAACCCAGTCTGTCGAAGGTCTCGCCCTCATCGACTGATATATAAATATCGCGGTCAGTAACACAGACAAAGAAACCGGGGAAGGGAACTATCATAACCGGGGTATTGCCGTCGATATCGGCATATCTGGAGTAATCGCTCCTGCGAACTCCTTTATCAGATCCGAACCAGTAGGTGGTGGCATCGATTGGCGACAGGGCTGTTATGGGGGTATTGCCCGGGCTGGAAAGCACACACCAGGTATCCCCGCCGTCATAGGAACGGGCGAACTTTCTGTATGCGACCGGCGGACCGGCAGGAGAGCTGGCCTTGATCTGGATATAAAGAGTGCCGTCGGTGGTCGGCCCTAAAAGTGCGGTGATTCCATAGGACTCGTAATCAGGGTCTTCATCGAAATCATTATCATAGAAAGCGATGAAAAGCAGGGTATTAAAGACCTCTTCCCAGCTTGAACCGCTGTCCGTGCTCCTGAAGACCATCGCCATTTTGCCGTCGTTCATGACCTGGTACATGGTTTCGCCCCCAAGACCGGTGCCCCCTTGAAGCTCGACATTATCGAATGATTCCACTTCAATGAAGGCCAGGCCGTTGAAGATGCAGTAGTCCTTGTCAGTGGCGACGAACAGTCCTGAAGCCTCGCCGCAGGTCCCCGCGAAGAGGGCGTCCTCGGCGGGAGAGAACCTGACCAGGGTAGATCCCTGATGTTCTCCTGTGTCGATATCAAGATTGCCGGTTGGCGACTTGTATTCGTCACTTTCTATATAGTCAAAGGAACTGCTAGAAAAGGCATTATCGCTTATGATGATATTGTTGTAGTTATACAAGCCCATAGCCAGCGTTCCTGAAAAGCAGGTGCCCCTGTAAGACATACTTGAGACATTGTAATCTATCTGCTCATAAACTCTTGATGTAGTAGACCTCCCGTTTATGTAGTACAGGCCCCTCAGATTTTCCCAATCATCATCAGGATCGCCCAGTCCGACCCAGTATTTATTATAAGTAAAAGAAGAATATAGATAGTCGGAGGGAAATTCGATGCAGGCATGGGCGGCGGTATCCTCATCGGATATTACAGCCGGTGCGACCCCCTCATTCCACTGGGCGCCTTCACCCACGATCAGCGTCCTGGTTTCGACATAGTCGCTTCCTGCGACTACTGTGACAACGGTCAAGTCATCCGGGTATGAAGGCGAGAAGCCTGCGGCAAGCACATGGCCGCCATCCCAGCCACCTGTTAGCTCGTCATCCGTATCCACCCAGGAGCGAAATATTTCACGGTCATACAGGGCCAGTCCTTCTTCACAGGCGATAAGACAGGCTGCATCTCCGTCATCATCTTCGGTGATATCGACGCAGTTGACAGGACCGAGTCCGGGGTTTTCGATATCATACCAATCATCCCCGCCGTCTTCGGAATACCAGACATTTGTTCCGTCTGTGGCCAGCAGGTAATCCGCGTTATACTGTGATACAACCATCTGGGTAAGCTCCACATCTCCCAGGTCGTCCTGTTGAATTCTGCTCCAGTTTATACCCCCGTCGGTGGACTTGTAGAGTGTGTAAGCTTCAGCTTCAATGTCGATGGTGCCATCGGTGTAAAGCCACATGGTCTGGCCGTCGGCGGCAATGCAGAATACATTGGCATCAGTGCCCACGGTAACCTGAGGAGAGCTGACATAGGACCAATAATTACTGCTTTCATTGGCGACCTCCCCTTCGCCGTCGGTGCCTGAAGAAAGGACGTCAAATGCGCTGTCAGAGGACTGTTTATCAGGTCCGGCGGTATCGATGGCACTGCTTGTTTTTCCATATAAAGAAGTCATAGATGCTGCGGCGGGAGGACTATCACCCGTGTTCATGCAGCAAGGCAGGCTCTCATCGGCCGCTTCGACGTTAGATAGTCCGGCAGAAGTGTAATTTGGGCACAAGGTAAAAACGATGACAGCGGTTAACAAAACATACAGCCAGATCCGGTAACTGTGGTTTGTCATGGCAGCTAACCCTCCGTGTTCATTCGATACGATAAGGCACTTTACCTTTTTATATATGAATAAGGCAGCCTGAGAATAAATTAATCTGTGCAGGATTGTACTTACGATTATGTAATTTTATGTCGTTATATTTCTGGTCTTTATTTGTGATGTAATTATAACACAGGTGTCAAGAAGATTTCCAACAGTTTCCTTATAAAGGAACATTCTAACAATATTACAAAGAATAAGTCAAAAACATGAATCATCCGGTTAACCTGACCGGTATTATATAATACGAATATCCGGCGCGAAATATTAAACTATAAACGCTTATGTTATGTAAATTTTATTAAACCGGCCGGTTGCTTCTAAATAACACCTTAACTCCAAAAACAGGTCTTTCCGTATCCAATCCTGTACCTGGTGACTAAATATTTAAAGATTGTGCTATAACCTGACTTTTACAGTTTGAAAGGGAAAAAAAGTCCCGCAGTTGTTGATTTCACGATGATTTCACGAGCTTTTTGGCAATTT
>JAFGOB010000133.1 GCA_016926695.1 Dehalococcoidales bacterium | reverse complement strand
ACCGGAGCCTGCTCGTCCCTGGCTCAGCCGGCTGCTCGACTCGACTTTCATACTTGATGGTGACTCTGACAAGAGGCATGGACGATTGCTTCTTCCCTGGTTTCACCCTGAGTAAAACAGCCGGGTAGAGCAGGTACTTCTACTGAGTATCCTCCATCTTCCTCCGGAACCAGGATAACGGTATAATTTAACATTTCCCCACCCTCTAAAAGAAGTGCTTTAATTTCCTCTATTGTAAGGCCCGCTATTTTTAGAATACTGCTTAAAGTCCCGGGTTTGATGGGTTTATTATGAACAGGAATTACACTCTTTATTCCCGGTTTTTGTTCATTTCGCATTATTGTGTGACTGCCGTGTGTACAGTCAATATACCAGTTTGCTTTTTTCAGGGCTCCAGTTAAGCGCTTCCCTGTTATTTGAGGTAGCTTGACCATAATTGATGATAGCGTAATAAACTCTACTTTGAAACAAAACGACTTGATAGAGATGTATTGATTTCTTTTTGTACATTGATATATGATAAAACCACTAAAGGGCTGAATTGTGGAGGTGCAAAGATGACTTCAGAGAAAATGGAATGGATGGTGCGAGGAGAAGCTTGCGATGCCTGCAACTCACCGCCGGTTTGCCCGTATTGGTGGGGTTCACCTGTACAGGAACAGCTTCATGGGGGCAAGAACCATGGCGAGGGGGCTTTCACTTTCAACATCAGGGAAGGCTACTATGGCGATACCGACCTGAGCGGTTTGCTGGCAGGCTACGGTATGAACACAGCCGAGGGAGGGACCGCCTCGAAAGACCCCTGGAATGCCATACTCTATATAGACAGCAGGGCGGACGAAAAACAGGCTAAGGCGCTGGAGGATATTTTTGCCGTCAAGTGCCATGGGGTCTTTAATATATTGAAGATAAAAAGGGCAAAAATGACCTTTATCAGGCAGGCGGTCGGCCCGATGGACAACCCGGCCTATAAACATACCGTAACATGGGAGGGAGTTTATCACCTGGAAACGGAGCCTTTACTGGCGATGAACGGCGGACAGCGGACTATCAGCGGGATGGCGGACAACGGCCTGGTATATGTCTCCAGGTCCGTAGTTAATAAGTTTAACGACCCTGATCTGCCACGAAGCAGTTGGGACGCTCCCGGAAATAGCTCCGGTTCATTCGAGTTCTATCTTAATCCATCGAAGCTGTATATCGGTCCGTAAACCCGATATATGAAAATCTATCCGTTTACAGTCTGAACGTCAACTTCAGCGATGGCGTCTTCTGAAGCTGAAACTGGCGAACTTGGGTTAGACACTCTGTCGGCTACTGGTGGGGTTACAGCTACAGATACTGGAAAAACGGGGTGGGGGATAAACGGCTTTTAGGGCAAGATGATTGGGCGAGGACGTAAGGAAATAGCTGGATATGCTGATTTACGATGTCACTTCCACCTATTTTGAACGGTAAAGCCGGAGCAATATCACAATAACCCTCGAAATGGAAGCCATCCGTTGTAGATAAAGGGAGCTTATCTCTGGTGACTACATTGGGTAAATCATCAATATAAAACAAACTCAGCTTACTTCGGCCAGGCGCCGTATAGTTAAAAGATCATAGGAATCTATTTTTCTGATATCCAGTTCAGTTAAGGTCAGGAGAGCCTGGGTAATCCCGGAGCCTCTCACGAACTCAACTTCTAAGCCACCTCCCGGATAAATTTCTACCACAGTACCTATATCCCCTGCACGGAGTCCGTGCTCGCGGATGTCGTGCATGAGGACGACGATTTCCAATTTTTCAAACTTCACCTCACACCTCCCGGATAAGCTGTCACAAATCTCGGAATACTATCGCCATTAAGTATAATCCATACAGTTACAATTTGCATTGTCCTGCCGGATGGACCGGTAAATGGACCCTCGACTATAAACTTTCTCCCATACCGTGTTTCCTCGACTTCCTCTACATCACAAGAAAGGATCAAATTCCTTAAATTTTCTTCAAAAGTTTCCCAGTTCTCCTGAGAGTATCCCAATTCATAGAAAACAGCCGACTTGAATTGGCCTACAGGATGCGTTGGAGAAAGTAAATAATCACGAATCTTTTCAGCATCGATGATTGCTTTTACAGTATTAGGAAGTCTCATAAAACATTATCCACAAGCTGAAATTTTGGATCTATCATCCTTACAGCGTAACGGTTTAAATCCCCCGCGCCGCACGCGAACCGGAGCCGGTGGCGTCGGCGATCAGCAGCGGCTCCTTGCAGTCACCCACGGCATAGATTTCAGCTACTTTGCCTTTAAGGCTCTCGAATAGCCCCATATTGGGCGTCATCGGCAGGGCGGGAATAATGCTGTCGGCTTCCAGTGTGACCTTATTCCCTGCTTTATCAATTATAGTCAGCCCCGCAGGGGTGATCTCAACGTATTCTTTAACCCCGCTGATCATTTTCACGCCCTTTCTGACAAACCAGAAGAAGAGGTGGTTCATCAGGACGTCCACCATTCCGCTGCCCAAGGTTTCAGCCGTATCGACAATGGTGACGCGGCGTCCACGGAAGGTCAGGAACTCGGCCAGCTCGCAGCCCTGTATGCCTCCGCCGATAATCACCACGCGCTTTCCCACGGGCAAGTAGAAGCGGGTCAGGAAGCGCAGGGTGTCGGGGGATACGAATTTAAGGTAGTTCTTGAGCGAGGCGTGCAGCCCGGCCCCGCTGACCACCTTCGGACTGTCGATGCCCTTGATTTGCGGCAGGGCTGGAATGCCGCCTGTGGCCAGTATGACCGCATCCGGTCTTTCACGCTCGACCAGCGCGGCGTCAGCCTCTTTACCCAGCACGACCTTCACTCCAAGACGGTCGAGCTGTCTCCTGAAATAGCGTACAATGGACGGCAGGTCTTCCAGGCGGGTACCCTTGACCACTGCCGCCACCGGCAGCAGCCCTCCCAGGCTGGACGACTTTTCGTACAGTGTTACATCATGGCCTCTCAGCGCAGCCACCCTGGCTGCCTCCATGCCTCCCGGTCCTCCGCCTACCACCATCACCTTTTTCTTTTGGGGGGCTTTTTCGATCACATTTGTTTCCGTGCCGAGCAGGGTATTGATCCTGCACCTGCGGCTTCCCAGGCAGTTCTCGCAGGCGGTGCAGGGCGCGATGTCCTCCAGCCTGCCTTCGGCCACCTTGTTGGGCAGGTCCGGATCGGCCTGAAGACGGCGGGTCATGCCGATAAAGTCGGTCATGCCCTGCCGGATATACTTCTCTCCCAGCTCGGGATCGAGTCTTCCCACCACGATGACCGGGATGGAGACGGTCTTTTTCATGGCGGCAGCAAACAGGATATTAGCCGCTTTACCGTGCATGCTCCAGTTATATTCCGCCGGGAACTGGCTGACGGGGATGGGTGGCTCGGGGTAGAAAAGGGTATCCGGCAGGTAGCCTCCCACGTGGAAGCCCATCCAGTGATTGCGGAGCTGGACGGCGTCCGCCCCGGCTTCTTCAAAAAGACTGGCGGCCCGGCGCGTCTCGCCCGGGGTAAGGCACATTTTATCGTCGACGCCGATCATTCTTCCCACCTCCAGCCCGTTCAGGCAGATGGAGACGGGGAAGTCCTTTCCCAGACGTTTCTTGATCTCACCGATGATTTCCCGGAGAAAGCGGGTGCGGTTCTCGGTGCTGCCGCCGTAATCATCCGTACGCCTGTTCCAGAAAGGAGAGAGGAAATTGTGCAGCAGGTGGCTGCTGGCGGAGTTGATATCCACGCCGTCAAAACCGGCCTTTTGAGCGCGGACGGCGGCGCCGGCGAACTTGTCCACCAGTTCCTGGATTTCGGAAACGGTCAGGACATGCGGCTCCTGGTTGTGAAAATCATTGTCGGACTTGAAAGTTACATTTGAGGCGGCGATGGGCTGGCCGTTGTAATAGGGCGCGGGACCGAAAATCCTGGTCTGCCAGGGCCCGTCATGGTTCATCTGCATAAAGGTGGGACAATTGTGTTTGTGGATGACAGCCGTCAGCTCGCTGAGGCCTTCGATATACCTGTCCTGGTCGATGCGGTATCTTCCGCTCCAGCGGGCTCCGACAGGGTAGTCTATGATGGGAGATTCAACAATCAGAAGTCCGACGCCGCCCCGGGCCAGCGACTCGTAGTAGGCCTTGATGTTCTCATTCATGTGCAGCTCGTTCTCATTCCACATGAATGTCCCCGCTCCTGTTTTTATGATCCTGTTGCGGGTCCTTACCGAGCCGATCCTGCCGGGTTCAAGCAGTCTCGCAAATCTCCTGTTTTCAGCCATTTTACCATTCTCCCCCGGATTATTAGCGTATTGCCCCGGCTTTACGCCGGGAAATAATACCTAGTTTTTATTCTCCTGTCCCTTATTCCATCAAAGAAGGCGTTTTTTGACGCTTTGCCCGTAATCGAAGGTCCATCAGGGGTCTTCTCCGGCTTAAAAAAAGGCCTCAACCATGCAGGTCGAGGCCTTTTTACCGGCGATTTCTACAGCCCGCCCGTGATGTTGATATCTTCTCCCGTGATGTAGTTGGACTCCTCCGATACAAGGAATGAGACCAGGTTAGCGATGTCCTCAGGCATGCCCATGCGTCCCAGCGGGATTTTCGGGCCGATCGATCCGGTGGGTCCCGTCACCTGTTTTTGGGTAGCTTCAGCCACGCTTATGCCCAGGTCTTTGGCCTGCTTGATTACGGCATCGTCTCTGAAGTTGGTCTCAAAGGCCCCGGGATTGATGGCGTTGACATTGATCTTGTACTGCGCCAGTTCTGCCGAGAGTGTCTTCATTAAACCCAGGACGCCGTGCTTGGCGGCGCAATAGCCGATCCCTCCCATATAGGCCTTGATGCCGGCCTGCGAGGAGACTAGCACGATCTTCTTGCCTGCCCCATCCGGGATCATGGTCCTGGCCACGGCCCTGCACATTAAAAAGGCCCCGGTGAGGTTCACATCAAGGAGCATCCTCCAGGTATTCTCATCCAGTTCCACGGCGGGGACCGGAATAGGACCGCGTACCCCTACGCAGTGCACCAGGATATCGATTTTTCCGAACCTGGTCAACATCTTGGCGACAGCAGCATCCACATCCTGGCTGACGCTTACATCACCGACAATTGCCAGTCCTTCTTTTCCCTGGGCTTTTATCTCTTCTGCTACGGCGTCAAGTCCGCCCCAGTTTTCATCACCGGGCCAGATATTATTTGGCAGGGCGAATTTATCCATTACACCCACGTTGGCCCCATCCATTGCCAGCCTGACAGCCACGGAGCGTCCCATACTTTTTTTGGCGGCTGCTCCGGTAACCAGAGCAACTTTCCCTTTAAGGTTGGTCATTATGATATTTCCTCCTCTCAATAGTGGAATTTACTAATACGCCGACAGTATTATTAACGATATGTTCAGGAACACCTGTTGTGTATAGAAAGAACAGCAATCCGGGATGGGACTATACCTATAATTCGTTCATAATCCTGGTCATATTGCCCCGCATTTTTTCCATAAGCTCTATCAATAGCTTCTGTTCGGACTTCTCAAGGCAGGAAATGGCCTCCTGTGCCCTTTTATTTCCCTTCCCGGCGATATTTTGCCTGACATAATTCAGTCCTTCTACGGTCAGCTTGATGTGCGTAACCCTGCGGTCTCTGTTGGTATAATCCCGTATTACCAGGCCTTCTTTTTCAAGGTTGTCTATAATTTTGGTCATGCTGTGTTTTGAACGGAACATCGTTTTCGCCAGTTGTGTAGGCGTTGTGCTTCCACCCATGAGCACCAGGCAATACATGGCGATGCCATGGAGACGGCTGACGTTATCGATTTTCATGGTTATCTCAACGTACCGGCTGGTTGTATCGGAGAAGCTGACACAGGACCAGAACTCCGTTCTTCGTATCTGATCCCCTACCTCCTTCAGGTCTTCCGGCGCTAGCTGCTTTGTACTGGTAAGCTTTCTCATGGGACTATCAACAGGCTCCTTTTCTCGTGACAACTTCGTTGCCTTACATCATTTCCTGGTTGAACTAATTTTATCATAACCTGAGTAATTGTACTATAACCTGACTTTTACAGTTTGAAAGGGAAAAAAAGTCCCGCAGTTGTTGATTTCACGATGATTTCACGAGCTTTTTGGCAATTT
>JAFGOB010000132.1 GCA_016926695.1 Dehalococcoidales bacterium | reverse complement strand
GTCCCTGGCTCAGCCGGCTGCTCGACTCGACTTTCATACTTCATGGTGACTCTGACAAGAGGCATGGACGATTCTCACGGCACCCCGGAAGTTGTTAAGGAGGGCCGGTATGCCTCAGAATAGTCGATAAATATAACGGATCGGGCGTATAGGGAGAATAGTCCCTATCACAGGCTCTGCAGGTAATCCGGGCATGGTGGGTAGATTATTGAAGGTTTGGAGAAAAGGAAAATACCTTCCCCTGATATCAGGGGAAGGTATTCCGGATTTAAAAGATATCTGAATTCCCGCTTATGAATTCAGGCTATGGATTACATGTCCATGCCGCCGTATCCGCCGCCGGGAGGCATTGCGGGGGCCGCCTCTTTCTTCTCGGGGATATCGGCTACCAGGGACTCGGTGATCAGGATCATGGAGGCGATGCTGGAAGCGTTCTGAAGGCTGGTCCTGACGACCTTGGTGGGATCGATAATGCCTTTCTGGATCATATCGCCGAAATCATCAGCCATGCCGTCGTAACCCCAGCCCTTAGGGCTTCTCTTGATGGTGTCCACTACCACAGCGCCGTCGCGTCCAGCGTTCTCGGCGATATAGCGTATGGGCTCTTCAATGGCTTTTTTGACGATTTCAATACCGGTCTGCTCATCGCCTTCGGCTTTAACGCCGTCCAGGGCAGGCAAAGAACTCAGAAGGCCGACTCCGCCGCCCGGCAGGATGCCTTCTTCTACTGCGGCCTTTGTGGCCGAAAGGGCGTCTTCAACCCTGTGTTTCTTTTCTTTCAGCTCGGTCTCGGTAGCCGCGCCGACCTTGATAACGGCCACACCGCCGGCCAGCTTGGCCTGCCTCTCCTGTAGTTTTTCACGGTCGAAGTCGGAGGTGGTCTCGGCGATCTGTGCCTTGATCTGCTTGATCCTGGCCTGGATGGCTGCCTCGTCGCCTTTGCCTTCTACGACGGTGGTATTATCCTTGTCGCTGGAAACACGGCGGGCCCTGCCCAGGTCCTCAACGGTTACGGAGTCGAGTTTGCGCCCGATTTCTTCGGAGATAACCTTACCGCCGGTCAGGATGGATAGGTCTTCCAGCATGGCTTTTCTTCTGTCGCCGAAGCCGGGGGCTTTAATGGCCAGGACGTTCAGCGTGCCGCGCAGTTTGTTGACAACCAGCGTCGCCAGGGCTTCGCCTTCCACGTCCTCCGCCACGATTACCAGGTTCTTGGATACCTGGAGGATTTTCTCCAGGGCCGGCAACACATCGGCGATGGCTGAAATCTTCTTGTCGGTGATTAAAATATAGGGGTCTTCGATTACGGCTTCCATGCGCTCGGCATTGGTGACGAAATAGGGGCTGATGTAGCCGCGGTCGAACTGCATACCTTCTACGAATTCGGTTTCATACTGGGTACCCTTGGACTCTTCCACCGTAATAACGCCGTCTTTGCCGACCTTTTCCATAACATCGGCGATCAGGTCGCCGATCTCGGTGTCTTTGGCGGTGATGGTGCCTACCTGGGCGATCTGCTCTTTGCCTTTGACTTCTGTTGAGGCTTTCTTGAGCTCTTCAATAATAGCCTTGGTAGCCTTTTCAATACCCCTCTTGAGGGCCATATTATCGGCGCCTGCCGCGACATTCTTAAAACCGGCGCTGACGATGGCATGGGCCAGAACGGTGGAGGTTGTTGTGCCGTCACCCACGGCGTCATTGGTCTTGGTGGCAGCTTCCTTGACAAGCTGCGCTCCCATGTTTTCGAAAGGATCGGGAAGCTCTATTTCTTTGGCAATAGTGACGCCGTCATCAACTACCTGGGGTGCGCCCCATTTTTTGTCCAGGGCTACCGCATGGCCTTTGGGGCCAAGTGTAACTTTAACTGCATCCGTCAGGGTGTCAATACCCTTTTTAAGGGAATGCCTGACTTCTTCACCGAAGATTATCTGTTTTGCCATATTTATTACACTCCTTAATTATTTAGTTTCTTAGGCCTTTTTTGCCAGGATGTCACTCTCGCGCAGGATTATCATTTCAACATCATCTATCTTTATTTCCGAACCGCCGTATTTGGAATAGATAACATGATCGCCAACTTTCAGATCCATCGCGATGCGTTTGCCGTCATCGGTCATCCGTCCGGGTCCGACCGCAACTACTTCACCCTCCTGGGGTTTCTCTTTGGCTGTATCCGGCAAAATTATGCCGCCCTTGGTCTTTTCCTCTTTCTCGATAGGTTTGACTACCAGTCGGTCACCTAAAGGTTGTAGTGCTACCGCCATTCTTTATCCTCCTTAAATTTGTTTCCTTTTATTTTTAATATATTTAGCAGTCGAAGCACCCGACTGCTAAATATATAATAGCGCAGTTATTCTTGCTGTGCAAATAATAACAAATAAGCTCACGGGAAATACCGGGAAAAAGGGAGCGAAATCGGCTTATATTAAGCCTTCTTAAGGCTTACAAGAGCTTCAAATCAACCGATTTGGGACTTTTTCAAACAAGCCCGTTTTCTCGAAACAGCCCGGTTGCCGGAAGCGGCTATCACCGGCTTCTTTTTCCCGGATTTTAGAGGACCCCTTTTTGACTCCTTTATCCTGAATCGTGTAAACTCAACTCATGCCAGGGAAATATCAAGCCGGACGGCGGAAATGGGACAAGGAGCACATCCAGGCCCTGCGCCAGCATCTGGGTCTGACCCAGCAGGAAATGGCGGAGGAACTGGGCACCCGGCAGCAGACTATTAGCGAATGGGAAACCGGGATGTACCAGCCCAGGGGTGCTTCGGCAACACTGCTTTTCATGATAGCCGAAAGGTCCGGATTCAGGTACGAGGCGGGACCTGAGGCCGGGCCCGGCGCCAGTTCTTGACAAAGACACGTTAACGTGTAAAAATCAACCAGGTCCGGGCATATTCAGGGAAAAAACATGATGAAAAGGTTTTCAGTTACAATACACGTTAGCGTGTAGAAGCGAATGGTAATACGGGTTGGAACTCGGACTGAAGGGGAAAAAAGATCAAATGAAAAACAAGACCGGACCGGTCCCTGAGAAACAGGTGGTGGGACTCTGGCAGAAGCGGATGCGCCGTCAGAGGACTGTTACCGGCACGGACGGCGAAACATTGGAGGTGCTATATCCGGGCCGTCTTAACGATGGACGTGGAGGAGACTTCAGGGATGCGGTGGTTTCAGCCGGGAGCCGTCTCAACTATGGCTGCATTGAGATCCATTCAAGGGCCGCCGACTGGAGGCTGCACGGCCATCAGGACGATCCGCACTATAATAAGGTAATACTGCATGTCGCTCTGGAGGGAGATGACCGGGGAGAAACAGTAAGGCAGGATGGGGTGGTCGTCCCCACGGTGATATTGAAGGGGAATAAGCTGCCGCAAAGTACGAAAAATATCAGGGCCGGCCCTCTGCCGTCCTGCCGGGCCGGCGGGCGGAAAAGAAAAGCCGTGAAAACCATCCTTGTTCTGGAAAAAGCCGGGCTGGAGCGTTTCGCTCTTAAAACGGAGCGTCTGCGTCAGGGTTTGCAGGATCATAATGCGGGGCAGTGCCTTTACCTGGGTATAATGGAGGCCCTGGGTTATAATAAAAACGGCAGTCAGTTCCTCAGGCTGGGCCGTTTGTTCCCGCTTTCGAAAGCTGGGGTATTGGCGGAGGGGAGTGACCCGAAACGCTCACTGGAGCTGCTGCAGGCGTCTTTACTGGGTACTGCCGGGCTGCTGCCTTCACAGGGAGGCTTGTCGTCCGGTGAAGACCCTTTTCTCCGGACACTGGAGAAGATATGGTCGGGAATACCCGGAGGCACCGCGATGTCCCGGCAGGAATGGGAACTGTTCAGGGTTCGTCCGGGTAACAGTCCCGTCCTGCGTATTCTAGCCCTGGGCCACCTTCTGGTGCGTTTTCGGACCGAAGGCTGGCAGCAATCACTTGAGTCCCTGATGCTTGAGGCGCAGCACAGCCTGGACTTTAAGGCGATCGAGTCGGCCCTGGTGGTAAAGTCCGGAGCGTACAGGGCAGGTCATTATTATCCTTGCCCGTCTCCCGGCAGCGGCGGTTTGACTCTGCTGGGCAAAGAGCGGGCCGCTGAGATAATCATCAATGTCCTGCTGCCCTATCTGCGTGCCGGGGCTGAAAGCGGGCGGCTGCCCGTAACGCTCTCACGGACCAGCCGCATGTTCAGCCTGTATCCCCGACTGGAATCCAATTCAATTGAAAGACATATGCTGGCGCAGCTCGGTCTGAATGCCGGACAGGTCAATACAGCCTGCCTTCAGCAGGGGCTGATACATATTTACAGGCAATTCTGCGTTCTGGGGAAATGCGGAGAGTGTCCGCTGGCGGAGTATTCTTGCCATATCCCTGCCTGAGTGCTATGCTATATAACAAAGGACTTTAGCAATATACAGGAATGGGGAGCTTGGGGAACCAGGCTGAGAGGATGTGTACGGTCATGATGAATGATCACCGCATCGACCCTGAGAACCTGATCCGGATAATACCGGCGGAGGGAAGACAAAATTTTTAAATAAAGAGGGCTGCTCTCCATACGGGGCAGCCTTTTTGTTTTGGGAGTCGATATGACAAAAGCCCTGGTGCTGGTCAACGGAGAGGTATTTCAACCGGAGATACTGGAAAGGAGAATCCGCGAGGGCGGATTTGATCTGGTGCTGGGAGCGGACCGGGGCGCCCTGCACGCAAAAACCCTGAAAATTTCTCTCGACGCCATAGTCGGCGACCTGGACTCAATCAGCGATCAGGAACGGCGGGAATTATGTTGTGACAGGGTGGTTTCTCATGCGGCCGAAAAGGACGAAACGGACCTTGAACTGGCGCTTCTTTATGCCAGAGATCAGGGAGCAGGCCATATCGTTATGGTCGGTGCGATGGGAGGACGCCTGGATATGGCCGTTTCCAACATTTTGATGTTGAACCATCCTGCCCTCTATGCCAACCGGGTCGAAGTATGGCACGGCAGCCAGACAGGATGGATCATCAGGCCGCCGGGGGAGGATATTGCCGGCTGTTCCGGGGATACGCTCTCATTACTGCCGCTGGCAGGGGATATCTCCAGCATCTCGGTGGCTGGACTGAAATATCCTCTCAGGCATGAGAGGTTGTTTTTCGGCCAGGGACGGGGTCTCAGCAACGTACTGCTGGGAACATCCGCCATAGTGAGGATATCGGAGGGTCTGCTGCTGGCGGTCCATACTCCTGGTAGGGCGTAACAAATTAAGGAAGAGAAGGTTATGGTAAAGAAAAGGATAATGAACGTTGGCGTACAGGTCCTGCCGCTGACAGAAGATGTTTACCCGGTGGTGGACAAGGCTATCTCGGTTATCCGGGCCAGCGGTGTGAAGTATGAGGTCGGACCCCTGGAGACCACGCTGGAAGGAGACGACCTGGACAGGCTGCTGGAAGTGGCAAAATCCGCCCATCTGGCCTGTTTTGAGGCCGGAGCGGGCAGGGTAGTCACTATCATCAAGATCGCTGATGCTATCGAAGGCACCACTATAGAGGGGAAAGTCGGTAAATATCGCGGGAACGGCTGATGAAATGGCACAGGGAGATCTTTCCTCCCGTTTTACTGATAGTAGTCCTGATGGCAGGCTGGTATTTCGTCTCCAGAGTCAGCGGGTTGAGCTCCTTTATCCTGCCCTCACCTCCTGATGTACTGCGGGCGGGTTGGGAAACCAGGACCTTCCTGTTGAATGCCGTTTGCTCGACGCTGATGGCAACAGGTATAGGGCTGGCGCTGGCACTGGTGGCGGGAATCGGGATTGCGGCCTTGATGGACTTCTGGCCGTTGATGCACCGGGCCCTTTATCCTATCCTGGTGGTATCGCAGACCATCCAGATATTGGCCGTTGCGCCGATCCTGATTATATGGTTCGGTTTCGGGCTGATACCTACCGTATTCGTGGTGGTACTGTTCTGTTTCTTTCCCCTGGCTATCAATACGGCTGACGGTCTGATGTCTTCCGAACCGGAGCTGATAGCCTTGCTGCGGGCGATGGGGGCGAAAAAGAGACAGGTCTGGCGCATGGTCCGCCTGCCTTCGGCCCTGCCGTCCTTCTTTTCAGGACTGCGTCTGGCGGTTACCTACAGCGTGGTCGCGGCAACCATCGGGGAATGGGTAAGCGGTTCTCCCGGTCTGGGGTTGTATATGCTGCGCTCCAAAAACGCACTGGCGACCGACCAGGTATTTGTGGGAATGTTCGTCACGTCACTGCTGAGCGTTGCTCTCTTCATGCTGGTATTTGGCATAGAACGGCTGGTCATGCCCTGGTATTACTCCCGGCAGCGCCGGGAACAATGGGATAGTACTGGAATCTACTGAACTGATAAGGAGCAATAATAATGAATCGCTGGCTGGTAGCTGTAATACTTCTGGTTTCTATAATGGCAACGAGCGCCTGTTCCGCTTCCACCAAACAGGAGCTTATTGCTGTCAAGCTGATGCTGGACTGGGTGCCGAATACCAATCATACCGGGATTTTTGTCGCCAGTGAAAAGGGTTATTTCAAAGAAGCGGGACTGGACGTCCAGGTTGTCCAGCCGGGAGAGGTTTACGCTGAAGCGGCGGTAGCCAGCGGTGCAGCCGATTTCGGCATCAGTTTCCAGGAATCCCTCACACTGGCCAGGGCTGAAGGTGTACCGATTGTCTCCATCGCCGCAGTGAACCAGCACAATACCTCCGGTTTTGCCTCTTTAACCTCTTTGGGAGTAACCGGTCCGGCGGATTTTGAAGGTCTGCGCTACGGTTCTTTCGGTTCCCCCTTTGAATCTCCGACACTGGAAGTACTGATGGAGTCGGCGGGAGCAGATTTCAGCAAGCTCAAAATAATCGATATCGGCTATAACGATCCGCTGGCGCTTATAGCCCAGAGAGAAATCGATCTGGCCTGGATATTTTACGGCTGGCAGGGTTTCATGGCACGGCAGCAGGGCGTCGAACTGAATATCCTGATGATGGAAGACTATTTCGATGTTATACCTGACTACTATACCCCCATTGTAATTGCCAGCGAAGATACCGTTCACGGCAGGCCGGAGGTGGTCAGGTCTTTCTTGAAAGCCATGACGGAGGGGTATAATTTCGCCATAGAGAAACCGGACGAAGCCGCCGATATCCTGATTGCTGCCGTTCCCGAACTTGACAGCGACCTGGTCAGGTCCAGCCAGAAATGGCTTTCCGGCTGTTATCAGGCCGATGCCCCGCGCTGGGGCGAGCAAAAAACAGGCGTGTGGCAGAAATATATTGAATGGGAAGTCACTCATTCTATTCTGGCCGGTCCCATACCGGCTGAGGATGCCTTCACCAACCAGTTTTTGCCCTGAGTGAAAGATACATGGAGCGATATTTTATGACAGGTAACCGGGGAAAGTGCCTGAGTCCGGGCGGTGCATTTAAGGCCTGCCTGTTGAAAAGACGGATAACCTCTATGCTGTCATTCAGCCGGGAGAAGACCTGATGGACAGCATTCCCGTACCGCGTATAGAAATGAGGCATATCAGTAAGACCTTCTATGGAAAAAACCATGCTTTTCCGGCCCTGAAAGACCTCTCTTTCAAGGTTATGCCGGGGGAGTTTGTCACAATCATCGGTCCCAGCGGCAGCGGCAAGAGCACGTTGTTCAATCTCTGCGTAGGCCTGCTCGAACCGGATGAAGGTGAAATACTGATTGACGGGGTGAAGCCTCAAAACCGTTCCGGTATGGTGGGCTATATGCCTCAGCGAGACCTGCTGCTGCCATGGAGAAGTGTCCTGGATAATGTCCTCATACCGCTGGAAATACAGGGGCTACCCAGGCAAGAATCACGCAAAAAGGCCCTCGCAATGCTGCCGTTTTTCGGACTGGAAAACTTTGAGAACGAATATCCTTCGGCCCTTTCAGGGGGCATGCGGCAAAGGGTGGCGCTCCTGCGGACCTGGCTGATGGGCCGTTCCACGCTGTTGTTCGACGAACCCTTCGGGGCACTGGACGCATTGACCCGCAAGGAGCTGCAAAGCTGGCTGATGAAAGCCTGGCAGCAGTACGGGCGTACGGTATTATTTATTACGCACGATGTTGAAGAAGCAGTCTACCTGGCTGACCGGGTAATTGTGCTGGGAGCCCGTCCGGGTACCGTCAAGCGTGAACTGCGCATCAATATACCGCGTCCCAGGCACCTGAGAATGATTGCCGACCCTGAATTCGGCAGCCTGGAACGCGAGCTGCTGTCGGAATTGGGAGTGGATTTTTAAAAGGGAATAAACGGACAATGTGCTGCCAGCCGGTTAGAGTGTAAAATCGGTAATCTATAGTTAATGATATCCAGTGGTATTAGTCCAACCCGGGTTGCCTGTATGATAGATACATGAAGGCAGGTGATTTATTACCTGTCGTTTAACATTACGGAGCGATACTGTCATTACGAACGAGCCCGCAGGGCGAGTGTCGTAATCTCTGTCAGTGTACCGCCATAAAAACGCGGCTTGACCGGCGCACAGGAAACCCGGCTCTTGCACACTCATGAGATGGCGACGCCGATCACGAGGTGAAGAGAAGGCGCCTCGTGAGGCTCGCCATGACAAACCGGTGCTGTCTTTCTCTCATATAGTGAATGACAGGTGTAACAAAATGTAACCGATATGTCAAGATATTTTTACTGCCTAATCAACCTTCAGGATTTTGGCCACTGTCCCGGTCCTGCAATCCGGGGCATCGATGATATTGCCCTGTAGTTTGGCTGCCGCCGAATCGGTAAACTTCAACCCGGTAGCCGTGGAAACCACTACTACCCTTGAACCGCTGCTTATCCAGCCCATTCTGCGGGCGTTGCGCACCCCGGCCAGTGCAATTCCTGTCTGGGGGCAGACAAAATGCCCGTCTCTGCCACAGATAGCGACAGCTTCATTCAGGTCCTCTTCCGAGGCAATCTGCATGGCACCGCCCGAATGAACAATTTCCCTTATCACTTTATCCCTTGAGACCGGATCGCCGATCCGTGCGGCCGTAGCGGTTGTTTCACCCACAGCCACCGGCTGATAGCAGGACTTCCATTTTTCCAGGGAAGGAAATCTACCGTTTTCCTCCTGTTCTTTTACCATATTCCACGACTTTGTGAGGGGATTGGCTGCTTCGGACTGGCATCCCAGTATTCTGGACGTCTTTTTAATTCCGAATCTGTTGAGCAGCCTGAGCGCCTTCCCTACGGAGGAGCAGTTGCTCCCGTTGCCCACGGGCACAGCGAACCAGTCCGGGCATTCCCATCCGAAATATTGCGAGGTCAGAAACACCGTCGTCTGGTGCCCTTCGATGCGGGCCGGATTAAGGCTGTTGGCCGGGTAGACCCCGTATTTTGTGACCAGCTCCTGCATCACTTTCATACAATCATCGAAGTTGCCGGGAAGAAGAATGACTTTGGCGCCGTGCACCAGGGGCTGGGCCAATTGTACCGGTGTGATCTTGCCCTTGGGCAGTATTACCGCACATTGAATTCCGGCAGCGGCGGAATAGGCCGCGGCCATGGCCGAGGTATCGCCTGTCGAAGCGCAGCAAATATTGCGCACGCCAGCGGCGCGGGCTATACTCATCAATATCGTTCCCCCGAAATCCTTGAAGGAGCCGGTAGGAGTCATTCCTTCCATGATGATAAAGAGTTCAATATCATGGCCGATCCATTCCATCAGGTTTTTTCCAGCCCGCACAATCGGCACAATCCCTTCTTCCAGACTGACGATATCGCTTTCCGGTATATAGGGCATTATCCATTCCTTGAACCTCCAGACACCGGAATGGTAAACGGCGCCGCCTTTACGAAAAGCACCGGGAGCAATTCTGGTATCAAACAGTGCCTGGTACTGTTCCAGTGATTTTTCCGCCGGAGAAAAGTTGTGCTCGATGTCATAAAGGTCTCCACACCTGGGACAGCGGAAAATTCTTTCTTCCAGCAGGTCCGTTTTATATCCGCAACTGATGCAGGACAGCCATGTCTGATTTACGTTAAAAGATTTAGCCATTTTAGTTTCTCCCGGACGAAAATACAAAAGCCGGCTTGAATACAGCCTTCATCGTCCCCTGAGTATTATGTACGTCCAATAATCCATATTATGACTAATTCCAGCAAAAAGGTCTATCTCAAAACAGCTATGGAATACGATCCGGCAGGGTCGAGGGGGAACACCCTCTTTGGTCTGTATCAATTCCGGCATTCTTTCAGGAATTACCCGGAAAACAATTATCATAGTATAAAATTATCTGGACAATTAAAACATTCTACCATATTATATTAATAATCATGTTTCTCAAGCTGGCTAAGATCACCTCACGGTATAAAATAGCGATCACACTTTTCTGGATTGCTCTGGCAGTGGTCATGATTGTTTTTGCTCCTGCGCTTTCAGAGGTAGGTGTGACCGATGATTCACAATTCCTGCCTGTCAATACCGAGTCAAGGCAGGCCGACAACTTGTTAAAGGAAAAATTCCCCGCTTATCAGGACGAGGCAGCCGGCTCGGCGCTGATATTGATATACAATTCCGACGGACTTTCCGAAGCCAGTATGCAGGAAGCCGGTGAGTTGAACGACTGGCTGCTTTCCGGAGAGTCTCCGGACAATATCAGCGGAGTGATATCCGTCTTTCAGAATGATTTGCTGAGTTCAACGCTGGTAAGCAGCGATCAGACCGTGATGCTGTTCAATATCGACCTGTCGACTTCCTCGGCCAGCCCCCAGTCGAAAGAGACCGTGGACAGCATCAGGCAATACATAAAAGAAAAGGAATTCTCCTCCAGCGTGTATGTCACCGGTGGAGCGGGTGTTTTCGCCGACGCACTGAAGTCCATCCAGAATACAATTGATAAGGCCACACTGGTTACCGTATTGCTGGTGGTATTCCTGTTATTGATCATATACCGTTCGCCCGTGGCTATACTGGTGCCTCTGATTACCATCGGGATCAGCTACCTGGTTTCCAGGGGAGTAGCCGGATATATTGCTGTCTCGGGGGCTGATGTTTCCAGTCTGGTGGATGCCTACCTGGTGGTGACGCTGTTTGGTATCGGCACAGACTACTGCCTTTTTATGGTGTCCCGTTTTAAGGAAGAAATTTTACAGAATAACCAGAAAACAGCGGTTGAGCTGTCTTTGAAGCGCATCGGGCCGGTGATCCTGGCCAGTGCTACCACGGTTATCGTGGCGCTGCTGTGTCTGGGGATTTCCAACTTCGGCATGAACAGGACCTCGGGCTATATTCTGGCTGTAGGAGTGGCCATAACTCTGCTGGCCGGTCTGACCTTAACCCCCGCCCTGATCTCTTTTTTCGGACGCAACCTGCTGTGGCCTGCCAGGCTAAGGCAAAACAAGGCCGGTAACGCAGGTTTATGGCAGAGCACGGGACAACTGATAGTGCGGCGCCCGGTGATGTTAACCGTCATTATCGTCATTATCCTGGGGTTGCCTTACCTGGCCCTGCCGAATGTCCGCTATTCTGCGGATACGCTCAGCCAGATGCCCCAGGAGATGGGATCGGTGCAGGGATTCGAGATATTCAGGGAACATTTCAGTACCGGGACGCTTTATCCGGTTAACATCGTGCTGGAGCATCCCGGGGTTGATCTGACCTCCCCGGATGCGCTGGAGGGTATCAAAAAAATGGCAGAGTCCCTCAAAGAGGTTGAAGGCGTAAGCAGGGTATCCTGCGTTTCGACTCCCGCCGAGGAGCTTGACGCCCTGGGCAAGCAGACTCGCGCCATAGGTCAGAATCTGAGCCTGGCCGGCGCCGCTCAGTTGAGCTTTTTCCAGAATATGGTACAGGACTTTACCAGCCTGGGTATACAATACCCGGGAATTACGCAGAGCGCCAATTTCCAGGATGTTGTTTCCAATATGACCGGCATCTCGGAGCTGGTTAAAAAAGTCCAGACCTCAATGCCGCAGAATGTCATTGCCGTGATGGAACAGGTAAAACCCATGATTGAGAATATCGCCGTGGGACTGGAAGGGCTGGCGGCAGAGTTTGATCTGCTGGTTGAGACGCCGTTTACGGAGTGGCTGAAGTCATACTATTTTTCGGAGGACATGACTTTAACCAGGCTGGAAGTGATACTGGATTCAGATCCCTATGCACCTGAAAGTGTTGCCTCTGTGACGAAGATACGAGAAGAACTTAAGAAAATACAGGCGGATTCTGCTCCGGCGGGGATAAAGTCGTATACAGGCGGGACGAGCGCGGACCTGGTTGATATCATGGCCGTTAATAATAGCGATTTTTTGCATGTCCTTTTGCTGGCAGTGGTTGGCATTATTGTGGTAACGGCTATACTTCTGCGCAGCATCATTGCCCCCCTTTATATGATTCTGACAGTACTGTTGAATTTCGGGGCTACCATGGGAATCTCTGCCTGGATTCTGCTGGATATCCTGGGGCAGAATGCTATGATTTACATGCTGCCGGTCTTTGTCTTTGTAATGCTGGTGGCGGTAGGTTCGGACTACAACATATTCCTTGTTTCACGTATCAGGGAGGAGGCCCAGCGGAAACCTGTCAAAGAGGCCATTTGCGCGGCTGTGACCAATACCGGCGGAGTAATTACCTCGTGCGGCGTTATTCTGGCCGGCACGTTTCTGACACTGACGACTGCCTCAATGCAGATGGTCTTTCAGGTGGGCGCCGCGATCGGCATAGGAGTTCTGATAGATACTTTCCTGGTGCGGGCTGTGCTTATTCCCTCGATTGCTACCCTGTTCGGACGGATGAACTGGTGGCCTTCCCGTCTTTTCAAGCAGACTGATTCCAGGGTGCGAATTCACAATGGTCCTGCGGATTAGCCAGCAGGGCTTGACAAAAGCAGAACAGATGTACTATGTTAGTAATTGTCTTTTTTAATAACGGTGTCGGAGATAGGCGGTACACCGAAAAAACAGGTGCATTTACTGGTTGAGGGAAAAAAGCGGGTATGCTATGATACATATGCGCACATGAGTGTCATGGAGAGGACCGGTGAATTACAGCCGGAAAAAATAAAGAAATATCATCTTTGAAACGTATGACAACCGAAAAAGTTGACCCTAAAGACAAGGCCGTTACAGAGAAAGAAAAAGCCCTGGAACTGGCAATAAGTCAAATAGAAAAAAGATTTGGTAAAGGTTCAGTGATGAAGCTGGGTGGAAATACGTCTACACCGATAGAGGTTATTCCCAGCGGCTCACTATCTCTGGATATAGCCCTGGGCGTTGGTGGTATACCCAAGGGGAGGATAACTGAGATTTACGGTCCCGAGTCCTCGGGTAAGACTACCCTGGCCCAGCATATCATTGCGGAAGCTCAGAAGCGGAGAGAGGTAGCGGCTTATATAGATGTGGAGCACGCTTTAGACCGCTCTTATGCGGCTGTTTGCGGAGTAAAAACAGAGGACCTTTATATCTCTCAACCTGATACTGGAGAACAAGCTCTGGAAATTACTGAAGCCCTGGTTAGAAGTGGTGCTGTGGATATCATTGTGATCGATAGTGTGGCTGCTCTGGTCCCCCAGGCTGAAATCGAGGGGGAGATGGGAGAGTCCCATGTAGGACTTCAGGCCCGTTTGATGTCCCAGGCGTTGAGGAAATTGGCTGCCGCAATATCAAAATCAAAAACAGTGGTAATTTTTATTAACCAGTTGCGTGAAAAGGTAGGCATCGTTTACGGAAATCCGGAGGTTACCCCCGGCGGAAGAGCCCTTAAATTTTACAGTTCTGTCCGGATTGATTTGAGACGTGTTGAAACCATCATGCAGAGTAATGAAGCCATAGGCAACCACATCAAGGCAAAAATAGTCAAAAACAAGGTCGCCCCTCCTTTTAGAAGTGCTGAGTTCGATATTATGTTTGCCCACGGAATAAGCAAAGAAGGCGGCCTGATAGACCTGGGCGTACAGCAAGGGCTAATAAACAAGTCCGGTGCTTTTTTCTCCTTTGGTGATGTTCGGTTAGGTCAAGGTAGAGAGAATGCAAAAACGTACTTAAGCCAGCATCCTGAACTCGCCGAGGAGATAGAGCGGAAGATAAGGGCCTCAGCCACTGCTGTTTCTACTCCATCATCAGCGGGTGAGGAAGCGGATTAGTACCATCCTGTGGCGACAGGGCAAAAAAGTGAATATTCAAAGGCTGAGGTATATACCTCAGCCTTTATTTTTAACAGGCGGGAAGTGGATAAGGTAATTACGGCAATTCAATCCGGAGAGAAACCCGGAAGCGGTCGCTCAAGGGTATACCTGAACGGCGGCTATTGTTTCAGTCTTGACGACAGGATTATCGCTGAGAAGTCCCTCAAGGTAGGGAGGATTTTGACTCCGGCGGAAATAGCCGTTTTCACCCGGGATGATGAGTTCCAGCGCTGTTTTACGGCTGCGATCAGATTTATTAACTACCGGTCCAGAAGTATTTCAGAGACCAGAGAGCGTTTGCTCAAACGCGGGTTTGAGGCACTACAGGTTGAAGCCGTGATAGGGAAACTAAAGCAATCGGGATTGCTGGATGATTCGTCTTTTGCGCGATTATGGGCTGAGGACCGCACAACCTTCAAACCGCGGAGTCAGAGAGTTCTGAAAGCGGAACTCAGGCGCAAGGGGGTTGATGCCGGGATCATCGATACGGTCGTTGACGGCAGTGATGAAGAGGCCGGTGCCCGCCGCCTGGCCATGCGTAAAGCACGTACTTTACCCCTTTCCGATTTCCAGGTCTTTCGCAGGAAACTGGGCGTATATCTTCAGAGAAGGGGTTTTGGTTATGATATTACCGGCAGACTGGTCAGGGATATCTGGCAGGAATGCACAGGAGACCAGGCGGAGCTGAACGGGCGGGAAAGTTCAGAGGAAAACTAATACAAACATAAAAATAATTGAAACAATTTGCACGAAGTATAAAAATTGTTGTCATGCTGGAGGAGCGTAGCGACGAAGCATCAGGGTGGTGTGGAGTTGTATTATTGTCTAGCGTGTCTGTATTTAGAAACAAAATTTAAAAAATAAATGCGGGAAGTAAAAAGTTAAAAAAATATTAATATAAATATCTGTCCGGGCCGGATTCGGCCTGATATGCAGGTGCTGAAGCGGTAAAAATCCGCTTTAAAATACTGCCTTTAAATGGACAGGAAAAGGGGGAAATAAACAATTGGAGAATACTGTAATCTGGGGTCTCGGGATCCTCTTTGCCTTTCTCATAGGAGCCATTGCGGGAGCACTGGCGCTCTTTTTCTTTCGCAGGGTGTTGATAGGCAGGCAGGTGCGTATTGCCGAGAGGAAAGCAGCCCGGACGTTGTCCGAATCCCGTGCGGAAGCTAAAAGTGTATTGGAGGAGGCCAAACAGGATGCTGAAAAAGTAAAATCTGCGGCTGAGACAGAATACCGGCAGAGGCGTTCGGAGCTTCAACGCCAGGAGAACCGCCTGACTCAAAAAATCGATTCGCTCGACCGTAAGCTGGAGAACCTTGAACACCGTGACCGTAATCTCAATAATCGGGAAAAGGAAATCGAAGCCATGCGGTCCGGTGTAACCGAAATCCGCGACAAACAAATGAAGAAGCTCGAAGAAATTTCCAACCTGACCTCGGCGGATGCCAGGAAAATCCTGCTGGAAAATATTGAGGCCGAAATGAAGGAGGAGACGGGACGCCGTATACGTGAGTGGGAGGTCAGCCTCAGGCTTCAGGCCAATGAGAAATCCCAGGAAATACTCTCACAGGCTATCCAGCGTTCTGCTTCAGAGATTGTTTCAGAAACTACCGTCTTCGTGGTGCCCATACCCAATGATGAAATGAAGGGAAGGTTGATCGGCAGAGAAGGACGCAATATTCGCGCACTGGAGCAGGCTACCGGGGTAGACCTGATCATTGACGATACACCCGAAGCGGTCACTCTCTCAAGTTTCGATCCGGTCAGGCGCGAGATTGCTCGCCTGGCGCTGACCCGCCTGATACTCAACGGACGGATCCATCCTGCCCGTATTGAGGAAGTGGTAGGCAAGGCCAGGGAAGAGGTTGATGCCACGATCTTCGCTGCCGGAGAGCAATCGGCGATCCAGGTAGGAGTGCAGGGTCTGCGACCTGAGCTGATAAAGGTGCTCGGCCGCTTAAAATTCCGCACCAGCTATGGGCAAAACGTTCTCAATCACAGCATAGAGACCGCTTTTCTGGCAGGTATGATAGCCGGTGAACTGGGTGCTAATGTAACACTGGCCAAAAAAGCCGGCCTTCTGCACGACATCGGTAAAGCCATAGACCGGGAAGTGGAAGGCAGCCATGCGGCTATCGGGGCTGAACTGGTGCAGCGGTGGGATAAATCGCCCGAAGTGGCGCAGGCTATTGCCGAACACCATAACGAGGCCCCGACCACCAGCATCATGGGTTATATAGTATCGGCCGCAGATGCCATCAGCGGCGCCAGGCCGGGCGCCAGGCGTGAGTCCCTGGAGAACTACATCAAACGGCTGGAAACTCTGGAAAGTATTGCTAACAGTTTCAAGGGAGTGGAAAAGTCATTTGCCATCCAGGCCGGCCGTGAAATCCGCATCCTGGTTAAACCGGAAGAAATAAACGACCTTGATTCAATCCGGCTGGCAAGAGATATAGTTAAAAAAATCGAAGAAGGTATGGAATATCCCGGCCAGATAAAAGTAACTGTGATACGGGAAACAAGGGCGGTTGATTTCGCCAAATAGGGGAAAGAAACAAGGTACAAGAGACAAGATACAAACAGGATCTAGAGAACAAGATGACGAAAACGGGTCGTCCTGAGTTATATCCGGCATTTTGGAGACAGGGTATATACAAGCAACAGGAGAAAAGATACAATAAACAAGTCCTGTAACGGCCCTGCGGTATTTCCACTTGAGGGAGCGGGACCGTTAAGGCGGGAGAAAAATAAAAAAAGAAAGGCCGGGCAATAGTGTTAGTTCTGGCGATCGGAGATGTAATCGGCAAACCGGGGAGACAGGTGGTCCGGAAGCTGCTGCCTTCAATACGGCAGCAATACCGGCTGGACCTGGTTATTGCCAATGGGGAAAATGCCGCCGGGGGGCTGGGCTTAACCCTCAGCACCGCCCGGGAGCTTCTGGATTGCGGGGTTGATATATTAACCTCGGGAAACCATATCTGGGACCAGAAAGAGATAATACCACATCTGGACGGTGATTTACCTGTTTTACGTCCCCTGAATTATCCGCCCGGGGTACCCGGGAGGGGATGCCTCTACCGGGATAATGTGGCGGTGGTCAATCTTATCGGCCGGACCTTTATGAACAATTATGATTGCCCTTTCAGGACCATGGACGCTCTGCTGAGCGGGATAAAAAATAAATATCCCGTCATTATCGTGGACTTTCATGCTGAAGCTACTTCGGAGAAGGTGGCCATGGGACGCTACCTGGACGGCAGGGTCAGCGCCGTTTTCGGTACTCATACTCATGTCGGAACCGTGGATTACAGGGTATTTCCCAGGGGAACAGCCTATGTTTCGGATATCGGTATGACCGGACCGGCGGAATCGGTTATCGGGGATGATATACAGGCTGTCCTCAAGAGGTTTCTAACGGTGGTACCCCAGCGCCTGTCTGTCAGTGAGAGTAAAAAAAATATCTTTAACTCCATCATGATTGAGATAGACGAAAAGACCGGCCAGGCGTTGAAGATTGAAAGAGTCGACAGGGAAGTGGATATATAGTGGGAAAAGTCGATTTGCATATTCATACCACAGCCTCGGATGGTAAATTCACTCCGCAAGAAATCGTGAGGAAGGCAGGTGAGGCCGGGCTGAGCTATATTGCCATCTGCGATCACGATTCGATTGAAGGGATTGTTCCTGCTCAGCAAGCGGCTGAAAAAAATGCCGGACTGACGGTCATCGAAGGGGTTGAAATCAACACCGATATTCCCGCCGGTGAACTCCATATGCTGGGCTACTGCTTTGATAAGCACAGCGATGAATTGAGGTCGACCCTGGAAAAACTGCGTAATTCCCGTATAGAACGGGCTGTGAAGATAGTCAAAAAGCTGAAAGGCCTGGGTATGAAAATTGATTACGAGCGGGTGGAGGAGCTGGCGGGAGACGGTTCAATCGGCAGGCCTCACATAGCCCAGGCCTTGCTGGAAAAAGGGTACATAAATTCACTGCGTGAGGCCTTTATGAAGTATATCAGCCATGGCGGACCGGCCTATGTTGAGAGGGACAAGGTCACTCCCGCCGAAGCCGCAAACCTGATTTTAAGGGCAAAGGGCATTCCTGTAATGGCGCATCCTTTCACGGTTGATAATCCCGAAGTTCTTATCAGTCAGTTGAAAAACGAAGGGATGATGGGGCTGGAGGTCTATTACGGCAGTTATTCAGTGGAGCAGATGGGAGAGTTGCTGGGCTGGGCTGTAAAATACAATCTGACGCCGACAGGGGGCAGCGATTTCCACGGCCTGGACCCCAATAGCGAACCTTCCCTGGGAACAGTCGAAGTACCACTTGAGTGCGCTGAGAGGCTTTTAGCCTTGGCCAGGGTCTAGATGCGGATTCAGGAAAATTTCATGCCGCCGCCCTTGATACGATAAGGGTTGATGCCGGCGATATTCCAAATTTACATGATAGAGGGTTAGTTTTTTTTTAATCTAAGGTATTACCGGGGATAAAATGCCGGAAATAATTGTTACAATTATTTTGTTTATAGGGGCCTACCTGCTGGGCTCCATGCCCATGGCCTACCTTGTGGTAAAGCTGGTTTATAAGGTGGATATCCGCAAATACGGCAGCGGTCAGGTCGGCGGCAGCAATGTATACCGTAGTTTTTCCAAGAAACTGGGCATACTGGTCGGGATTTATGATATCGGCAAGGGTGTTCTGATAGTCTGGATAGCGCAATTGCTGGGGCTGGGAATCGGCGCTCAGGCGTTAGCCGGGATAGGTGTGATTATCGGACATAACTGGCCGGTATTCCTGCGTTTTAACGCCGGACGGGGTCTGGCTGCAACGGTGGGCGTCGGCCTGTTTCTTTTACCTATGGGTTTCCCGGCTTTCCTGTTTTGTGCCGTTTTTACGCTCTTGATAGGTAGTTCGCCCCTGCCTCTGCTGTGTGCGGTAGCCACTCTTTCCATAACCAGCCTGGGGTTGAACAAGCCGCTGGAGCTGACACTGGGACTGGCTGCTTTGTTCGTAATCATGGTTATACGCCGCTTAACAGCTCCCAGGACATCAAAATCACAGCAGGTCAGCAAATGGGAGTTATATAAGACGCGTTTTCTTTTTGATCGCGATATCAAAGATGGCAATACCTGGATAAACAGAAAACCCGTAGAGGATGAAAATGGAGAACAGGCCAAAAAGGTTGAGATATTGTAGCTATGACGGTATGCAAGCGTCATCCTAAAACAGAAACTAACCTGTATTGCGGGAAATGCGGAGACCCTATCTGTCCCAGGTGTATGGTGCAGACCCCGGTAGGTGCACGTTGCCCGAGTTGCGCCAGGTTGTCCCGTGTGCCGACCTACAACATTACTAGTGTCTATTACCTGCGGGCGGTTGGCGCGGCCCTGGTTTTAGCTCTGGTCTGTGGGTTTTTGTGGGGTTTCCTGCGGTCGATCATGTTCTCCGGCTACTTCAATTTTCTCATTGCAGCCGCACTTGGTTATGGCATTGGAGAAGGAATTTCCCTGTCGGTCAACCGCAAGTCAGGCGTCGGACTGGCAATAATCGGTGGAACAACGCTGGTGGTTGCTTACGTGATCAGCGTTTTTACCTTCGGGGGGAATTCTTTTCGGTTGTTCGATATTTTAGCTGTTGTTATCGGTATTTTTGTCACGGTAGCCCGTTTACGTTAAAATATATTATCTTGTCTTTTTTTACTGCGGAATGATCTTGAATTCAGTACGAACTGCTTAATATTATTATTTTAACATTTGCTGGAGGACCTCGATGACGGAACCTTCAAGAGAGATATTATGGAATGTTCCTCTGGGCGAAATTATTTACATAATTGCGCTCATAGCTGTAGGGTTTATGGTATATGCCGTGGTACGGCGTTATAAGATGTGGCACCTGGGAAAAGACGACCCGCGTTTGAAAGAAAGCCTTTCGCTCAGATGGAAGGAGTTCATCCGGGCTGCTATTATCGACGGTATCATTCACCGCAAATTTTTTGGCGTTGCGGATAACCTGGGACACCGCTCTTTTCGGCTGAAAGACACCCTGCCTAAAGAGCTGTACCCCGGGGTGGCCCATTTTCTGATTATGATAGGCTGCTGCCTTCTGCTTCTGGGGACTGCCCTGGATGTTTTGAGTCATTACATTTACGAATTCATCGAAGGGACTTTCTATTTTGCCCATTCGATGTTTGTCGATATCGGCGGCATCATGGCGCTGATCGGGGTAATCATGGCCTTTATTCGGCGTTACGGCCGGAGGCCGGAAAGACTGGACAACAAGACCGGAGACCTGATGGCCTTGCTGGCTATTATATCAATCATAGTGACGGGTTTCGTGGTGGAAGGCCTGCGGGTGGCTGCCAATGAGATCGCGGAGAACCCAAGCTGGTCAGTCTTTTCTCCGGGTGGTTATGTGCTGGCCAGGGCTTTCGAAAACTTCAGCCACTCCTCACTTCTGGTTGCCCACCGTGTCATGTGGTGGCTGCATTCTCTGATCACCTTCGGTTTTCTGTTTTATATAGCCCTGTATTTCAATCGACTGTGGCACCTGATAATATCCCCGCTTAATGTTTTCTGGCGGAATCTGGGGGCGAGAGGGGCTATGGTTCCCATCGACCTGGAAACAGCCCAGTCCTATGGTGTCTCCAAGGTCGAAGACTATAGCTGGAAAAACCTGCTTGACCTGGATGCCTGCACGCGGTGCGGGCGCTGTGTCGATAACTGTCCGGCTTATCTCAGCGGTAAGCCTCTCAGTCCTAAAAAGGTCCTTCAGGATCTCAAGAATAACTGGCAGGAAAAGGCTCCGGCCCTGATGGCAGCCAGGAAAAAGGCCGGGAAAGCCAGCGCGGCAAGCGCCGGAGAAGGGGTGGGGGAGGGAACTCAGGCTGATCTTCCGGTTTCCGCAGAGGAAACGCCCATGATCGGCGGGGTGATAGATACCGAGGTTATCTGGAATTGTACTACCTGCTTCGCCTGCCAGGAGGTCTGTCCCGTTTCGGCTGAACCCATGTTGAAGATAAGCGAAATGAGACGCAACCTGGTACTGGAACAGGCCCTCATACCGGAGAGCGCTGAAGGAGCTTTAAGGAGCATTGAGGACAGGGGGCATCCCTGGCGGGGTACGCTGCTGACGCGTACGAGCTGGTTTGAAGACCTGGATATAAAAACCCTGGCTGATGACGGTGAGGTGGATATCCTTTACTGGGTAGGGTGTACCGAGGCGCTGGAGGACCGCAGTCTGAAGGTAGCACGGGCGACGGGGCGGCTGCTGAAGCTGGCCGGGATTAAATTCGGGGTGCTGGGTATGGAGGAAAGCTGCTGCGGTGATCCCGCCCGCAGGCTGGGAAACGAGTATCTTTACCAGATGCAGGCTATGAAGAATATCGAGATACTGAACGGTTATAACATCAAAAAGATTGTTACCGGCTGTCCACATTGTTACAATACGCTGCTTCACGAGTATCCCCGGTTCGGGGGCAACTTTGAGGTAACCCACCACAGCGAGTTTCTGCTGCAATTGCTGCGGGAAGGCAGGCTTAAAGTATCCAAGGGACCCATGGCGACCGCCACCTTCCACGATCCCTGCTATCTGGGAAGATATAACAGTATTTTTGAAGCGCCGCGTCAGGTTTTGAGCTACGTGCCGGATATCACACTGGTGGAAATGGAGCGGAACAGGGAACGCAACTTCTGCTGCGGAGCAGGGGGAGGTCACTTATGGCTGGAGGAGCAGAAAGTCGGGGAGCGCATTAATGTGATGCGTACCGATCAGGCCATGACCACCGGGGCCGGCCTGATAGCCACAGCCTGTCCTTATTGTCTCCAGATGTTCCAGGACGGGACAAAGACCAGGGCTGTTGAAGAGACGCTGAAGATAATGGATATTGCCGAGATACTGGATGAATCGGCTGTTTATAATCCACACGGAAACCGGTGCAAGTGAGAAAAAATGCCTGCCTCTTAAAGGGTTATCGGGGAGACCAACAGGTGTTTTTAGATATTGGAGATTGAACAATAATTCTACATTTATTCGGGTTGGCGTTATTGGAGTAAGTTGATGCGAAGAGTGGCGGTGGTAGGCGTCGGGCAGACCAAATTCGGCGGCGCCCAGTCTATGACGAATACCGAGCTTTTTACTCAGGCGGCGGTGGAAGCCCTTGAGTCTGCCAACATCAAGAACAGCGATGTGCAGGCTTTACTGGTAGGCAATGTGCTCAGTGATTACGAGGAAGGACAGCAGATCGCACATGCTTTTATCGCCGAAAACCTGGGTCTTTTCCATATTCCGGTAAACACCTATGACGGCGCCTGTGCTTCTTCCAGTGTGGCTATCCATGATGCCTTTATATGGATAGCCTCGGGGCTTTATGATATCGTGCTGGCGGGAGGCATGGAAAGAGCAGCCACCATGGGTACCCACCTGGCTACCCAGACTTATGCTATGTATACCGACAGGTATTATGACTATCCCACGGGAATCACCTTTCCGGGCGTTTTTGCCATGCTGGCCCATCTTTATGCTAAAAAGTGCGGTATTGAAATGGCGCGCTTGAAAGAACAGATGGCACTGGTCTCGGTCAAGGCCCATAAATACGGGCATCTCAATCCCAGAGCGCATTTACGGAAGGAGTTGAGCGTGGAGAAGGTACTGAGAAGCCCCATAGTCTCTCAGCCTTTGCAGGTCTATGATTGCTGTCCTTTTTCAGACGGCGGCGCAGCGGTGGTTCTGGCCTCGGAAGAAGCGGCCCGGAAGCTTACTGATGAACCTGTTTATATTACAGGTGTGGGGCAGGCGTCGGCCGGTTCTCTGGCCAGCCAGCAGGATACCTTGCCCTGGCTGGTTGTGAGGGAAGAGGCCGCCAAACGGGCTTATGCCATGTCCGGTGTCGGTCCGGCCGATATCGATATATGTGAGGTACATGACAGCTTCAGCATCGCTGAAATCCTGGCTATTGAGAGCCTGGGATTTTTTCCTCGCGGTACGGGTGGAGAAGCCACTGCCAGGGGTGAGACGCAGATCGGCGGTAAAGTAGTGGTCAATCCCTCTGGAGGGCTTAAGGCCAAAGGCCATCCGGTAGGGGCTACCGGGGCTGCGCAGGTGTACGAGATCTTCAGGCAATTGCACGGCCTGTGCGGTGAAACGCAGGTCGAAGGGGCCAGAACAGGTCTGACGGATGCCATGGGCGCCAGCGGTAATATCCATTGCGTCATGGTGATGGAGAGAGGCTGGCGGTAGCTGTCCGGTAAACAGCGGGAGTGATATTGAAAGAACCTGTTTTAAGTGTGAAAGAGTACCTGGCTGCCCTTGATAATAACCGGCTGCTGGGTTTGAAATGCAGGAAATGCGGTTTTATTACGGTTCCGCCACGGCTGGCCTGCCGGCGCTGCGGATACTACGATTCCGAGGTGGTGGAGCTTTCGGGTAAAGGGAAGATCGCCACTTTCACCTCTGTTTATATCCCCGTTGAAAGCCGGAGGGGAAAGACTCCTTATCTGGTGGTCATGGTCGAGCTTGAGGAGGGTCCCTGGATAATGGGCAACCTGCTGGGCATAGATCCTTCCACTGCCACTTTCGACCTGATGGACCGGAGAGTCGCCATGGTCAGTTCGCCGGTCTCATTTGAGAAAGAAAAGGGAGAAGTAAACGCCCCTCAGTTTCAATTGTCCGACTGAAGCCACGATTATTTCCTTATCAGCCACTGTTTTCACTTCATGAAGCTTTGCGTGACAAACCCATTCTGTCATTGCGAACGAGCACGCAGGGCGAGTGTGGCAATCTCTGTCAGTGTATAGCCATTAAAAGCCAGTGACTGCCTGTATACCGTGTCGCTGCGACTCCTTTCCATTGGGTATAAGCCGGATCGTCGTCCCTTACCCCATCGAGGTGGAAAGGGATGGTCGGGGTTGATTAGTGTCCCGCTTTCTGATATTTTTAGCTTACTTAATAAGTTTTTTTACAAATGTGCTGAGTCAGAAAAAGTAAAAGCGGATAAAAAGGAGGGGGAACATGGATCTGGATTTATCAGGTAAAGTGGCGCTGGTCACCGGAGCGGGCAGCCAGGTGGGATTTGGTAAGGCCTCGTGTCTTTTGTTAGCCCGGGAAGGCTGTGATATTATTGCGGCTGATATAGACCTGGCGGGTGCCCGGGAAACGGCTGCCGAGGTGGAAAAGCTGGGTCGCAGGGCGATGGCTGTCAAATGCGATATCACCCGGAAGGCTGAAGTGATTGAGATGGTCGAACAGGCTATCAAGCAGTTCGGCAGGATCGATATCCTCCTTAACAATGCCGGCGGAATCGCCGGAAAAAACGCTCCCTTCGAGACCCAGGATGAAGCGGAGTGGGACAAGGACTATAATCTGAATCTTAAAGGTCCCATGCTGGTAACACAGTCGGTCTATCCCCATATGGCGGAGCGTAAATACGGCAAGATCATCAATATCTCCTCGGATACGGCTAAAATGGCATTCCCCGGAGTGCAGATGTACAGCATCGCCAAGAGCGCTCTCTATGTTTTTTCCAGGGGCCTGGCAAAAATGGCGGCTCCCAACAATATCAACGTTAACGTCATCTCTCCGGGGTGGTCGATGGATACCGATTTCATGAAAGGTACCAGGGAGATGAAGGAAAAAACCGCGCAGGCCTTTTCCAAAGATACCCCCATGAATAAAGGTACAAGCGTGATGGATATCGCCTCGGCGGTGGCCTACCTGGCCTCGGATCTCTCCGGCGATATCACCGGCCAGGTTCTGAGCATATCCGGCGGCTCCACCATGCAGTAGCCGGGTGTCAGGAGGGAGAGACGTTAGATATAGGTGATTAATCATGACTGTTTCTACCCCTGTTCCAGGTCACGGATCGAGCCTGGTTTCCGGCCGATTCTATATGTAGCCGTTTTGAGATTACTACGTCGTTACACTCCTCTGAATGAACTGACAGCCAAAATATAACGGGAGAGTATATGTTGTCACGGGAGGCATTGTCTCCATAGAGAAATGGCATCCTTTATATGCTCTGCCTTGTGATAACAAACCCATCCTGTCATTGCGAAGGAGCCCGCAGGGCGACTGTGGCAATCTCTATCAATGTAAAGCGATAAAATGCCTGAACTAAAACGACCATTCTGAGCCCGATTGATCCCTTTCCCCCAATCGGCCACGGCTCTCCCTGGCGCCTTCCGTAGCGCCGTGAGAATCCCTTCTTATGCGCCCTTGCCCTATATCCTGAGATTCCTACGCCCCGGCGCAGGTAGTGAAGAAGCCGGGGCTCTGAATGGATAACAATTACCGGCCTGCAACAAATCCTGTGCCTATCCGTGAGATCG
>JAFGOB010000131.1 GCA_016926695.1 Dehalococcoidales bacterium | reverse complement strand
CACATAATCCAAACAAACCGCCTATCTTGAATCTAGATGGTCACACAACTAAAGCTATATCCGGTTAATAACAATAGGCCGAAACACAACCGGCTTATTTAGCCGCCAGGGCGTTCCCCTGGTGGCTAAGGCACAGGGTGTGGATTTTCCTGGAATATAATGTATAGTAAGATGGAAAGGGCAACCGGCTTCAAAGCGGCCTGCCGCCGGATAGAATTCCGGTCAGGGTAAATCAGTGCCTGTGCCCGCCGGAGATCGTGAGTAATATATGCCTGTTGCATCAAGTAAAATAAAGCGCCGGCTTTTAATCGCCGCCGGCACGCTTTGCGTTATAGCCGGAATTATGGGGGTGTTCCTGCCGGTCCTGCCGACGACACCCTTTTTGATCCTGGCGGCACTGTGCTATATGCGCAGTTCGGAAAGGCTTTACAGGCTGCTGCTGGGAAACAGGCTGTGCGGCGGCTATATACGCAACTACCTGGAGGGATGGGGCATGACCGTGAAAGCCAAGGTTTTGACCCTGGTGCTGCTCTGGATGATACTGGGAGCTACAGCCGGACTGATGGTCTCCGGCCTGGCCTTGAGAATCGTGCTGGGGGCTGTCGGCGCCGGTGTAACCGTGCACATTCTGACCGTCCGTACGCTGTCCGGAAGCAATACTGCCGGGGAATGCAGGGAGAAGAGGAAACCGGCCGGACTTGACATAAAGGAATAGTATTCCGGTGGGGTCCGGTCGCTGTGGTTTGAGCGGACAGCCTTGAAATCTCAATAAAATGGGGTTATTATGGCGCTATGAATGAGAAGATACCAAAGACGGCCCTTGACTGGCTGCTGGAAACTGAAAACGCCGGGGTGAGGTACCTGGCCCTGCGCGACCTGGCTGGCGCCGGAGCAGAGGTGCTGGCTGAAGCACGCCGGGAGGCGCACAAAAAGGGACCTGTTGCAGAGGTGCTGGCAAGGATGGAGGAAGAGGGGTTCTGGGAAAAACCGGGAGCGGGGTATTATCCCAAGTACACCGGCACCGTGTGGTCCATTATTCTGCTGGCCCAGCTTGGGGGCTCTCTTGAAACGGACAGCAGGATCGCTACCGCCTGCTCGTATATCCTGGACCATGATTTGACTGCCGGGGGACACTTTACAGTCAACGGCCTTCCTTCCGGAACGGCCGATTGTTTGCAGGGCAACATGTGCGCCGCCCTGCTGGACCTGGGCTGTACGGATAGCCGGCTGGAGAGGGCTTTTGAGTGGATGGCGCGCAGCGTAACGGGAGAAGGCGTTGCTCCCATGGAAGAGAAAAAAGCTCCGGTACGCTACTATTCCGGGAAAATCGGTCCGAATTTTGCCTGCGGGGCCAACAACAAGCTGCCCTGCGCCTGGGGGGCGACCAAGGTTATGCTGGCATTCGGCAAGCTGCCGCGGGAAAAAAGGACTCCTCTGATCGAGAGGGCTATTCAGGCGGGAGTAAACTTCTTTTTCAGCAAAGACCCGGCCACGGCGGCCTATCCCTGCGGTTACGCCAACAAACCCAGCGGCAACTGGTGGAAATTCGGCTTTCCGGTTTTCTACATAACGGACATTCTACAGATTGTTGAAGCCCTGGCCGGACTGGGTTACGGAGGCGAACCGCGCCTGGCCAATGCCCTCCGGCTGATCAGCGACAAACAGGATTCACAGGGCCGCTGGTTTATGGAATATGACTACACCGGCAAGACCTGGTGTGATTTCGGTCCTAAAAAGAAGCCCAATAAATGGGTCACGCTGCGGGCGCTCAGGGCGCTGCACACTTCAGGGCTTTAAGGCTGCGGAACGAGGTTTTGCCGTAAAGACTTCTTCTCCCTTGAGAGGCTCACCGTTATGCATACATGACACTATGAGCTGGAGAAATTAGGCACAAACCTTAATTCGTCATTGCGAAAGACCTTTCCCCCTCTGAAGCAATCTCGGAGCTTTGTCTACGGGATCAGGATAATTTTTTCCGCCCATGATTCAGGTCAGGGATAGAGCAAGGTTGCCGGTCGATTTTATTTACAGCCGTTTTGAGATTGCATAGTCGTTACACTGCTCTGAATGAACTGACCGCCAAAACATGAGGGGAAAGTATATGTCGTCACGGTAGGCATTATCTCCATGGATAAACGTCATCCTTTATCTGATCTGCCTTGTGATAACAAACCCGTCCTGTCATTGCGAAGGAGCCCGCAGGGCGACTGTGGCAATCTCTGTAAGTGTACAGACACTGGAAGCAATAACTGCCGATATACCGGGTGTTGGGCCAGTGCCGATCCGTGAGATGGCGGGTTCATTACCTTCATAGGGCAGCCCACCACCGCTGCCTGCTTTGGCTCGCTATGACGAGTCAAAACAAATGCTATATACAATATTTATTTTGTTATGAGGAGATTCTCACGCCCCGATAAGGAAAAAAGGAGTTATCCGGGCTCAGAATGGGCGATAAATATTTCTCTTATTAATTTACCCACGGTGTCAAGTGTGTAACTTGGTAAGCGCGTTGGGGAGAGGAAAAAAGGAGGGAGGGAAAATCTATTTCCCGTCTTCCTTTTCCAAAGGAAGAAGCCGGTCGGCGCCCTGATAAAAGCACTCAGCCAGTCTCCTCCTGGAAAAGACACCTCATTAGTCTTTCCATGGAAAAAGGCTCTACCAGTTTCCCAACCCCCGGACCTGCCCAGACGCCCGCTCTGGTTAATACACCTCCTTCTCAGCCAGCCTCCTGTGCACCTGCTATCCTGTATACAGCCGCAGGCGGAGGAAGGGTCTCAGGTCAGAATGCTCATTGCAAACCGGAACGGATGATTATCCTGAAGTTAGCCCTTTAGCGGCGGCTGTGTTAAGATGTAGTTAATTTACTTTAAACAGGAACAGAAAGAGCACCGGGGGACAGTCATGACCGACAGATACGAAATCAACCAGCTTGAAAAGGAAGAATCGTGGCGTCTTTTTCGTATAATAGGGGAGCTGGTGGAGGGATTCGACCGGCTTTCGAGCATAGAACCGGCCATAACGGTATATGGGGCCTCACGGCTGAAACCGGGCACTGAAGACTATGAAAGGGCGCGGCGCATCGCTTTCCTGCTGGGCAAGGAAGGCTTCAGCGTCATTACCGGGGGCGGTCCGGGCGCCATGGAGGCCGCCAACCTGGGAGCATTTCAGGCGGGCGCCAAGTCTATAGGGCTCAGTATCCAGTTGCCTGAAGAGCAGCTCTGCAATACCTATACCAACCTGGCCATCAGTTTCAATCATTTCTTCGCACGCAAGGTGATGCTGGTAAAATATTCCACCGCCTTTGTCATAATACCGGGCGGCATGGGCACGCTGGATGAGCTGACGGAGGTACTGACCCTGATCCAGACACACAAGATCAAGCCCTTTCCCGTGATTCTGGTAAACTCGGAATTCTGGAAGGGTTTCCTTGAATGGATGCGGGACCGGTCGCTGGCGGGAGGATATATCACCGAAGACGACCTCAAGCTGCTGAGGCTTAGCGACAGTCCGGAGGAAGTAATGGAGATCATACGTAGCTGGTACTTGAGACAGGTAATTACCGGAAGGCAGGCTATTCCATGATAAAACTGACTTTTGCCGGCGCGGCGGGAGGCGTGACGGGGTCAAGGCACCTGATAGAATGCGGAAGCGAGAAGATTTTACTGGATTGCGGTCTGTTCCAGGGAAGACGTAAAGATACCTACGAACGCAACCTCAATTTCCCTTTCGATCCGTCTTCGGTGGATGTTCTGGTCATCTCTCACGCGCATATCGATCACATCGGAAATGTACCCAACCTGGTCAAGCAGGGATTCAAAGGAGATATACACTGTACCCTGGCCACGGCTGACCTTATGAATATAATGCTCCTGGACTCCGCTCATATCCAGGAAAGCGATATTGGCTATGTAAACAAGGTGCGCAGCAGGCATCATCAGCCGCCGGTGGAGCCTCTTTATATCCGTGAAGATATCCCGCCGGTGGCGGACCTGATAGAGGGACATGCCTATAACCGCTATTTCAAACTTAATTCCGCGCGTGCCCTTTTCCGCAATGCGGGGCACATAATCGGCTCGGCTATCACCATTGTTGAGCTGGACGACCGCGGCCGCAAACTATCCGTTTGCTTTACGGGAGACCTGGGGCGGCCCAGACTGCCTATTATCCGGGACCCTTATCAGGTAACGGAAGCGGATGTGCTGATAATTGAAAGCACCTACGGTGACCGTCTGCACAGCGATATAGAACGTGTGGAAGGCAAGCTGGCGGAGGTAGTCAACCAGACCATCGCAAGGCAGGGGAAAGTCGTCATTCCCTCCTTTGCCCTGGAGCGAACCCAGGAGCTGATCTATACGCTGCACCAGTTGATCCTCAGAAAATGGATTCCCAGCGGTATACCCGTCTACGTGGACAGCCCGCTGGCGATCGACGCGACCGAAATCTTCAGGATGCATCCCGAGTGTTTCGACAGGGAAACCAATGAAATGCTGCGCACGGTCGATGATCCCTTCGGCTTTCATCACCTGCACTACACCCGCAAGACCGAAGAGTCCAAGGCCATCAATAATGTCGAAGGACCGGCGATCATTATCGCAGGCTCGGGGATGGCGGAAAGCGGGAGGGTCCTGCATCATCTCAAGAACTACATCCAGAATCCCCTCAATACCGTGCTGATAGTGGGGTGGCAGGCCGAGAATACACTGGGACGCAAGATCCAGGAGAAATGGCCGAAGGTCTCGATTTTCGGTGAGTCGTACGAGCTTAATGCCCAGGTCGAGGTGTTTGACGAGTTCAGCGCCCATGCCGACCGCAACGATCTGCTGGCGTGGATAAAAGGGGGCAAGTGGCGCAGGATATTCCTGGTACATGGAGAACCCGAGTCATGCGCCTCGCTGGCCGCTGCTTTAAAGGAAGAGGGCATCAGCCGGGTCGAGGTCCCCAAACTGGGGGACAGCTTCGAGGTGTAGAAGATATACCTCAGATATCCATGGCAGCGAAAAAACCTTCGGTGACAGCATTTAAAAGGTTTCCCCGTGCATGGTTGCAGTCGCCGATCACGATTACATCGGGGGCCAGACCTTTGATCTCATCTACCATGTCCGAGCGCGGCTGAACACCCAGGGCCAGCACCACGGTATCACAGGGCAATTCAGACCGGTGGGCGTCTTTGTCTATCACCACCGCTCCGTCGTGCCTAATTTCGCACAGGGTCAGCCCTGTCAGTGTTGTCACCTTCCAGTCTTTGAGATAGCTTCGCAGAATCATGTCGTTGATCACCGAGGCGCCGGTTTCAATATCCTCCAGCGGAAGGCTATCGATCAGGGTTACCTGTCTGCCCTCCTGTGCCAGATGCAGGGCGGTCTCCGAGCCGCTGAGGCCGGCGCCGGCTACCACCACCCTGTTTCCGACATGGACGCAACCCAACTCGACTTCACCGGCCCAGGCAACGTTCGAGAAATCGATGCCGGTCAGCCGGGGGATAACGGGAGTTGAACCGGCGGCGATGATGATAACGTCCGGCTTTTCCTCTTTAAGCTTATCCTTTGTAGCCGCTGTCGAGAGTCTGACGGTCAGACCGGCGCAGTCCAGGGTAGAATGTTCCGCCCATTCCAGGTAGCGTTTCATATCCGTCTTGAACGGCGCAGCGGCAGCCATTTTCAGCGTACCGCCCAGCCGGGCCTCTTTTTCAAACAGTACTACACTGTGGCCCCGCCTGACAGCGGTTTTAGCCGCTTCCATACCGGCGGGTCCGCCGCCGATGACGACCACCTTTTTCTTTGCGGCAGCCGGTGGGAAATTAAAGAACTCAGCCTCACGACCGATCACCGGATTAACCGTGCAGCGCACGGGCAGGAAGAACCAGTGAGCCCGGTTGATACAGTTATTGCAGCGTATGCAGGGCCGTATTTCAGCATCCCGTCCGGTACGTGCCTTGTTGACGCTTTCCGGGTCGGCGATTAAAGTGCGGGCCATGGCTATCACATCGGCCTGGTTGGCGGCGATGACCTGCTCCGCCAGTTCTATGTTATAGGAGCCGACGGTGGCGACCGGCACTCTGAGGGTTTTCTTGAACTGTTCGGCGTATTTTAGATTCAGACCGCGCGGGAAGTAGGCCGGCTGGTTCATCCAGGGCAATGTCTCCGTAGCATAGAGGTTGCCCGCTGAAACATGGATCAGATCGATTTTTTCCTGGATCAGTGCGGCGAATTCGATCTGCTCTTCGACCGCGGGTCCGTTCGGCACCATCTCATCGGCGCTGATGCGGTATTCGATGGCGAGCTTGTTGCCAATCCTTGCGCGAATGGCATCAAGGACCTGTATAACAAGCCGGGCGCGACCGGAAAGCGACCCGCCGTATTCGTCGGTACGGAGGTTGGTGTGCCGGCCGACGAACTGGCTGAGAGTATGTCCGTGTGCTCCATGTACCATGATCATATCCATGCCAGCCTGCTGGCAGCGGTAGGCGGCTTCCGCGTATAGTGCGGGTATTTGCCTGATCTCATCAGCAGGCATCTCGGTGGGAGACCAGCGGCTGTGATAGTTTAGCTGGATCGAGGCTTTAGCGCCATAGCGCTGGATCATTTCGGCGAAGCGGCTGAGGGGATTGATGCTTTTCTCATTGCCCACATGAATGGTATGGCTGCGGTGGGACATACCCGCCGGTGCAACGATGGAGGTATCGCCCAGCGTCACAATGCCCGCTCCGCCCCTGGCAAACTGGCGCGCCCATTCGATCAGCTCGCGGGATACATAGCCGTCACTGGTCGCCACGTGCGGCCCGACGGGAGGAAACTCAATGCGGTTTTTTACGGTCAGCGGACCGATGCGCAGCGGTCTGAAGATATGAGAATATTCAGGCATTTTTACATCTCCTTTGCGGTATTGCATGTATCCCTTTATCCGGCCGTATCGCCTGTACTTGCTTTAGAGTCTATTCTATTCTCAGGCTATCAGTAATTACAAAAGGCAGAAGCAGGGAAGCATTCTTCTGTTTAACAGGCGGCGGCTGGTTTTATACCGGGATAAATATTACTAAAGAGTCCCGCGCAGCCGGGGGTCAAGGGCATCGCGTAAGGCATCTCCTACAACATTAAAGGCAAATACCACCAGCATGATTGCGGCTCCAGGAGCGAAGGAAAGGATCGGGACCCGGGTCAATTGATGGTATCCGTCATTTACCATACTGCCCCAGGCGGGGGTCGGAGGGCGGATACCGATGCCCAGGAAACTCAGGCTGGCTTCGGAAAGGATCACGAATCCCAGTTGCAGGGTGATGGTCACGATGATCGGGGCGAAGGAATTGGGCAGGACATGGCGAATCATGATACGCAGGTCTGAGGCGCCCATCGCCTTTTCAGCCAGGATGTAGTCGTTTTCCTTGACACTGAGGGCCATACCGCAAATTACCCTGATATAGGCCGGCGTGGTAGCGATACCCAGGGCCAGGATAATGTTCGTCATGCCTCCGCCCAGAACGGTGGCAAACAGCATGGCCAGCACAATCATGGGAAAAGGCATAAAAACGTCCGTTATTCTCATAATGATAGTGTTGACCGTGCCGCTAAAATATCCGGCCAGTATTCCGAAGGTTGTACCTATGATGGCAGAAAACGCCACGGTGAGGAATCCGATAACAGCGGCGGTGCGGGCGCCCCAGATCAACCGGCTTAAAGTATCGCGGCCGATATTATCCGTACCCAGCAGATGGGAAGAGCTGGGTTGCTGTAAAAATTCCCTCAAGTTTTGTTCCAGAGGGTCATAAGGTGAGATCAAGGGGGCGAAGGCTGCACTAAAAAACATCAGTAACAATATGGCCAGCCCAAAGATCACTATTCGCCGCTGAAAAAATACCCTGACGAAGCGACGCGTCTCGTTAATTCTGGGTGCTATTTCATTTGAATCAACCTGAGTCACTTTTTCAGCTATCATAGATGCTTCTTTCATCCGTATTTTATGCGGGGATCGAGCCATCCGTATGAAATATCCACAAGTAAATTAGCGAACACAATCATAACCGCGAACACCAGGGTGCAGGTCTGCACCACGGCATAGTCCTGATTGAAGATACTGCTTACCATCAGATAACCGATACCGGGGATCGAAAAGACCGTCTCGACGATGACTGAACCTCCGATGATAATGCTGAACTCCAGCCCGAGAACGGTAACAACCGGAATCAGGCTGTTTTTCAGGGCGTGTTTGACGATTATGCCACGCTCCTTAAGTCCCTTGGACCAGGCTGTCCGGATGTAGTCCTGGCGGATGACCTCCAACATGCTTGAACGCATCTGACGGGCAACGCCGGCAATAGCGGGCACCGAAAGGCAAATGATCGGCATGATTATCTGTTTCACGCCCATCCAGAAGCTATCAGGCGGTGAGGAATAGATAATCGGCAGCCAGTTCAGCTTGATGCCGAAGACATAGATCATCAATATTCCCAGCCAGAAGATAGGTATGGTTATTCCAACATAGGTTGAGGGAGTAATGACGTTATCCAGCCATTTGCCCCGCCGGATAGCCGCCAGAAGTCCGGCCAGAATGCCCAGCACGGCGCTGATAACGACAGAAATCAGCCCCAGATAGAGGGTAACGGGATAACGTATTTTCAGGAGTTCGGTTACTTCCAGGTGATAGAACAGCGAGTTGCCAAAATCGCCGTGGAAAACACCCCCCAGCCAGGTGAAATATTGCACTATTATAGGCCTGTCCAGTCCGTACTCGTGATGCAATGCAGCCAGTCTTTCCGGTGTTAAATCCGCCAGGACGTTGCTTTGAGCGAAATACAGTATTAACGGGTCGCCGGGGAGCAGCCGCATGGCGAAAAATATAAGAGCTGATACCGCAAACAGGACAAAAACGGCTAATAGCAGCCGGCGGATAACATAGGCACTCATGAAAGGGGTTCCTCTCTTCCCGAGTATGCCTGGAAACATGCTAAAATGATCAGTCGCAACATAATCTTGTCATCCTCCGATCCCGGTCGTGCGAAAAATCTCTCACTTTTAAAACGGGGTAATCCGTTCCGAAGAATTCACCTGAACTGAATTACCCCGTTTGTTCCAGGTTGCCCGGAGACGGCCGGGTACCCGGCCATCTCCACAAAATGATACCGGTTAGTGCTGGCTCACCCAATCATCCCAGATGGTCCAACCCGTCCAGTCCAGGGCTGTAGTATAGGTGGTATTGACCCATTTTTGTTTGACCACCAGCATCGGTTGATTGGTAATGGAGATGAACATGCAATCTTCATTAGCCTGGGTGACGTTGACCATGGTAGCTTTCTTGAATGACTCCAGGTCGGGCGCCGCCAGGATCGCATCGGCGGTTTCGATAAACTTCTCGGACTTGCCCAGACTGGCGAAAGCGATGAGTGCTCCGGGGCCGAAATGGTCGAGCCAGGCCACCGCCCACTGGGGGTTGATAGCATGTACGCCCAGCAGCAGACCATCCCATCCTGTGGTAAAGATCGCTCCCCAGTAACGGCCGGGGTCAGCCGGGTCCAGCGTTACATCGATTTTGATCTCTTTCAGATAATTTTGGATAGCAGCGGCCATGTATTTCGCATTGGTATCGGTCCGGTACATCATGTTGGTCTTGAAGCCATCGGGGAATCCGGCATCGGCCAGCAGTTGCTTGGCCTTTTCGACGTTATAAGGCCGACCTTTGTAATCGGGATTGAAACCGGCAGTTCCGGGAGGGGCACTCATCACTACCGGTTGGGTGAAGCCATAGCCCAGGGATTCGGCGATCGCCTGTTTGTCTATGGCGTATTCGAGGGCTTCCCGCACCTCTTTGATAGCAAAAGGTGAATCCGGGTTTTTGCTGTCCGGGAAGATATCATCCAGCGTATTGGGGCCGCTCAGAATCTCAAAGCCTGCATCCCTCAACTGGGCTGCTTCCGGCATTCCCGCGTTTACCCACATATCGGCCTGACCGGACTGAATCAGCGCCATACAGGTTGAAGTATCCGGGACTGCGCGGAACTGTACTTTATCCAGATAAGGCCTGTCGGCGCGCCAGTACCCGTCCCACTTGGTCATTTCCAGAATGGCATTAGGCTGGAAATTGGTGATCTGGAAAGCGGCTGTAGATACCGCATGGGTTTTAGCCCATTCCTTGCCGTTCTTCTCGAAAGCTGTAGGTGAATAATAGGCCGGCCGCCATACGTTGTATGGGGCAATGGAGTTATAGCCAGTCAGGTGAACCTCGAGAGTGAGGTCATCGACGACCTCAACTGAGGTAATATATTTCGCTCCGGGCATGGCATTGGTCTCTATAGATGTATCGATAGTCCATTTTACCGCCTCGGCATTAAAAGGCGTACCGTCCTGGAACTTAACGTTGGGTCTCAGGTGGATTGTGAGGACTTTGGAGCCTGCGGGATAATCATAGGATTCGGCTACGTTGGGTATCAGATTACCTTTTGTATCCAGGTCGAACAGCCTGTCCGACCAGGTTGGCCCGTAGGTTACATCCTGGAAGGTCTGGTCCGGGAAATAACCGATATTGGAGGGCGTTGAACCAAAAATAACTTTCATTGTGCCACCGTATTTGGCCACTCCGGTATTGGTTGGCCGGGGCGCGGCCGTTACCTGTGGGACCGTGGTGGTAAGCGCCGGCTTTTTGGTATCTGCCGGAGCCGCAGCAGAGGTCTTGACAGGAGCGGCAGCAGAGGTCTTGGCAGGAGCGGCAGCAGAGGTGGATGGTGGAGCGGTGGTGGTTTCTCCGCCACAACCGACGAGAACCATTGCGAGCACTATGAAGATTGCTAAAAGTAGACCCCATTTGTTCATCTGATTCTACCCCCTTTTTTTAAAAACCTTAACGATTTATAACCGCATAAGACCCGCTAAAAATGAACCAGAATATTTCCCAATATCTCATCGATCGGGCCCGTAACAAGGTCTAGCAATGTATGCGATTAGAAAGTATAGGTCAGTCTTAAAAGAAAGTCAAGCATGAGTTTCCTGTCAAGAAATACAAATACGATTTACTTGACTGTATTTAATCTTCTTCCTCCTGCTTTCAGGCCGAAAACTGTAAAATAATTCACCAGGTATTTCTACCTGTTTTTATTTGATCTTCTCCTGGATACTCATCTTTCCGCTGAAACGGCTGCCAACATTGCATAGAAGAGGCAAGGGGGATCGTCAAATGCTGATGATGGTCGACGGGAAATAGCGGTAATTGACAAAACATCGCGGATAACTTATTATTGCCTTCAACAAAAGCACAAGAGAGCCCGTTATTTTAAAAGCATGCCCTCACATGATCAATAATCAGCAGTGTAAAAATGTTTAACAGGAGCAGGAAATGGACTTGAAACTTAAGGACAAAGTGGCGGTGGTGACAGGGGCGGGAAGCCAGATCGGTTACGGGAAAAACATAGCATTGACTCTTGCGGAAGAAGGTTGTGACATTATTATCGGAGACATCGATATCGAGGGTGCCGGGAAGACCGCTGCCGGGGTTGAGGCCAGGGGCCGTAAAGCGATGGTGGCTAAAGTGAATGTAACGGACCGGGCGGAGGTCAACGCTATGGTCGAAGCGGGCATCCAGACAATGGGGAAAATAGACATACTGGTCAATAACGCCGGCGCCAGCAGCAGAATGATGCCGTTTTTAGAGATGACAAAAAAAGAATGGGAATTCGACATAGGCGTCAACCTTTACGGACAGATGAATATGGCACAGGCTGTGCTGCCCCATATGATCTCCCGTAAATACGGCCGTGTTATCAACACAGCCGGCGGGCAGGGCATCCCCACGCTCTCCCTCTACGGCGCCGCCAAGGGGGCTATTGTGCAGTGGACCAGGGCGCTGGCCAAAGAAGTAGCCGGTTCGGGAGTGATCGTGACCTACTACTCCCCGGGACTGGGCGCTACCGGGCTGACGGCTGACGACCCGCGTATGGCCGATCTGGCCAAAATCTCACCTATGGGCAGGCTGTGCATTCCCGAGGATATTGGACCTCTGGTAGCTTTTCTGGCCTCGGATATCAGCGCTTATTATGCCATGATGCTGGCCGGCACCACGCCGGGGTGATGACGGCAGTTGGAGAGGACGAGAGAATGAGTCTGTCAGCTCTGGGAAAGCTAAAAAAGACAGACAGGAGAGGAAAAAATGGCTGGACCTATCGAGCTTAAATTCTCTGTATGGGGGGTTGGAGGCGAGAAGCAGATGAGTGATGCCTGGATGGATGAAGCGGAGAGGAGGACCGGGGGCCGGCTGCATTTCGAACGGCAGTATTATTCCTCCGGGACATGGCGGAAGGGTGAAGCCTCGGTCTTCAACGATGTCCCGGTGCGGGGAGGTGAATACCCTCTACTCGACATGGTGCAGATACCTTATATTTTCCCCGGTTCCCGGACAGGCAGCCGGGTGGTATCCCGGCTTTACGCTGAATTCGAGGAGTTACGCGAGGAGCTGAAAGGGGTGAAAACCCTGGGACTGGGGACCGGGGCCATGATGGCCATCATCAGCAGCGCAGCCTGGGGCCCTATACGCACCATGGAACAGCTTAAAGGCGCCCGTACCCGCTCTATAGCGGCGATAGACGGAGAACTGGAAATGCTGGGGGCTGTTCCGCTGCATCCGGCCACCTTCGAGGAAATCAGCCGGATGCTGGAAGAGGGAGAGATGGATGCGGCTGTGATCGGCATCGGACTGGTCAAAGGACGGGACCTGGTCAAACAGGCCCCTTACTGTAATGTCGGCCAGGGAGTCTCTATCAGCATGCACCCGATGCGAATATACATGTCCTGGGATGCCTGGAACGGTCTGCCGGCGGATATCCGGGAGATACTGGAGGGAATGGGGCCTGCGGGAGGCGACTGCTGGTTTGCTTCCATGGCCGGAGAGGTCTTCGACCGCACGATACCGGATGCCAGCGACTATATAGTGAAAAACGGGGGAGAAATTGTAACAATCCCGTCCGGGGAGCTGGCCGGGTGGATCAAGGCGCTTGAACCATTAAGGGAGAAGAAAATCCAAGCCCTGGAAGCCGCCGGACTGCCCGGTGAGAGGTTTTTCAGACGTATGCTGGAGCTGGCGGAAAGATAGTCTATAAAAAGACCTTGTCCTCGTTCAATTGCCTGATCTCAGCGGCGGACAGGCCCAGCAGTTTGCCGAAAACGTAGTCGTTATGTTCTCCCAGCAGGGGGGCGTGCCTGTAATTGCCGGCCGGGCCGTCGTTTAACCGGAAAGGGAGACCGGTCAGCAGGACATTGCCCAGCACAGGGTGTTCATTATGGATGAAGAAACCTCTCTCGTTGATATGCTTATCGTGGGTCAGTTGTTTGGTGCTTAGAGAAGGAGCTGCCGTTACCCCGGCCTTCTGTAGCCTGTCGGCTATTACATAAGCCCCGTAGCGGCGGGTCCATTCCCGGATATATTTATCCATGGCTTCCCGGTTTTTCCAGCGGCACAGCTCGTCGCTGAACTCGGCTTTTTTTGTCCAGGCCGGATTGCCCAGAACCCGGCAGAAGGCCTTCCATTCTTTCTGACCGGCTACTGCAATGACCACCCATTCATCCTCTCCGGCGGTCTTTTTACAGGGATAGGCGTTATGGGGCGCCATAATCGCGTCATAGTTGCCGGTACGTTCGGGGACGCGGCTGTTGATAAGATAGCCCATCACCATCTCTCCCAGGAAATTAGAGTTGCCCTCTATCATAGCTGCATCAATAAACTGGCCTTCTCCGGTCTGCTTGTGATGGTATACCGCGGCTAAAACACCGAAGGCGCCGTGAAGCGCCTGGGCGCCGTCAGTCCAGGGGGATACACCCACCACGGCCGGTTCACCGCCGCTGAAACCGTTGGCCCAGGTAGCGCCGACGTAGGCGTCCACTATTTCGGCATAAGCCGGGCGTTCCTTATGCGGACCGCTGCGCCCGTAGCCCGATCCTGCGTAATAAATGATGCCGGGGTTAATAGCCTTCATCTCATTGTAGCTAAGACCCCAGCGTTCAAGCACGCCTCCCCCGAAATTTTCAGTTATAACGTCGCAGATTTTTACCAGTCTTTTAGCCAGTTCCCGGGCTTTGGGCTGGTTCATGTTCAGGATTATACTTTTTTTAGCGAAATTCAGGGTGGCGAAAGCGCTGCCGACGTCAGGTCCTGTGCCGGCCATGCCAGGAGGAGCGCCGACGGTGCGCATGTAGTCTATCCTCAGGCTGGTCTCAAGCTTGATTACCTCGGCTCCCATTACGGACAGCCATTCAGATAGATGGGGACCGGCCCACATCTGACAAAAGTCCAGAATCCTTATCCCTTCAAGCGGCAATTTTTGCATCTGTTTGCTCCTGTTTTTTCTGACACGGCATGCCGTGTCATTACACCGTATACTTACGTTCCGACGTGCCCCCGCAGGCTAAATGACGCCGGCCTGGCGCATCCTGACCAGGTCCTGACGGGTATATCCCAGCATTTCGCAATATATTTTTTCATTATGTTCTCCCAGCAGGGGAGCGGTACTTTCAATCCCGCCCGGAGTAGCCGACAGGCTGTAAGGGGGACCGGGGTATTTAAGCCTTCCAGCCGCCGCATGATCGGCTTCCTGCCAGAACTTTCTGAAGACCAGTTGCTCGTCTTCCACCAGGTCTTTAACCGAGCGCACCAGGGAACAGGGGACCCCATGGGCCAGGGCCAGTTCATTGATCTCAGCAGCGGTGTGCTCCATGGTCCACACTGTAATCAACTGGTTGAGCTCGACGATATAGTCATTGCGTAAAAGTGGATTAGCGAACATTTCCTCGGTCGACCAGTCCGGGTTGCCAAGCATATTCATTACCTTCGGATAATGGGGACCGATCCAGATTACCACGTACCCATCCTGGCAGGGGTAGAGAAAACCACCAAACTTTTTCCTGCCCCATTCACGCGAGGGGGTAAGTCCCTGGACTGCGTAGTAAGCAAGCTGCTGGCGGCCGATAGAAGCTACAGCCTCCTGCCTGGAGAGGTCGATATGCTGTCCTTTGCCGCTGGAGAGACGGGCGATGACCGCCGACAGGGTGAGTACGCCAGCCGTAACCCCGGACATGAAATCGGCAGCGTGATTGGACCCTTTGAGGGGAGGATCCTTCTCGGGATCTTTGACTCCCTCATCGGGGTTGCCGAAGGCCTCGGAGCCGGAATGGGATGCGATCAAATCATTACCTTTGTATTTTTTAAAAGGTCCGGTCTGACCGAAGGGGGTAATTGATGTCATTATCAGGCGCGGGTTATATCTGCGGAGACTCTGGTAGCCCATACCCAGCCTGGACATTTGACCGGGAGGAAGGTCTTCTATCAGTACGTCAACATGTCCCAGCAGGTCTTTCATTATCTTGATTCCGGCATCGGTCTTGATATTAAGAGTCAGGCCGTACTTGTTGGTATTCAGGAATAGGAAAAGCCCGCTTTTTTCCGTATGAGGGATATCCCCGGGAAAGGGCCCCCAGCTTCTGGCCTTGTCTCCCAGACCGGGCGATTCCACCTTTATCACATCCGCCCCCATATCGGCCAGCAGTTTCCCGCAGTATGGACCGCAAATAAAATCGCTGAACTCTAAAACTTTGATACCAGATAGTGCCTGTCGATTCATTTAGGATCTCCTTGTTCGGATAGTAGCTCTTTCAATCAAAGATATATACACAAGCACAGCAGCAAATGTGATTTATCTGAACCTGACGATGAAGGACGGATATTGAACAGAATAGAGCTCATTTCTTTTTTCGCAGAACAGCAATTACCTTATAATGTATAATAACCCCGTCTATACTGTCAAACTGCGGCAGACAGCGTACATATGGGGACAGGAAAGCTATGGTCGCAATCGGATAATATGCAAATTGTCTTATTTGCGCATCAGTCCCATCTTTGTTATAATATTCTCAATGTTGATATCTCCACGGATTCCAGCTTTTTTTATCTGGTAAAAGCAGCCTGGTCCGGTTGAATAGCGAATTTGTACAAGTAAGCAGATTCTAATGAAAAATCCCCCCTATTTTTTAGCCAGGAAATAACAGGGCCGCAGGATATCAATCAGGCAGGATTACAATTCTGGAATAAAGGCGTTAGTCAGTATTCAGGGAGAATACCGTCAGGTCGATAAATTCGACGAATACTATCAGGAGCTTCGTAGAGTGAAAGAGATCAGAATTCATGGACGTGGTGGTCAGGGAGCGGTTACGGCGGCCAGAATGTTAGCCAGTGCTTTCGTCATCGAAGGGAAATACGTTGCCAGCTTTCCCATGTATGGCTTCGAGAGACGAGGCGCTCCGGTACAGGCATTTACCCGCCTTGACGACAAGCCAGTGAGAGAAAAAACCCAGGTCTACAATCCGGATTGCATGGTGGTAATCGATCCTACTTTACTTAAGTTGTCTACCCTTTTCTCAGGACTCAAACCGGAAGGAACACTAATTGTCAACAGCGCGAGTTTCAACACGCAGGCCGACAAAAATTTGAAAGTAGCCGGTGTAGTCAACGCCACCCAGATCGCGGTAGAAGAAATCGGCCGCGATATCCCCAATACCTGTTTACTGGGTGCTTTTGCGGCAACAACCCAGTGGGTAAAACTGGACTCAATCCTTCAGTGTCTTTCGGACTATCTGTCCGGCGACATGTTGAAGAGGAATATCCGCAGCGTTGAAAGAGGCTTCAAAGAGGTGAAGGTAATAAAATGGCAGTAAAAATTTCTTATCCCTATGAAAGCTGCTGGTCTGATGCGGACCAGTTACTACTCTACCTGGAGACGGGTACCTGGAGGACCAGCCGTCCCAAGGTGGACCAGTCCAAGTGCAATTATTGCGGACTTTGCTCCATTTACTGTCCTCCGCAGTGTATGCTGGACAAGGGCGATCATTTTGAGCCCAACCTGGAATTCTGCAAGGGTTGCGGCATATGTGCCAGAGAGTGCCCCAGAAAAGCCATAACCATGGTACCGGAGGAATAACATGGTAAAACAAATGCGAAAATTTGAAACCAGAGTGATTACCGGAAATGCCTGCTCCGCCTATGCCGTCAGGCTGTGCCGCCCGGATGTAGTAGCCCTTTATCCCATTACTCCTCAGAGCGAGGTCGTTGAGCAGTTGACCCGTTTCAAGGCGGACGGTCTGCTCGATGCGGAAATGATAGAAGTTGAAGGCGAAAACTCCGCCATGAACTCCATAACGGCGGCCGCTGTGGCCGGGGGGAGGGTGTACACCGCTACCGCCTCATACGGGCTGGCTTTTATGTATGACGCCATGATGCAGACGTCCGGTTTCCGCGCGCCGGTGGTCATGACCAACGTAAACCGCGAGATACCCGGAATTCATGCCGTCTCGACCAGCCAGCAGGACCTGATGTCCGTGAGGGACATCGGCTGGCTGCAGATCATAGTCGAGGACGATCAGGAAATTATTGACGGCACCATACAGGCGTTCCGCCTGGCTGAAGACTATGACATTCAGTTGCCCGTGATGCTGAATTATGACGGCTATTATCTTTCATATTCGGCGGAGGCTGTCAAGATCCCCATGATCGAGGATGTTGACGAGTTCCTGGCTGTTTTGAAAACGCAGCCGCAGAGGAACAAGCTTGTACCGGGTGTACCGAGGGGAGCTGGTTCACACGGCATGCTGGTAACCTATACCGAACTGCGCTACAAGCATATGGCGGCCATGGAAAGGGCCAAGGCCAAGTTCGACCAGATCGATAAAGAATTCGGAGATATGTTCGACCGGTATTACGGCGGCCAGATAGAGGAGTACAGGACTTCCGATGCGGATATAGTATTGATCACTTCGGGAAGCGCAACCGGTACGGCCAAGACGGTTGTTGACGCCTTGAGAGAAAAGGGACAGAAAGTCGGCCTGGTCAAGATCAGGATGTACCGTCCCTTCCCCAGGGAGAAGATGGTAAACGCCCTGAAAGGTAAAAAAGCGATCGGCGTGCTTGACAGGAGCATAGCCTTCGGCTGGAACTGCGGCCCTATGTACCTTGAAATACGTTCTCTTCTTCCCGAAATCGGCAAAGTGCCGCTGATGAGCTTTATCGACGGTATCGCCAACCTGGATATTACCATTCCGAATATTGAAAGGATGTTTAAGGATATATACGCCGCTTCAGAGGGCAAGCCCTACCAGGAAACCACCTGGATATCCTTAGAGGAGTAATAATAGACATGGTACAGAAAGAAAAAAAGTTGCCCAAAGTTTTTGATTATTATGTTGAAAAAGACCAGTTTGCCGGCGGCAATACTTTCTGCGCCGGTTGTCCAGCAGAACTTGCTTTAAGGACCGTACCCAAGGTCCTGGGTAAGGAAGTTATTATGGTAGGCACACCCTCCTGTTCCGCGCCGGTAATGCACGGGCAGAACCTGGGAGCCTGGCATAAGCTGGCTTATTACGCCTGCGTAATGACAGGCGTTGCTTCAAGCGCCTCCGGCATTTCGCGCTATTTCCGCAAGATTGGAAAGGACGTTACCGTCTGCTGCTTCACCGGTGACGGTGATGCCAGCGACGTCGGTTTTCAACCTTTAAGCGGAGCCGCCGAGAGGAACGAGCATATCATGTATATCTGCTATGATAACGAAGGCTACATGAACACCGGCAACCAGAGAAGCAGCATGACGCCGTTACACGCTGCTACATCTACCACACCCGTGGGAAAAGGGCAAAGAGGGAAACCCACCATGGCCAAGTTCCTTCCGCTTATCCTGGCCTTGCATTCGCCGGCCTATGTGGCCACAGCTACGCTGAGCAACATGGAAGATTACGCCAGGAAGCTGCAGAAAGCCAAAGAAAAGAGCAAGACCGGCTTCGCTTATATCCATGTCTTTGCTCCCTGCATTATCGGCTTCAGGATCGGCAGCGATGCGGCCATACAGGTCTGCCGGGCGGCGGTCCGGACCAACTATTTCCCGCTGTGGGAAATGGAAGACGGAAAGTACCGTCTGACGGTACCCGGGGACAATCCAAGGCCGGTAAAAGATTATCTCAGCCTATGCGGCAAGTTTGCACATTTCTCGGAAGCTGATTACGAAGAAGCCCAGAAGATAGTCGAGGACCGGTTTAACATGATCAAGTCCCTGGCTGAGCTGACCTCTAAAACGGAATAGTTAGAACAGCGGTCTGAAGAGACAAGCCGGCGGCGCAAGCCGCCGGCTTTTTGTACGGTTCAGGTTTTTATTTGCGTGTCTTTTTTTAATAAGTTTAGACGCCGGACACCTTGACCTTTTAGTCTCCGGCAGAGTATAATCAGAACTGGTGAGAAGATATAGCTGAACTTTTCAGCCGCGTGCTTCCCGCCCGCCTAAGGCAGTATCACGGGCTCGTAGCTCAGCGGTAGAGCGGACGGCTCATAACCGTTTGGTTCGCAGGTTCGATCCCTGCCGAGCCCACCACTTTTTAGTTCACAGTTCACAGTTAGTAGTTAGCAGTTTTGGGAAAAATAACCAATAACCAAGAGACAATAACCAAACAAATTTCGAGATGCAATCTACAAGAATCAAACCCATCTCCTCGCCCCTTGAGAGATCCCGAACAAATTTCAGGAAGAAGGGAGAAACTGGATACAGGCTTTCGGAGGAACAAGAGGGTTACAGGCCGGTGGCAGGGGCCGATTTCGAACCGGCCCAAAAGGTTAAATGCTTATTATTTCCAATCGTACGTTTCTGGAGTTTTTTATCTTGAATCCATTATCCCAATTGGTTAAGTCAGACTAATGCTTATCTTTTGAAATGCAAATCTAATATTGCTGAAGCTGATTTATCTATCCAATTGAGTATTGATATAATTTCGTCTTCCGTAAACTTTCGATTGATTACACACTTAACTTCACTCCCCGCAGCTTTAAACAGCCCCGTCTTTTGTGCAGGTAAGAGTATAGCCTTAACGATATCAGTGTTGTCGGAGGTATCTATCTTACTTAAAAGACCCCCGGCACCACGGGTAGCAGTATAGATCGATTGTTTGTACACTGAATTCGGGGGGTAACCGAAGCAAATAGCAATATGCATACCGTCCAGGTTTACATTCAGTGAAAACCCTTTTGTTCCCCAATGGATTGGATATGAACGGGATTCAGACAGATCGAGAATTCGACTAAAAATCGGTTTGCCATTCTGGTCCGTTGACTCAAGAAAATTCTCTTTCGAAATAACCGGCAGTGAGGCTGTCACAGGAGGAATATTGGGAGGTTCATGACCAACAACGATATCATGGGAAAGCATATGAGACCCGCCGTTTGACTCAAAAAAAGAAAATTCCAGACAAGTTACGCGGACATTTTTCTTACGTAAGAAATTAGATGTCTGTCGTATCTCTTCAGTAATGACTTGACCCACTATGACTATTCTCTGGTCCTTATTGAATGATACAGCTTCATCATTGCCAAGCTTAAAATATTGTCGATGATATTCCGCAAGATTGAGACTATCATCATTAAGATATGAACGGAGAATCTTCTCAAGCTGTCCCCAATCCAGTGATTCAACAAACGAAGCATATTCCAGCGCTTGAGAAAGCGTTTCACGTGGCGTACGATCTCTTTTTAGTTCCAGAACTACAACATCACCTTGCCGGTCAATTGCCAATAGATCAATAAAGCCTTTAAAATTGGTAACCACTTGTCGACCAATAATTAAAAGCTTGCCATCTTCAAGTATATCTTCAGGATTGCTTTCAAGCCATTCTTCCAGCACGGCTTCCTCTTGATTGGATTGGAACGGGGTCTTGATGAACTCTTTGAATTTACCGTTAGTTTCTATACCGAATAAACGCATTAGTAATTCCTTTGATTGTTATAAAATATTATACCACTGTATAAAACAATTTATTAAGTGACATAATTATAACATATGCCACAAAAATATGGCATATGAATAGAGTCCTCTGTATCGGGTTATGACAGATTATAAGGGCGATATTTTTACTTCCTGACCAGCTCCACGATGAGTCCCGCTGCCTCAAGGTCCAGGTAGGCTATGCGTCCTCCGGTTTCACGGCTGTCGAGCAGCATGGTGCAGCCCCGCTCCAGGAGGGTATTGATCGCCTGGTCCAGGTCATCCACGTACAGTGCTATATGCTGGATGCCCTCGCCTTTGGACTGGAGATATTCCTTGTGCGGGGATTCGCCCTCCAGGGGCTGGATCAGCTCAAGCTCAAAGTTGCCCGGACGGGTGGCCTTGATGCTGACGCTTTGGGAGGGGACAAAGGGCTTGCCCCTGAATGTCTCCCGTGCACCGGCAGGGGGGGTCTTGTCATAGAAAGGGCCGAGTCCCAGGGCGGAGAAGCGTTCGATAGCCTGATCCATGTCCCTGACCACCAGCCCGATCTGGAAAAGGTTATTGAAGATTGAGTTGTCTTCTGACTGTTGGCTCATAACAGCCTCCTTTTACATTTTTTCAGATATTGCAGTGCAGACAGGTTATTGAAAGTATCATCCGTCGATCAATAAGCAGGGAAAAGAAAACACCCATAAATACGCATATCCTTAATCCGTCATCAATTTGTCCCAACTTGACCCGAGATTGTACACTATATCTGTCAATAACCCAGGCTAGATTAGCGCCGTAAAGTAATAGATTAAGGGTATATTATCCTCCTGGCACATATTATTCAAGCTTCTATATCTGGAAAGGAAATAGTGACCCGAGTGCAAAAAGGTATGAAAACTAAAATCCACCCCGCTTTGATGATGCTGCCCGACGGGTGAAAAGGCGGCGTCGGGATTCAGCATGACACCTACAGAGACTGAATAATAAATCAATAAACCTTTTTGCAGTACAGCCAATAGTCGTTTTTCAGCCGGGATTTCCCGTGAATGCTTTCAAATGAGGTCGGTAATGTCGAGTGACTCTCATGATTAGGAGGATGTCTCTTAGCGGTGCGGAATAAGAGGTGCGGGGGATATACGGTTTCAAGGTCTGTATCCATGGGCGATGCCGGGCATTGAGTGTACCCGTATTGGTTATTTTACACAAAAAACGGCTGTTAATTTCTGATAATTCATACGTAGATCGGCGGGACTTTCTCCTTTAAACTGAATACATAAGCTAAAGAAACCAAAGGCCATAAACATGGCCGGTAAAATGAGCAGGGAGGAGAAATGAAATGCCAATAACAGCAATAGCCGCAATAGCAGTTTTCGTAATACTTTTTTCCGCCTGGGTGATAATCCCGGCGCGGGTGAAAAAACATCATGAAGAAAAGGTTGAAGAATAGAGCCCTCTGTTTCGGGGCATAATATACCAGCCCCCGTTTAGAATTATTCAGGCGAAAGCCCCCGGTTACAGCCGGGGGTTTTCGTTATAAATCCACCAATCTAAATTTCAGGTATTTAACCATGGGATCGAAGTCCCGGTCCCCGGTCAACAAGTGTATGTCGTGATGCAGGCAGAAAGTCCCGATGATAACATCAATAGTCTTTTTAACAGTAACACCTTTCTTTCTCAGAAATCTGTAGTTAATTGCGCTTTCTTCAGCCACTTGCCGTCCGAGCACAGGCATAAAAATAAGGCTTGCCAGCAAATCCCGGGCTGTCTGGAAGTCACTGTCATCCCTGAAACCCTGAAGCACTTCGACCAGGATCAGGTCGCCGGTGACAACCGGAGTATTTCCCAGGGCCAGGTCCAACAGGTCCGTCCGGGCTGTTTTCCGCCCGTTGAAATAATCTATCCAGACCGATGAATCTACCAGGATCATTGGTCTGTCCGCATCTCTTCCAGGTCTCCGGTCCACCTGAGTTTTCCCCGGTATTCCCTGATTTTCGCCTGAATTTTAACCTGGATCAGCAACTTTTCCATAAAAAAACCTGTCTCAGCCCTGCTATGATATCTGCCTGTTTGGCCGTTTTACACTCCGGCGGTTATAATAGTTGCAAGTAAATCTTTGAGCGAAGACTAATAATGAAGGAGAAAAGAAGAAATGGCCAATCAGGACTACAACAAATACCAGGTACAGGTACCCATGCGGGAAGTGGCTGCGAATTTGCAGGTGAAGGGTGTATCGGTCCCGACCAGGACCTATATGAGCGAAAAGCTGGTCCCCGGCTGCAATATGTACATAGAATATTCCTGGATATACGAAATGCCGCAGCCTGCCGAGGTGGTGCCGGCGGTCCATTCCCATTCTTACGAGCAGGTGACCATGATGATTGGCACCGACCCGCATAATCCGGAAGACCTGGGCGGAGAGATAGAGTTCGAGATGGGCGGGCAGAAGCTCTCCACCAGCCGCACCAATGCCCTCTATATACCTCAAAACGTGTCTCACGGGCATGTGACCTGGAAGAAATTTGCCCGGCCGCATATTATGATGTCCATCACGGTGGGCACGGGCGATATACTGACGGCCAATCCCGGAGGGTATAATAAATAACTGGGCGAAGGCCCGGAAAGCGTTAAAGTTTGACAGATTGGCGGCTTAAAGGCTAGATTATAATCAGGGCCGTGGTAGATTCTGACATGATTATCCGCATGCTCCGTTGAAGCAGTGTAAAGTTATGAGCGTGACAGGAGGGAGTCAATCCTGACCGAACGGGGGGTTGAACAGGGCTTCGCGTTCAGAAAGATTTGGAGACGATACAATGAAAAACAGGAACGAGTATGAAACTGACGAATGACCCAAGTAAAAAAATAGCCGTTTATGCCGGAACATTCGATCCTGTAACGCTGGGGCATCTGTGGATGATAGAGCAGGGGGCTATCCTCTTCGATACGCTGATCGTGGCAATTGGGAGCAACTTCGAGAAGAAGGAGTTCTTTTCCCTGGAAGAGCGTATAAGCATGCTGCTTGAATCCACCCAGCATTTGAAAAACTTACAAATAGATGAATTTTCAGGCCAGTTCCTGATCCGTTACTCGGAAAGCATCGGGGCCAGGTTCATATTGAGGGGAATACGCAACCCCAATGATTATGAGTACGAAAAAGCCCTGAGGCATCTTAACAGCGATCTGAACCCGGACATCACCACCATCTTTCTCATGCCTCCCAGGGAAATATCTGAGGTAAGCTCCAGTATCGTGAAAGGGTTGGTGGGGTCGGAAGGCTGGGAAACCATACTGGGTAAGTATGTGCCGTTGTGTGTGATCGACAAGCTGAAAACGGCCTACGAAGTGAGGAAGAGGGAGAAGAACCTGCGCAACAACAGCCCGGCATACGACCTGCCATTCGGACATCTATAGAGCAAGAAACGGTAAAAAAGATACAAGATACAAGTAACAAGATACAGGTGATAATAACCAAAAACATTCAAGTAAAAAACACGATTTTAAGAAACAAGGCAACAAAATACAAAGGGCGGGGAATTTCCCCGCCCTTGAAATTATCCGTTGATGACAGGCGCAGCTAAATGCGAAAAGTGCTGAAGGCTGTCAGCGGGCTATTGCTCGCCCGCTACGTTCTTTTTGTATTCCGGGGAAAGAGTGATATTAATCAACATGACCGGCTTGTCAATCCTCTTGAAATTCATGGGGGTATGCATCAGTCCTTTGGGCACGAAGACGATAGTGGACTCGGTGATGGTGTGTTTTTCCATCTCGCCGCCCAGCCATATTTCGATTTCGGCATCAAATTCACGCACATCCTCCGGAGGACCGATGAAAATAAGGTACTGATCGAATTCATGGGTGTGGGGTACCTCGAATTGAAAGGGCGGACCGGTAAAATAGGAATACCTGAAGCCTATGGTGGCTCCAATATCCCTGGTTTCTCCGTCGAAGACCACTCTCTGGGCTTTGGGAGGGAAGTCGCCCGTCAGGGTCGGGGCCTTGATTACGTACCGGCTGTATTTTCCTTCAGACATTGAAATCTCCTCATTTCCAAAATAGGGCTCCCGAATGGGGCCAGGTCCCCTTTTTATTTTCTTACCGGACCCGGTTAGAATAAAAATTCAGCGTGAGACATGGACGTGTTCCGTTTGCCGGAAGACGGGCTGACGGTGGCTGTGTAAGAATTATACCACATGCGATCAAGCCGCCGGTCTTTCCGCTGAAAAAGGGTTTTCCGATGCCTGATGAGGCGGGGACCGGCTTGATAACTGCCTGCCCGGCGCCGTTTCAGTGTCTTGACAGGGTATGGTATAATTTTCTCACGATCGATAGGAATATCTAAACAGATAATCGTAACAGATCAACAAATACAGCGATCAATGCCCTGTCAATATCACGCCTGTAACTCTGCCAGGTTTTTTCCCGGCTGCTGAGTGGTTTCACAAGGGAATACAAACACCTGTATTATCTTTTTCTGATGAGAAATAAACTACAGGGGGAGAGAATGATCGAAGCCAAAAAGCTAACAGCGATTGTAGACAGTCCAAACGTAATTACCGAGCCTTCCATTTTGGCCGGGTATTCCCGTGATATCAGCTTTGCGGACCGCATCATGCCGGAGTGCGTGGTCAGACCGGGGAACAGCCGGGAAATCGAACAGATCGTCAGGCTGGCAAACGAAAGCCTGACACCCCTGACAGCGGTAAGCTCGGGACCGCCGCACTTCCGAGGGGATACCATCCCCGGTGCGGGTGAGACGATTATTGTCGATCTTAGCGGCATGAAAAAGATTCTTCATACGGACCGGCAGGCCAGGGTGATCATGTTTGAGCCCGGAGTGACGTTTGGTGAACTGATATCCGCGGCGGCTAAAAGCGGGATGCGGCTGAATATGCCATTCGCGCCCCGAAAAACCAAGTCTGTCGCTGCCAGCATGCTGGAAAGAGAGCCGGTAATCATGCCTGTATACCAGTGGGATATCGCGGACCCTCTGTGCGATGTCGAGGTGATATTCGGCAGCGGTCAGCTTTTCAGGACGGGCGCCGCCGCCGGGCCGGGAACGATAGAAGAGCAGTGGGCGGTGGGAGGAGCCCAGAAGGAGGCTGCCGGTCCCTCTTCGAATTCCTGGTACAGGCTGATCCAGGGCTCACAGGGGACGATGGGTATAGTTACCTGGGCTTCGGCGCGGTGTGAAATATTACCCCGGATGGAGGAGCCTTTCCTGGCAGGCTCGCAGGATATCAACAGGATCATGGAGATGGTGCACTGGCTGATAAGGCTGAGACTGGTAAATGAATGTTTTATCCTGAACAGTCAGGCCATAGCGTCTGTTTCTGGTGGTAAGCGGCCGGCGGAATATCAAAACATAAAGAAATCCCTGCCTCCCTGGATACTGCTTTACAATGTGGCCGGCTATGAATATTTCCCCGGGGAGAGGGTTAACGGGCAGGTGCTGGATATAGCTGACATCGGCCAGAAAACCGGTCTGGCCGGGCAAAAGGTACTGGGGCAGGTTTCCGCCGGCGATCTCCTGGACATAGCCCGTAGTCCTTCGGCTGAGCCTTACTGGAAGCTGCGTCGGAAAGGTGCCTGCCAGGATATATTCTTCCTGAGCAACTATGACAGGGTGGCCGGGCTGATCGACGTCATGGAGGGCCTGGCCGGAGAAAGCGGCTATCCTGTTCCCGAAATGGGAGTCTACATACAGCCCCTGGTGCAGGGGACCAGCTACCACTGTGAGTTCAACCTGTTTTACGATCCGGAGGACAGGAAAGAGTCGGAGCAGGTCAAGGCTCTATCGCGCCTGGCCGTGAAAAACCTGATGTCCCGGGGGGCCTTTTTCTCCCGCCCGTACGGTGAAAATACCTCCCTGATAATGAACGCGGACGCGGCCACGGTCAGCGCTCTGAAAAAGGTCAGGAAAATACTGGATCCCAACAATATCATGAATCCCGGGAAGCTCTGTTTTTAGTTATGTTGAAAAATTATATTTTATTTGTTTTATTACCGGTCTTGATTAACGATATGAATCCTCGCTGATTGGATTGATATGAATAGCTTTAATTTACAGAGGTTCAGATTGCTTCGTGGAGAGAAGGAGGCCTGCAATGACGAGCCGGGATTTGTGCCTTGATTCTCCAGCCCACAGTAGCATATATATTTAATGATGAAGATAAAGAGAAAAGTGGAGTTAGTTAGCTATATTGATTGAGGTTGAAGGCATAGAAGCAGGAGGGGAATGAATGGTTATAGAAGATTACCGCAACGATATGGAGACCTGCCGCCGCTGTTCGGCCTGCAAATTTATTCCCCTGGAAAGGGTCAGGGGTTACGACCGCATCAATGTCTGCCCCAGCATTTCCAGGTATGAGTATCACACCTATTCGGGCGGAGGCCGCATGGTATTCGGTACATCGATGCTGACGGACAGGCTGGACTACACGGACAAGCTGCTGGAGGTAATATATAACTGCCAGATGTGCGGGGCTTGCGATGTCTCCTGCAAGTATTCCATGGACATGGAAGTGCAGGACTCTTTGAATGAAATACGCATCAAGTGCGTGGATGACGGGCACGCGCCGCCGGTACTGAAGGGCCTGGTAGATAACATCAAAAAGAACGGCAGCATGGTATCCGGAGTTAAAGCAGGGAGGGGGGAATGGGTGGAGGATATGACAATTAAAGACATCAGGCGGGAAAAAACGGGGGTGCTGTATTTTGCCGGCTGCCGTACCTGTTTTGACCGGGACATGTGGAAGATAGCACAGGCCAATGTCAGGCTGCTTCAGAAAGCCGGGGTGGACGTGGGAATCGCCGGGGCGGGCGAAAGTTGCTGTGGGGGTCGGGCTTTCCGTATGGGCTTCCGGCAGGAGTTTCTTGACCAGGCCAAACGCAATATGGAGATGATCAGGAAGGCCGGGATCAAAACGCTGGTGACCGGCTGTGCCGAGTGCTACCAGGCCTTCAAGGTGCTGTATGACAGGTTTAACCTGAAAGGCGACCTGGAGGTAGTGCATACCACGGAATGTTTCGACCGGCTGATCGCTGAAGGCCGGCTCAAGCCGTCCAGGCAGGTCAAAGCCAGGGTGACCTACCATGATCCCTGCAACCTGGGAAGGCAGGGAGAGGGCTGGATACACTGGCAGGGGAAGGTAATTCCCGGGCATATGAGGCTTTTCGATCCACCCAAGCAGTTCCGCCGCGGCGCCAGCGGGACCTACGAGCCCCCTCGCCGGGTGCTTAAAAGCATCCCCGGCATAACCCTGGCGGAGATGCAGCGAATCAGGGAATACTCATGGTGCTGCGGTTCAGGGGGAGGAGTGAAGGAGAACAATCCCGAATACGCCGCCTGGACGGCCGGAGAAAGACTGGAAGAGGCCCGTGATACGGCAGCCGGGATCCTGGTTACGGCCTGTCCCGGCTGCCTGAAAAACTTCAGGGACGCATTAAAGGGGAGCAGCCTGAAAATCGAGGTCTGCGACGTGGTCGAACTCCTGGAAAAATCAATCAAGTAGAGGAGGTAGCTGACAATGGCTCTTAACAAAAACTTTTACCGAGCCCTCCAGGATATACTTGGCCCCGAGTTTGTATCGGACGATCCCGTGGTAACCGAGTCCTATGCCATGCCGGTCAGAAAGGCCACTCTAAAGGGAGGCGGCGAATACCTGCCCCGCTTTGAAGCGGTTACCCTGCCCGCCAGCACGGCGGAAGTGTCCTCCATAGTGAAGCTGTGCAACAAATACAGAGTACAGTTCAAGGCTTCCAGCACGGGCTGGCTGTACTGTGATCCCACGGGGCCGAACTGCATCAAGATCGATCTGCGCAGAATGAACCGCATACTTGAAATCAATGAGAAGAGCCTGTATGCCGTGGTGGAGCCTTACGTGATCGGGGCACAGCTTCAGGCCGAGCTGATGAAAAGGGGTTTGACTTGCAACGTGACGGGCGCGGGCGCCAACTGCTCGGCGCTTCCCCTGGCAGCCCATGTCAACCTGGGGCACCTGAGCCAGAGCGGCAGCTACGGAGAGCGCAACCTGCTGGCGATGGAGTGGGTTACAGGCGAGGGCGATGTCGTGCGTTTCGGCTCACTGGGATCGGCGGACGAGTGGTTCTGCGGGGACGGTCCGGGACCTTCGCTGAGGGGAATTATCCGGGGCAACACCACGCCGCTGGGAGGGCTGGGGGTATTCACCGCAGCCGCCCAGAAGGTCTATCACTGGGCCGGACCGGCTGATTTTCCGGTGGAGGGGGTCTCACCCTGCTACAGCCCGCCTTACATCCCGCCCAACCTGCTGATCCGCTACTATTCCTTCAAGACGCTGGATATCCTGATAGACGCGGTCCTCAGGATCGGCGAGAGTGAGATCGGAATGGAGTTGATGGGCTTCAACGCCGCCATGCTGGCCTCCAATATCGCCACCAATAACGACGAAGACGTCAAGTACATGCGGGAGTTTGAAAAAGCCGTCCAGGGACCGGGATTTATGCTGATAATTTCCGGCAACTCGACACGGGATTTCGAATACAAGAAGAAGGTACTGGAGCAGATCATGAGGGATGTGGGAGGCAAGTCCCTGCCCCACATGGAAGACCCCAAACTGGGGGCGGGCTTCCTGTGGCGCTTCATCCGGGTGGTGGGGTCGATCCGCGAGACCTCCCGTGCCACCGGGGTAGGAGGCGGAACGGTCGGCGGTTCGGACCTGTTTCCCCTGATGGTAGAGTTCATTTCCGCCACCTCGTATCTCAAGGAAAAACTGATAGAAGAAGGTCTGATACTGGCGGAAAGCATCCATCCCTTCGTGCAGTCCATCGAGCATGGGCATACCGGGCACGGTGAGATCCTGATACGCTATAATCCGCAGACTCCGGATGCCTATGAAAAAGTACAGGGGATGCTGAACTATGAGGCCAACAAGAGGGCTATAGAAGGCCGTTTCGGAGTACCGCAGCATGTCTGGAGCGATGCCCTGCATGATATGTACGGGCCCCATACCATGAACTATCATGAGCTGCTAAGGAAGGTCAAGAAGACCTTTGACCCCAATGCGGCCTCTGAGTCCACCAACTATATTTCAGTGAAAGAGTAGCCGATTAACATAAGCAGGAGGAAGGTAAAAGATGATACTTGAAAACAGGACTGCCATTATCACGGGTGGTGCCCGTGGGATGGGCAGGGCTATCGCCCTCAGGTTTGCCAGTGAAGGCTGTTCATCGGTTATAGCCGATGTGCTGGATGAGGACGCAGCCGAAACGGTGAAGATGGTTGAAGGAAAGGGAAGAAAAGCGGCAGCCGTCCACTGCGACGTCTCCAGCGGGAAGTCCGTCAGGGAAATGGTGGGCAAGGCCATTGATCAGTTCGGTAAAATCGATTTCATGATCAACTGCGCCGGGATAGGCAAGCCGCCCAAGCTGATAAACGATATCACCGAGGAGGAGTACGACAGAGTAGTGGACATAAACATGAAGGGCATTTTCCTCTGCTGCCAGGCCATCGCGCCGCATATGAAAGCCAACAACTACGGAAAGATCGTCAACATTTCCTCGCTGGCCGGGATCGTACCGGCGGCTTTTTCCATACACTACGCGGCGGCCAAAGCAGGAGCACTGGCCCTGACGCAGGATATAGCCCTCGAGCTGGCGAAGTACCATGTCAACGTCAATGCAATCCTGCCGGGTATGATCCGCACGGCCATGACGGCTGATTTCGCCCCGACGGCGGTCAAGGATCTGGACTCCTTTATGAACAAAATGGCTGAAGGGATCCCTTTGAAGCGGGAAGGCACGGTGGAGGACATCGCTTCAGCCGCACTTTTCCTGATTTCCGAAGAGTCCTCTTATATAACAGGGGACAGGCTGTGTGTGGGAGGCGGAATGCCCTGGAGCGGAGCACCGTAAAGACAAGAGACAAGAAACAAGAGACAAAATACAACGATCGAACAATATTCAAATACCAGAATACAAATAAGTACCACTATTTCCCCCCTGGAGAAGCTCCACGGGAAGGGGCCTGAAATGAGTTCAGGATTAAGTTTGCCTCTCTTTTCCTCTCCTCAGCTTGGGAGAGGGCCTGACGGGGTTCAGGAAATTGAGGGGGCACATATTCGCATAGAGCCTTTATGCGCTGAAAATCCGTTTATAGGGGCCGGTTCAGTTGTTACAGGCGCAATACCGGCACAAACAGCTTCTTCCTTTGGAAAAGGAAGACGGGGGAAGGACAGGATGGGGGTGCATTAGTCCTCCTCAAACCCGATTAGTATCGTGGGTGCTACGGAGACCAGCCGCAGCGTCCCCGGGATTTCCGTGAAGGAGCAACGCTGAATACATCAGGAAGAAAGCAGGCAGGAGGGATCTGATGGAAACGGGACTGAAGGATAAAGTAGCGCTGGTTACCGGCGCCGGGAGCCAGATCGGCTTCGGGAAGGCCATCGCGGAGGCGCTGGCAAGAGAGGGCTGCCACGTTTTGGTGAATGATATCGACCTGGAAGGGGCCCGGCAGACCGCCAGGGAGATCGAAGCCCTGGGACGGAGATCGCTGGCAATCAAGGCCGACGTGACCAGCGCCCGGGAGGTTGACGGCATGTTCAGGCAGGCTACGGCTGCCTTCGGCGGTATCGATATCCTGGTGAACAACGCCGGCGCATGTACCCCTCCAAAGGCATTTCTGGAAATGACCGAGGAGGAATGGAACAGCGATATCAATATCAATCTCAACGGGACAATGCACTGTACCAGGGCGGCGGCCTCCCACATGATAGCCCGCAGGAAAGGGGGTAAAATAGTAAACCTGGTTTCCGGAGCGGGGATCAACGGGGGATTTCACACCGCCGCCTATGCCGCCGCCAAGGCGGGTATAATAGCCTTCAGCATGGGGATTGCCAAAGAGCTGGCGCCTGAAAAAATCAATGTGAATAACGTTTCACCCGGCCCGGCCATAACCGGTTTTGCCCGCAACGCTCCTCCCGGCATGCTGGAGAATTTTGCCAAAACCATCCCTATCGGCCGTCTGACCGAGCCGGGTGATATTGCCGGCGCAGTGGTATTCCTGGCTTCGGACGCCGCCGGCGATATCGTGGGACAGACCCTGGTCGTTACGGGCAGCGTTAGTCCTTAAAGTCCGTCAGACCCGTTAATGAGGAAAGACCAGTGGAGTGAACAGTTTTTCGCGGGAGGCTCGCCGCTACGTTTCAATACCAGCACGGCGTTGTTTTTATCGCGCTGACTGGTGCACGGTACGCTGACCTTAAAATACATCGCTCCGCATATCGTCATGGCTGTCATGGCAGGTGAAGGAACGCTCAGGGAGGGGGTTTGGGGGGAGAGTTTCAGGGAGGAGGGAAGAGAGGGAATAGGGAAGATCCTTTTAGAAAACCACTCTTCGCAGTAATGGACACTAAATGAAAGCAGGGTAAACTAAAACTCTACTTGTTTTATTTTACATGACATAATAATACAAGCGTAAAAATTATTGAAGTAATCAGCGCGAAGCAAGGAATATTTTGTCATGTTGGAGGACCTCGATAAACCTTTATTCCTGTCGGGGGACGGCTGCCACTTATCGGCCCGGTCAGCGAACCGAGTCAATATTTTTATCCATTCTCCTTTAGCTAATGGTAGGTAGCTGGGCACTACCTACTGATCGGTGGAAACTTCGGTTTTAATATATGACGTTAGGGCAAAAAGGTCTGTTTATCAATTGTATGACCGCTGTGGGTGTCATGCTGGAGCGTTGCGAAGCATCTCATGGAGGGGTGGATTGTGATTTTAACTGTTGACGCTCGCACTCTATGACCGTATCCAGTTTGGGGTTAGTGACCGTGTAGGCAGTTCAAAAAGATGACTTGATCGGATGGT
>JAFGOB010000130.1 GCA_016926695.1 Dehalococcoidales bacterium | reverse complement strand
CATGCATTTGAATAAGTTTAACAGGTTGGCTCTTATATCCGGAAGGGTGGCTCTCAAAACGCCGGAAGCCTGGCTCTCTAAGACCGGTGTAGACAAGTACCTGTGATCCGGATTTACCTTCTCATAACCTTTTAATACCGTAAAACTATTATATATTTTCAGTGCGTTTGGAGTACCGATCGCCAGTATGCTGCGGGAAGACATGAACTTCTTGACTGAATGTAAAAATACACCCAGATTGTCGATAGCCTCCTTGTTTATATCTACTCCACGCAGTACCGAAGCATATTCTCCAAGTTTCATGTGCAAATAGTTGGATTTCTTGTTCTTGTCATCGATTATTTCCAGATGATCGGTGCATCCGATGTGAAGAACGCTCTTACCCTTTTTCAATTCGCAGTAGAATTTCGAGTTATTGACTATCCCGGCCCGGGGCAATCTGTATTTCCAGTTTTCTCTCAGGTCTTGATATTCTGACAACCGTATACTATCTCCATTGTTCACTGGATGAATCCTTCCGCTACAACGCTTGACTGGACCAGAAAATAAATATATGTTTTTTTAGTTATCCCTGTCCGATTTCTTACGGAAAATACTCCGCATGTAGCGGATTTACCCTGGCATGGGTTTGAGCCTGCTGTAGATCTCAATAATCCCCTCCGCGTAGTTTGCTTCTTTTTTCTCTATTTTTTCTTTGTAGTACTGGTAATTTTCCAGTCCGCATTATGCAGATGGATTATGTCTTCTCTGGGCTTGAATAACAGTCTTGACAACCACCTTTTGGTATTATTAATCCTTATCACTTTCCCATGGTTGGGTTTCCGTACGCCCCGTTCATAGACCAGGCATTGGTAGTTTTTCGCTCCAGCGTATCTTGAAGTCTCTGGATATGAGTTGATATCCCTCCGTACGGCGGTGGATAAGGACCGATCAAAGCTATTTTAAGTCTTTTATTCAATGTTGAATCCACTGTTTAAATACTCACTTCATTTCTAACGCTCTATATTTCCCTCGAGATCTTTTGTTACGCCAACGACAAGTAATTTTTGTAACATATCAGGATGGCTATTATAGTTGCTTCTCCGGCATTCGTTTCTCTTAAACGATTACCGTAAAAAGATACATTTAGCCTTCTACCGGGAAATAGCCCGCATGCCTGTTTTTAACCGGAGGTTTCAGTGCCAGGCTGGCCGTAAGGGCCAGTGCCGCCAGCACCAGGCATAAGACAAAGGCCGGTTGGTAGTTCAGGCTTATATCATATATAAAACCTGCCAGCACCGGGCCGGCTCCGCCGCCTATCAGAAAAGAAAAACTGAAAATGCCCGTAATAACCCCCAGTGACATCAGGCCGTAAAGCTCGGCTGCCACCAGGGACTGAAGACAGGAAAGACCTCCGTATCCAACACCCAGGACTACGGCAAATAGATAAAGATGCCAAAGGTTCTGAAAAAACTGCAGCCAGACTAGTGCGCAGGTTATCAGGGTAAGACAAATAATAGCAGAGGTTTTTACCCTCAGCCTGTCGGCAAGCAGTCCCATTCCTACCCTGCCGGCCAGACCGGTGCCGCCGATAATCGATAGGATGACCGCCGCTTTCATGTCTGAAATGCCCGCGCCTGTAGCGAAGGGAACGATGTGTACCATTATTGTCAGGTGGATCAACCCGAAACACAGGTAGATGAAGCATGCTATCCAGAACTGGTAGGTGGCAATAGCCTCTTTCAGTGAAAAGGACAGTTGTACGGGGACCTTCCCCCTGACATACCGCTCCTGACCGTCCGGCCCGGCCATGTCCTGAGGGAGACGGTCCCTGAAAAACCTGACTGATATCATCACTGCCGCCAGAATGACCAGACCGATAATGATATGCGTTGTCCTCCACCCGAATGAGGAGATAAGCAGGACTTCAACAGGCGGAAGTACCAGCGTCCCGAAACTTATTCCCCCGCTGACTATGCCCGTCATCAGACCGCGCATTCCCGTGAACCAGCGAGCTACTCCGGCTACCAGCGGCGTCCAGAATCCTGCCGCGCCCGCCGAATACAAAATGATATATATCAGGTAAAACTGCCACGCGCTGTGTACCTGCGAAATCAGGACATAACCCATGGAAAGCAGGACGGCGCAGACTACAAACACCATTTTCGATCCGAAACGGTCGCTGATTCTTCCGGTGAAAATACCGAATAGCCCGGCTACCAGCACGCTGGCGGAAAATGCTCCGGATGTGACGGCCCTGCTCCAACCGAACTCCAGGGTAAAGGATGTGAAAAACACACCGTAGTTATAGTAAATACCCCAGCTCAGCACCATCATCAGAAATGAGAGTAGCACAATAACGTAGCCGTAATACAGGCCATGCTTTTCAGGCGAATCGCCCTGCTGTCTTACAGTTCCCTGGAATTCCATACTATCCTCTCTCTCTTTTGCCGGATAGTCTCAGGCATAACGCCATGGCCAGTCCGGCCGCCGCCAGGGCTATAAAAAATATGAAGGCGCTGCGGTAGCTGCCGCTGATGTCATAGATATAACCGCTGACAATGGGTCCCACGCTCCCTCCGACTGTATACACACAGGTAACGACCCCTACCAGCGTCCCCAGTGATACCAGACCGAACAATTTGGCAGGAGCAAGCGTGAGCTGGGCGATCATGGATCCGTATCCAAATCCGTAAAAAGCGGCAAAGAGATAAAGCTGCCACAGGCTTCCGGCTGCCTGAAGCCAGATGAAGGTCAGCAGCAGCAGGCTCAGTGAGAAAGCCAGTGTATACTTGACCCCCAGCCTGTCACTCAGGCTTCCCATCACAATACGTCCCAGAATGCTGCCGGCTCCCAGAAAGGACATGATCATCGCCGCGCTGCCGGCCTCGATCCCCAGTGTCCTGGCATAGGGTACTATATGCACCATAACTGACTGCACGTAGAAACCGAAACAAACATACAGCGTACAGATAATCCAGAACGAGGGCGTACTCATAGCCTGGCGGAATGTAAGACCATTCCCGTGTCTCCATGCACTTTCATGGTCTGATGATGCATTGTCTGCGGAATCAGGCCTGGCATTACCCGCTGTCTGCCGTCTGAGCAACATGGACAGAGGGATAACAACCGCCAGCACGGCTATGCCGAGAATAATAAAGGTCTGGCGCCAGCCAAAGTTCTCCACCATGATATTGACCAGCGGGGGCATCAGGATGGTACCGGTGCCGATGCCTGCCACTACGATTCCGGTCATTAACCCTCGCCTTTTCACAAACCAGCGGGAAATGTTGGAAGAAAGCGGTATGGAAGCGCCCCCCACCCCGAACCCCATCAGCACACCGTAAAAAAAGTACAAGTGCCATGGCTGACTTACACGGGACATCAAAATACATCCGGCCGCCATGGTTAAAGCACATATCATCACTACAAAGCGAGGACCTAAACGGTCGCTCAGTCTGCCGGTTAAAATTCCCATCACTCCGCCCAGAAGCTGAGAAATGGCATAGCCCGTTGAGGTAATCACCCGGCTCCAGCCGAAATCCTCCAGCAAACGGTCAAAAAATACCCCAAAGCTGTAGTTTGTCCCGAAAATCACCAGCATGATAACAAAAGAGCAGGCGACGGTTACATACCCGTAAAAAACACTATTTCCGGGGACGTTATGCTCTCCGCCCGGCTGATATGGACTATCTCCACTCAATGCTCATCCCTGCCATAAAACGAATAGGGGCCGTGGCCCCTATTTTTCTTCCTGCTTTATCATACTTTATCATATCCGGGTACCGCTACCCCGTCAATACGGGTTTATTTTCTCGCTTCAATATCCCGGCCAGGTACTGCCCGGTAGCGGAACCGGCCTGCCCGGCAACCTCCTCCGGCGTCCCGGTAGCAATTATGTAGCCGCCGCGGTCTCCTGCCCCCGGACCGAGATCGATTATGTGATCAGCGTTCTTGATCACATCCAGGTTATGCTCGATTACCACAACGGTATTTCCGGCGTCAGTCAGCCTTTGCAGTACCCTCAATAAGGCCGCCACATCTTCAAAGGAAAGTCCCGTGGTAGGTTCATCCAGCAGATACAGCGTCTGTCCGGTAGAACGCCTGGATAGCTCCGTTGCCAGCTTCACTCTTTGCGCTTCCCCGCCTGATAGAGTAGGGGCTGGCTGCCCCAGGTGAATGTAACCAAGTCCCACATCACGCAGTGTTTCCAGTTTACGGTGTACGGAGGGAATATGCTCGAAAAAAGCCAGGGCCTGCTCCACCGTCATATCCAGTACCTCGGCGATGTTTTTTCCCTTGAATTTTATCTCAAGGGCTTCACGGTTATAACGGCTGCCCTTGCATACCTCGCAGGGTACCGTCACATCCGGCAGGAACTGCATCTCTATCTCCAGGAAACCCTCGCCCCGGCATGACTCGCACCTTCCGCCTTTAACATTGAACGAAAAACGTCCCGGCTTATAGCCGCGCATCCTGGCCTCGGGTACCGCGGCAAACAGGTCCCTGATTGCGCCGAACATTCCTACATAAGTCGCCGGATTGCTGCGGGGCGTGCGTCCGATGGGAGATTGGTCGATATTGATAACCTTGTCAATATGCTCAACCCCTCTCACTTCATCACATTTCCCTACGATATCCCTTGTACGGTAAAATACCTGGGATAGCTTTTTATGTAAAATATCATCCACCAGGGTGCTTTTTCCGCTGCCGGAAACCCCCGTAATGCATACGAAACGTCCCAGCGGAATATGGACATCAATATTTTTCAGATTATTCTGGCGCGCTCCCTTGATCAATATCTCGTGCCCGTTTCCCGGGCGGCGCTGCCGCGGCATGGAAATACTCTTCGATCCGCTCAGGTACTGTCCCGTAACGGACCTGCTGCACGCTAAAATATCTTCCAGCGGTCCCTCGGCTACAATGTAACCGCCATGCTCACCTGCGCCGGGCCCCATGTCCACAATATAATCCGCGGATCTCATCATGGCCTCATCATGTTCCACCACCAGTATGGTATTGCCCAGGTCCCTCAGCCTCTTCAATGTACCGATCAAACGGGAATCATCCGCCGGATGCAGGCCGATTGTCGGTTCGTCGCAGATATAGAGCACTCCCATCAGCCCGCTGCCGATCTGGGTTGCCAGGCGTATCCTCTGTGCCTCTCCGCCGCTGAGGGTAGCGGCAGTCCTCTCCAGAGTGAGGTAGTCCAGCCCTACATCCTTGAGAAAACCCAGCCGGGCATTTAACTCTTTCAAAATCTGATGGGCAATCAACTGTTCCCTGTCCGACAATACCGGACTCTCCGCTCTGTTCAACGCCGTAATCCAGTTCACAACCTGGCTGACGGGCATGGATGTAACCTGTATAATATTTTCAGAGCCTATGGTTACGGCCAGCGCCTCAGGCTTGAGCCTTCTTCCCTCACAGACAGGACAGGGATTGGCCACCATATACCGTTCGATGTCCGCTTTCGAGTTCGCTGACTCCGTATCGTGATAGAGGCGATTCATTCGTGGTACTATTCCTTCGAAGCCATCCGTATGCTGCCTGACACGTCCGAAACGGCTGCGGTACTGGCGTATATCTCCGCCTTCCCCGTACATAAGTATATTATATTGTTTCTCTGTCAGGTCTCTGATAGGGGTATTCAACGAGAAACCATACCTCCGTCCAAGCGATTCCAGGGTATAGAAATACCAGTTTTGAAACTGCCACGGGCTGATGGCCCCTTCCGCGATGGAAAGTTCTTTATTTTGAATCACCCTGTCCGGGTCTATTTCCATCTTCACTCCCAGTCCGCTGCATTCGTTACAGGCCCCGTGAGGGCTGTTGAAGCTGAACGTCCTTGGCGCTATCTCTCCCAGGCTGATTCCGCAGTTAACGCAGGCAAAATGCTCGGAGAAAAGCATCTCTTCGCCGTTTACTATTGAGACCAGCACCACGCCCGAGCCCAGCTTGAGAGCGGTCTCAACCGAGTCTGCGATACGCGCCTGGCTGCCGATTTGCCCGGTGACTATTCTATCCACTACAGCTTCAATGGAATGCTTTTTATTTTTATCCAGATCGAACTCTTCGGAAAGGTCATATATCTGTCCGTCTACCCGTACGCGCGAATACCCGTCCTTTCTCAAATCGTTGAAGATGTTCTGGTATTCACCCTTGCGGTCTTTAACCAGGGGCGCCAGGATCATGATTCTGGTCCCGGCGGTTATGTTCTGTATGGCATCCACGATTTGCTGCACGGACTGCACACTGATCTCCCTTCCGCAGTTGGGACAATGAGGATGCCCCACCCTGGCGAACAGCAGGCGCAGATAATCGTAAATCTCGGTTATCGTACCCACGGTTGAGCGTGGATTGCGGCTGGCGCCCTTCTGATCGATGGCTATGGCCGGACTCAGCCCCTCGATGTAGTCTACCTCGGGTTTTTCCATCCTGCCCAGAAACTGACGGGCATAAGCCGAGAGTGATTCAACATAGCGTCTTTGTCCTTCCGCGTAGATCGTATCGAAAGCCAAAGAGCTTTTCCCCGAACCTGAAGCGCCTGTAATGACAACCAGTTTGTCACGCGGAATCACCACATCTATATTTTTTAGGTTGTGCTCCCGCGCACCCCTGACGATAATTGAACCAAGCGGCATAGTCTCTTACCCCTTTACAGACATTCTATAATTGTAGCATTAGAACATGTGTACTTACAAATCCATCCGCCTCCGTGTTGGGGCCGGACCGCCTTTTGAAAATCTAAAATCCGGACGTTTTACTATTTTTGTTACAGGTTGACAACACTCCCCCGATTACAGTAAAGTACGGTAGCCTTATTTACTGTTCTTTATTATTCTTTATTACTGATTGTCAAAGTATCCGGGCGGCAGCCGTCCTGAAAAGATGAAATAATAATCCATCCAATTTTGATAAAGAGAGGAATAATAAAGCGATGGAAAAAGCGGAGCTGATCAATCAAATCATTGACCTTCAGAGACAGACCAATAAGGTAATGGGACACTTCGCGGCTGAGCCGTGGATAGAACTCGGACTCACCATTGCCCAGCTTAAAAGCCTCTTCTTTATCGTGGATAAGGAAAAGACCAGTTTTAAAAAACTGGCGGAAGCGCTCAGGGTAACCCCGCCTAACGTCACCGGGATAGTTGACCGGCTGGTTGAACAGGGTCTGGTCAGCCGTACGGAAAACCCGGAAGACCGTCGTATTATGCTGCTGCAAGCTACTCAAAAAGGCCAGGACCTGCTAAGCACGCTGAAAACAAACAACAAGATCCAGATGTCCACAATTCTGGACCAGTTGAATAAAGAGGAGCTTTCCAGCCTGGCGCTGGGTTTGAACGCCCTGTCAAAGGCGGTACGCAGGAGTTTCCCCTGTGAGAATACTCAAAACTAGTTCTCCGCTGTATCAGGCCCTGATATGTCTTCAGGCCCTGTGGGCAGCCTTGTGATATTGCCTTGATTCGACCAGTTTTTTCACCCAGCGGGCAAGAAATATGAAACCGTAAATAAACGTCAGGGCGCTGAGAGAGAAAAGAACGATCTGGAAAGGCTCCAGATGGGCATCTCCCCCGATCACACCTACCATTATATAGGTGGTATCCCATATCATACTGGATATCATCACCCCGGGTACCAGTATTTTGATCTGTTTCCTGAATCCCAGTGTCAGGGTTAAAGGCACCCTCATCCAGATCAGCCTGCCGAAGGCCACGGAGTAAGGTGAAAGCGAGTTGATTTTGTTCCATACTCTGACAAATATACTCTGTTTACCGGCAGCAGTATTCTCCACCGCTCTGCCGGCATTTTCCCTGGATTCCAACGCCGCCCTGAATATCCGCCGGTACATTCTGATTAACCAATTGCTGCTGAACCTGGCCAGGTGGTAAAGTATAACCGCCCCGAATGTCCTGCCGCACATCGCTGTTATCCAGAGTATCACCAGGAAGAAGAACGGTAATTCCCCGTTTAACGACTGGTACCCCACCAGTATCCAGATCGTCTCCATGAGATAGGGAATGGAAACGCCGAACTCGCTGATCGACAGCATGACGAAGAGAGAAATAACCAGCCAGATGTTGACTGTACCGGTGAAATTAAGAATCTCTTGTGTTATATTTTGAAAATCCATAACCAGCTCTTCTCCGGTAACCGGCCGGACGGACTCCATCAATACCCTTATATTTTAATTCTATCAGCTTCAGGCCACAAAAAGTTTGCGCATAATTCCCAGGATTATGTCAAGGAGAGGCCGTATCAGTTTCACCAGGCCATAAGACAGAATACCGGTTAAAATGCCTATGGCTGCACCACCTAGAATATCGTACGGATAGTGAATGCCCACGTAAATCCTGGCAAAACCTCCTGCCAGGGCTATCGCCATCAGTATCAGACCGTATTTCGTACTTTTAAATAATACCGGTACCGCCAGGGCGAAAAGCATGGCCGTAAAATTGGAGGGAAAAGATGAATCTGTCGGCATGTAGAAAAGCAGGTTAATCTGTTCCCCGCTCAACTCATTAAAAGGACGCACCCGGAAATAATGGTTATTGCACAGATTTACAAACCCGTTGGCTATTCCGACACTCATCAGGCTGCCTATGATACACTCCTGCAAATGGTGCCTGCGTATTTTTTCACGGGTACCGAACCATAAGGCCACCAGAATAAGGCAACAGGCCACCGGTAGAAAGTAATCGCCCGCCAGGCCTTTCACCAGTTCATCCGCAAAGCGTGCTCTTCCCGCCAGGCCGTTTATCAACATGAAAAAAGGAATATCGGATATCATTCTTTCCTGCTCAAAAGGCGGCTAATAGCCTTAAGATATGTCATTCCTTTCAAAACCTCCAGCCCTTCCTTTTGTCCCTGCACTGTATCCGGTTCCGAATGGTTTAACGCGGATGATAATACCAGCGTAAATAATATAGCCAGTACCATTGACAGGACAAACAGTCCGGCCTGTTCCGTGCCCTGGATAATACCGGTGGCATTGCGGTAATTCCAGGTGAACAGCAGTATCAGGGGCGCGATGACCAGCAGTACGGATAGTATGTGTCCAAGCAACCTGTTCTGAAAAAATACCAATTTATTCCAGCAGCCGTGCATGGCCGCCAGTTGCAGAACCCCGACAACTGCCAGAAAAACCAGAGCAATATATTCCATTGACAGTTGGAACATCATAAAATCAGATCTTCAACGTTTCTTATATAGTAGCATTACTAAAAGATTTGTCACAATCCGGCTATTATATTTTCCTGTTTGTCCTGAGCCTGGTTGAGCCGTATATCGCCGGACTCCGGTCTTCTGCATTCTCCGCGTTTGCAGGTATCCCGCTCTTCTGTGGCCGGCATGCCTGCTTCTCCATCGTCAACAATAATTGTTAAGATATTATTAAGATATGACATAATTATATAACAAATGTAACATACGGCAAAATACTCTTTTTCGATTCCTTGACCGCGAATAACCGTGTTGCTACAATTGCCTGGAAAATATCGAAATATACAGGTACTGTAACGCTAGTCCTTATCAGGGGAGGTGGAAGTTGTCTATCCTGTTCAGCCAAGAGGAAAAAACCGCTATAATAACGCTTGACCGTGCTCAATACCGCAATGCCCTTGACATTCCCGCATTAAAAGAATTACAGGCGGTGCTGGAGGAATTTGAGAGCAGTCCCATGCTTCGTGCCGGCATTATCACCGGCAGCGGGGAAGAGTCGTTCTGTGCCGGAATGGACCTTCAAAGCCTCTCCGCGCAGGACCGCAAGCCGCTGAATAGTCCGTTCCCGGCCACTCTCATGCGCGGTCTGGAAATTACCAAGCCGCTGATCGCTGCCGTCAACGGGTCGGCGCTGGGTGGAGGATTGGAACTGGCCCTTTGCTGCGATCTGCGCCTGGCTGTACCAGAGGCTGTTTTCGGCTTTCCTGAAGTTACCCTGGGAATAATCCCCGGCTGGGGAGGGACGCAGAGACTGCCCCGCCAGATACCGTCGTGCCTGGCCGCACAGCTTCTTCTGACAGGAAAGCCCGTCGACGCCGCCGAAGCCTTCCGTATCGGGCTTATCAACGCTGTCATTCCCCGCCGTGACCTACTCGCGACCGCGGCGGAATGGGCCGGCCTGCTCTGCCGGGCCTCTCCCCTGGCCGTCCGGGCGGCTAAAGAGGCTATGCTGAAAGGTATGCAACTACCGCTGGAACAGGGACTGGAGCTGGAAGACGCCCTGCTAACCTATCTGAAGACCACCGCTGATTTCAGGGAAGGTCTGAGGGCCTTTCATGAGAAACGCAATCCCTCTTTCACGGGAATTTAGCACTTACTTGTATCAATTATTCCACAATGCATACTTCTCCCCTTCCATCCCCTCTCCCTCGATGCGAGAGGAGATGGGTGAGGGTGAAAAAATACACGTGGGACTGACGCAATCTGGTACCGTTACGTTCACTACTCTTATAGGACGAGCCTTGTTGATTTGGCATAATAAACGTAAATAGATTAAAATAAGATATCCACATTAAGATGTTCAAGAAATTTAAATAGGAGGGTTTTTCATGAGAGAAGCCGTAATCGTCAGTGGTGCAAGAACTGCCATCGCCAACTTCGGCGGTTCTTTGCAGGATGTCCCCGCGGCACAGCTACAGGCTATCACAATCAAAAGTGCGTTGAAAAAGGTCGGCGTCAGACCGGGCCGCAACCCCCAACTGGATGAATCCCGGCCCAAGGCCTTCGAGGATGTCGGTCTGATTGACCTGGAAAAGAAATATTATGATTATGACAGCTCGCTTAAAGAAATATTCATCGATGAAGTCATTATCGGCAACGTACTCCAGGCGGGACAGGGACAGAGCCCCGGACGGCAGTCGCAGATCTACGCAGGCATCCCCAAGGAAGTAAGTGCAGTTACGATTAACAAGGTCTGCGGTTCATCCCTGAAAGCCGTCGCTCTGGCTGCCCAGGCCATCAAGGCTGGAGATGCGGACGTGGTCGTGGCCGGCGGAACCGAGAGCATGAGCCAGGCCCCCTACTACCTGCCCAAGGCCAGATGGGGAGCCAGGATGTTTAATGCGGAGATGGTGGACGGAATGGTCTACGACGGTCTCTGGGAGCTTTTCTATAATTACCATATGGGCATGACGGCTGAAAATATCGCCGCTAAATATAATATCAGCCGCACGGAACAGGATGCCTTCTCAGCCGAAAGCAATTCACGGGCTATCGCAGCCATCAAGAAAGGCGCCTTCAAAGAAGAGATCGTTCCGGTCGAAATCAAGGTTAAAAAAGAAGTCAGGCAGTTTGAAGTCGACGAGCATCCTCGCGAGAGCACGGTTGAATCCCTGGCCAGACTGGGAACAGCCTTCAAGAAAGACGGTACCATCACCGCCGGCAATGCCTCATCCATCAACGATGCGGCCGCCGCCGTACTGGTCATGTCGGAAGAAGCAGCACAGAAATACGGCCTCAAGCCAATCGCCTATATCAAGTCATATTCCGCGGGCGGCATCGATCCGGCTTACATGGGCATGGGAGCTGTCCCCGCCACCCTTAAAGCCCTCAAACTGGCAGGACTGGGCATTAAGGATATCAACCTCTTTGAACTTAATGAAGCCTTCGCCGCACAGGCCATCGCCTGCATCAGGGAGCTGGGTGTCGATACCGGCATCTGCAACGTCAATGGAGGCGGTGTTTCACTCGGCCATCCTATCGGCTGCACAGGCGCTAGGATCGTTGTAACCCTTATGTACGAAATGCAGAGAAGACAGAACAAATACGGTCTGGCTGCGCTTTGTATCGGCGGCGGTCAGGGCATGGGAATGGTACTGGAGAGAAAGTAGTACCTTACTAAATATTATCCTGAGTTTGTAAATAGGATCCCTTGTGCACCTTTATATCCGGCGCAAGGGGTCCCCTTTTTAAAAACCCTTTCTTCCAATGCCTTAACCCTCCCTCTGTCCTGTTTGACCTGTCCGTCCCCTCTGCTATAAAATATATAGCCGGTGTAGTGCCAGTCAATCAGGTTTACAGTGTTCAGGATGCTTCTAGATTCATACTACTGTAAAGCTGTTTATGAGTACTACACTAATACTAACGCAAAAATCATTGAAGCAAATAGCACAAAGCTTGAAAATTGTTATCATGCTGGAGGACTCCGATTTACCTTTATTCCTATCGGGGGACGGCAACCGCAGGTTGCCGCAGCATCCTCAGGGTGGAGAGTTATATCTTTATTTGTTACGTTGGTATTATTATTGCGGCAACTAAATAAGATGCATTACCATCTGAATTTAGATTGTATTAGAACATTATGAAACATATATAATCGCCGGAATAATAGTATATCGCGAGGAGTTACTTATGATGATAAAAGTACTCGGCGCTCATAACTCGGAGTCCAGGCATACCCGGCATACCTGCCTGCTGGTGGACGGATTCCTGGCACTGGATGCGGGCGGTCTCACCTCCGCCCTTTCTTTCAGAGACCAGATGAAATTAAAAGCTGTCCTGCTGACCCATGCCCATTACGATCATATGCGGGATATACCCGCCCTTTCCATGAATTTCTTTCTCCGCAGAAAATCGGTGACGGTCTATACTCATCAGGTAGCCGCAGACAGCCTTGTCAGGCACCTTTTGAACTCCGAGGTCTATTCAGAGTTCCAGAAAAAACCGCAGAACGATCCGACACTGAAAATCCATACCGTACAGCCGCTCCAGGCTTTCGACATCGATGGCTATACCATTCTTCCGGCCCCGGTCAATCACGCCCTGCCCAGCCTCGGCTACCAGGTCGCTTCACCGGACGGTAAAAGCCTCTTTTACACCGGCGATACGGGAGCAGGTCTATCCGGGCTCTGGCAGAATATCTCACCTCAGTTACTTTTTATCGATCTTACCGCCACCAATCGCTGGGCGGAGTCCATGCAACATTCCGGCCATCTCACTCCATCCCTGCTGAAACAGGAGTTGGAGGAGTTCCGCCGGATAAAAGGCTACCTGCCCCGGGTATTCGCCGTCCACGTCAACGCTGCCGATGAGGCTGAGATCCGTTCCGAGCTGGAATTGGTCCGGGAATCGCTTGATGCTTCTATTACTATTGCTCATGAGGGCATGCAGATCGAGGTCTAAACCTGTTATGATAGGGAATAGATGACCGGGACGAGACCCCGCTTTATCGCGGATGAGAATGTGGGCAAGCTGGCCAGGTTACTCAGGCTGGTAGGCTACGATACGCTCTTTTTTAACGGAGAAAACGATACCCAACTGGTCTCTATGGCGCTGGCCGGCGACCGCATTATTCTAACCAGAGATACCCGCATACCCTTGAGAAGGCCTATCGCCAGCGGCCAAATCAGGGCAGTCCTGCTGCGGGAGGATAGGCCGCTGTACCAGATGAGACAGGTGATGAAGGATCTGGATCTGGCAGGGGACCTTCAGCCTTTTTCCCTTTGTATCGAATGCAATCACCCCCTTCAACCGCTCAGGAAGGAAGACGCCCGGGCCAGGGTCCCGCCCTACGTCTGGCAGACGCAAAAGGAGTACATGGAGTGCCCGCTCTGCCGGCGGGTCTACTGGAAAGGAACTCACTGGGAAGCCATGAACCGCACGCTGTCCGGAATATGATACAGGAAGAAAAATGAATCAACCAACTGACTACCAAAAACTGACCCCCGAACTGATAGACCTTCTTACCGCCATCGTCGGCAGAAAAAATATCCTGGTGGACGAAGGTAAAGAGAACTATGCCAGGGATGAGTCCCCCCTTGCCACCACTTTCATGCCTGAAGCGGTGGTCAAGCCGCAGAATGCAGGTCAAATATCGGAAATATTGAAGCTTGCCGGACGTCATATTGTCCCGGTGACGCCCCGGGGCGCCGGCACGGGCATTGCCGCCGGCTCCCTTCCGGTCTTCGGGGGCATTACGCTTTCACTCGAACGGCTGAACAGGGTGCTGGAAATAGACCCGGCCAATTTCAGCGCCACCGCTGAAGCGGGGGTCACCCTCCAAGATTTTTGCCGGGCCATTGAGGAAAAAGGCCTCTATTTCCCTCTATATCCCGGAGAAACAAGCTCCTTTATCGGCGGCAACGCAGCCACCAACGCCGGAGGCATGAGGGCCGTTAAATACGGAGTGGCCCGCAACCTGGTGCTGGGACTGGAAGCTGTACTGCCCACCGGCGAGATTATTCGCACGGGCGGTAAATATATCAAGTGCTCCACCGGTTACGACCTTACCCAGCTTATTGTCGGTTCGGAGGGTACGCTGGCTGTTATAACCGAGGTCACCGTCAAGCTTATTACAACGCCGGCCAACCGTGAGATCCTCTTTATTCCCTTCAACAGCCTCTCGGATGCCATTGCATGCGTCCCCGCAATTCTTCGCGAAGGCATTCTACCGGTGGGAATCGAGTTCATGGAAGAGGATATTCTGCGCATGGTCGAGCAGCTCACCGGCAGGGACATCCCCATGCTGGGTTATTCCGCCTACCTGATGCTGATCCTGGAATCCGAGAGCTACGATGCCTTCTGCGTGCTGGCGGAACGCATCGGCGACATCTGCCTCAAACTGGGCGCCGCCGATATTTTCGTCCCCAACAGTGAAAGCGCCAAGAGAAACCTGCTGGAAGCGCGCGAAAAATTCCAGCCCGCCTTCAAGAAGAACGGTATGCTGGAAACCATTGACGCTGTGGTACCCCGCAGTCAGATAGCTGTTTTCATAAATAAGGTCAGGGAGATCGGCAATAAATACGGCATCCGTATCGTCGGCTCGGGCCATGCCGGGGACGGCAACGTTCATCTCCACCCCCTGGGAACGGAGGCCGATATGCCCGTCATGAAAGACCTGCTGACCGATATCTACCGCGCCGCCATAGAGATGGGCGGTACCCTTTCAGGAGAACACGGCCTGGGATATGACAAAAGGGAATACCTGCGCCTGGCGGCCTCCCCGGAGAAGATCGATCTCATGAAGAGAATAAAGAAGGCCTTCGACCCCCATAATATCCTCAATCCCGGCAAAGTCCTCCCCGACTGATAATATACATCTTACCCGCCGCTCCACTCGTAGGGGCTGACCTCCATGTCAGCCCAATCCGTACCGTTTTACATTGCTACCAGCCTGTGTATTATGCCACATCTCTACTTGTCCCTCTTTCCTTTCCAACTGAAAACCTGTTTAGTCAATATCGCCCACCTTATATGTACTTATTATTACCCTCCAGCGCCTATCTTAAATTATGTTGTCACTCTCCAGCTCCCGTTCAATTACAGGACTCACACCAGGGCCTCACTGCACATGATTCTGGGTGTTTCGTTGTCTTCTATCTGGAGGCTGCGTCGGTCGGCCCAGTCCTGCATATTGTGTTTAAGATAAACGTCTTTCAGTACACCCAGCAAATTCACCCCGGTCAGGCTGTTGTGCCTCACCTTATTGAGTTCCCCTTTTACCGCCTGCGTTAAGGGGCCTCTGAAAGCCTTTTCCAGGATATTGATCTGGGCTTTCTGGTCTTCATCTTTACTTGCTGTAAACAAAACCCGCAACTCTCGTAAAATATACCTCTGACCGTGACTTAAGGAAAGGGTGTGTTCCCGCTCTGTTTGCCGGTGTTTTACCTCTTCAGAAAAAATTCTTTTTACGCGCATAACCGCTGCATTATATCAATCCGGCAGTTTTTGTGCTTCAAAATCCCATCCGCACTTGATGGAACCCAGTATCCGTGGAATATCTCTGATAGCCATATTTCCTGCTTCATCTATCTGAAACAACTGCTGGTAGCGTCCTGCCTGGCAAAAGACATATAGTCCTTTGATGCCGGAGACTTTCCCTGTCCTTATGCCGTCTCTTAAACCGGCAATCCGTTCGTATTCCTCCGGTCTTTCATTTCTCAACTGACGTAAAATTTCTTCGGCTTCATTCAGGTCCACCAGCTCATCTTCGGCATCTTCAAACAAGCTGAGCTGGCCGCCCTTCTTTTCATAAATAGCATACATCGCTTCTTCATTGAGCTGTTCCGTCCTGTCGAGAATGGCTGAGTCTTCACCGATGGTATCGTGTATTTCCTGAATACGGTTTTGCAATTTTTGCTTCAGTCCCAGGTTTTTGTCCAGCGATTCAGCTTCATCCGTCTGGTCCATCAGCTCAGCGCTGGAACGCAGATTGGAGGCCGTGTCTTCTGTCATCTGTCTGGCTTCCGTTTTTTTTGGATAGGCCTGTTCTTCAGCCTTATCCCTGACCAATTCCAGTCGCCGATAGCCTTCTGCCAGTTGTTCCAGCGTCTCACGGTTGGTGGTATTGCCAATAAGGAGCTTTAACTCACTGACATTTTTCAAGTTTTCCGCAATGCTGGTCAGGCCGGAAAGGAAGAAATAGCCAACCGCAAAACGTCCTGACTCTGTGGAACAGAGTATTTGATTGATATGGTCTGCCAGTATTTCCTTGCGGTTATCGATAATATCGTGAGTGGGCACAGGCTCCTCCAGTAATTTTTGTGAATGATTCAGGTATATCCAGGCTCGTTTATGATATTCTCGTGTTGACAAAGTACAGATTGAGTGATAGCATTATGTTACAATCACGATGAGAGGCCAACCAAAGGGTTCCGTCCCGCGGCAATGCCTCTCTTTTTATTTATACTCAAGTTTGCCTCTCAAGCCATTCATATACAGGTGATACTGTCTGCGTTTTCTGAAAAGAGAAGAATATTTGCCTATATCAGGTATCATCAGGTTTAACAGTTTATCTTTTTTAAGCAGGTATTCTATCAGACAGTAGAAGTCACCGTCTCCGGTAACGATAAGCGCCTTATCATAGTTGGAATACTCAATCATGGTATGGAGAACTAGCTCAGCATCAACATTACCCTTGACTGATCCATCCGGCAAATATAATGTTGGTTTCAATACCACAATAAACCCGTCTTTCTGAAGACTGGTATATAAAGCCTGGTTCTCAGGGATATAACCGATGAATAAAAACGCCTGTCTGACTGCATATTTATCAAAAAGATATTTCCTGAAGCGGGCGAAGTCCAGTTTCCACCCCTGTTTTTGTATGGCGAGGTTGACATTCTGGCTGTCGATAAAAGCGTAATTATTGGCACTTGTTTTCATTATTACTGATAGACTCCGGGGGGATATCAGTGTCAAATTTCCCTGTTCCTCAAGGATGTCCTGCCCTTTTCCGAAATTTCCCAGATACCAGTGGCAGAGGTAGACTTCAAAAGACCTTCCTGCACAAGGGTATAACGGCACCACTGGGCGTTATTGTTCCAACGTGTAATATTTGGCTGAGAGGGCAGAGGCTGACGGTCATAGTCATTTAAAATGTTTTTCATCTTTTCACCGACTATTACCAACACTGTGGAAACAGGGGCTGACCCACCTGATTCAAGGAGAGTTTCCAAAATGGGACGGCGAAAAGCATCTGTGGGTGTGCGCAATCCCTTTTCCAAACGATATGTATATTTTCTTCGTTTTGTCTTAGCGGGTATTTTACCGATGAAAAGGATTTCCCATTCTTTTTGTAGATCGCGCACCTTGCCCCGGAAAGCGGTCAAGCGGGTGGCGTCTTCAATCAGCTTTTTAGCGGCGTCATAATCCCCTTTACGGAAGGCTTCCGCGCCTTCATTATTAAAACTGTCAACCAACGATTCCACCTCTTCCATGACTATCTCGAAAGCCGTAGAAACCTCGTTGCGGTCCATGATTACCCTCCTGTTTACTAAACAGACTTCTGTTTTCACATTCCAATAGGATTACAGACGATGAGGTGCTATCAAGTTAGTTGATAATATAATTTGTGATTATATCGAATATTTTATGTATTTTTGTTTTCCTCTCTAATTTTTACCCTAGCTTTTGTGAAAAAAGCATTATCCTTGAGATATTACTTTAACAACCAATCTTTATAAGATTCGCTATATTGGGTATGTGAGCCGATAACTTTGCCTTTATAATATTATTCCGGTCGATTCTTTACTCCGAATACTTTAACAACACAATCTAAATCATAGGTGCTGACTTTAGCTGTTTCGGCCTATTGTTATTAACCGGATATAGCTTTAGTTGTGTAACCATCTAGATTCAAGATAGGCGGTTTGTTTGGATTATGTG
>JAFGOB010000129.1 GCA_016926695.1 Dehalococcoidales bacterium | reverse complement strand
GTCCATGCCTCTTGTCAGAGTCACCATGAAGTATGAAAGTCGAGTCGAGCAGCCGGCTGAGCCAGGGACGAGCAGGCTCCGGTCATCTTATCCACTTGCGGAGTCCTCTGGCGACCCGGATGTCGACTCCAGAATGTCAGTACTTTCGGGGTAATCTAAATCTGTGGAAAAACAAATCTTTCGTTTATTTTACAATTATTCTTAATAAACAATATGAATCCTCGCCGGCTGGATTTATATGAACAGCATGAATTTTCATTGGTTTCAGATTGTTTCGTGGAGATGGAGAGAAACATAAACCGCGCAGGCCGGTCTTAACGGACCGGCCTGCGCTAGATTTAATGCCTTTTTGTAATAAACCTATTTTTTCGCTGCTGCCAGGGCGGCCTTAACCCTCTCCGGGGTTGCCGGCAGGTCGTTAACACGTGCGCCGCAGGCATTGTAGATAGCGTTGGTGATCGAAGGAGCGGTAGAGATCATGGTCATTTCTCCGATACCGGTCGAACCCAGCGTCCCGTTCGGCCTGGGGGTCTCCCGGAAGATCAGCTCCAACTCCGGCATGTCGTTGATAGTGGGGAACTTGAAGGTTATCCAGTCCTTGGTCTGGCCGTGGATGTATTCCTCCCTCAAAGCAAAACCGATACCCTGGTCCATGCCGCCTTCAAGCTGGCCTTCGAGGGCCTGAGGGTTGATGATAGGGCCGGAATCCACAGAGGTGGTCATCTTGAGGACCTTGACCTCGCCTGTCTCGATATTGACTTCGACCTCGGCCATCTGGATGTTATGCACATGCGACTGGTTGGAGTCTCCCTGGCCCGTCTTGGGGTCCCACTTGCCCTCGGGAAGCTTCTTGATGCCTTCATAGCGTACAGGCTTTCCGGCTTTCCGCAGTCCCTCATAGGTCTTGCTTCCGGCCTCATCCATGGCCTTTTTCATCTGCTCGGCGGCATTCTGAAGGGCTCCGCCTCCCATATAGGTCATGCGGCTGCCGGCTGCCGGGCCCATAGGCACCGTCTTGCCGGAATCCCTGGTATCAAGTATGATCTTGTCCTGAGGAATATCCAGAATATGGGCGGCCACCTGTGTCAGCATGGCGTCGTTGCCCTCACCCGGATCGGCAATAGCCCCGTAGAGGGTAACGCTGTCATCCGGATTTATCTCCAGGAAGACATGTCCCGTGTCGCCGGCGCCGCCGATGCCGAAAGCATGCACCCCCAGGCCTACTCCCCGCCTGAGGTTTCCTCCCTTTTTGTTAAACGCGGCGCAGTCTTTCTTGGCCCTCTCCCAGTGGGGTTGAATATCGTCGCATATCTGCGGGAATTCCCACTGGCCTACCTTGTGGCCGGTACAGGTGGTCTCACCAGGTTTCATCGAGTTGAGCTTGCGGAACTCGAGAGGGTCCATACCGACTTTCTCGGCAAGCATATCAATGGCGGTTTCCACGCCGAAGTTGGACTGGGGCGGTCCGGCCCCGCGGGCTGCCGCACCCGAAGCGTTGTTGGAATAAATCAGTTTACAGCTCGCCCAGACATTGGGTATCTGGTAGGCGCTGGAAAGCATATGCAGCGTGCGCATCACGCTGAGGCCGCCCAGCAGGAAATAAGATCCCTTGTTGATATACATATCGGCGTAATAAGCGGTAAAACGCCCGTTCTTGTCGGCGCCCATCTTGACCACCATATCATAGGGATGCCGTTTGGGACTCATGAATAGCGACTCGGCCAGTGACGGGACATAACGTATGGCACGCCGGAAATGGACGCAGGCGGCTGCCGCCAGAGCTTCGGTAATGATGGCCGATTTCTGCCCGAACTGTCCGCCGGAAAAGGCTTCGATATAGCGTGTCTTTTTCCAGCCCACGGATTCAGCGATAACCGCTGCATTGGGATGGATATTGATGCTGCGGCCGATTACTACCAGCTCGGCGTCATCGCCCTCGCCGTCCAGGTAGCAGACTGTGACTTCCGGCTCCAGGGGGGCCTGATGATTGACCTGGGTGGTCAGGTGGGCCTCAACAACGTATTCCGATTCGGCCAGGGCTTTTTCGGCATCCCCTTTGATCATGGGTGTTTCCGAGATGAGGTTGGGAGACCAGTCATGCAACTGCATTGCCCCCGGGGCCAGAGCCTCTTTAGTGGTCATATATACCGGCAGGGGTTCATATTCGATTTTAACAGCCTCAGCAGCCGCCCTGGCCTCATGTCGTGTCCCGGCTGCCACAATAGCGATAACATCACCGTAAGACTTGACTACGTCTTCCACCAGTAGAGGCTTGTCCGGCTTGGCTTCACGCACCCGGTTGGTGCCCTTGATATCCTTTTCAGTAATAATACCCACCACACCCGGCATTTTAGCTGCCTCGCTGTAATCCACCGATTTGATCTTGGCATGATAGGTCAGGCAGTGTACGCCGGCTATTTCAAGGGGATGTTCAAAATGATAGTCCGCAGAGTATTTGGCAACACCGCAGGCCTTCAGCATGGAATACGGACGGGGATGGGATACGCCCAGCATCTTCTTCGGCAGTGTGGCCCGTACCTGCTCAGGGGTAGTCTCTCCACGCAGGAATCTGGCAGCCAGGAATACGGCGTCAACGATTTTCTTGTAGCCAGTGCAGCGGCATAGGTTGCGCGCCAGGGCTTTCTTGATATCCGCCAGGGTCGGATTGGGATTCTGGTCCAGCAAGGCCTTGGTGGCCATTATCATACCGGGCGTGCAAAAACCGCACTGGATAGCCCCTGTCAGCACAAAGGCCTCCTGTATCAGATGCGGATTTTCCGGAGTGCCCAGTCCTTCTACCGTTATCACGCTGGAACCTTCAAGGTCAACCACTTTCTTCAAGCAGGAGCGGACTGCCTTACCGTCTACGATAACGGTACAGGCGCCGCACTGCCCCTTGCGGTCGCAGGACTGCTTGGTCCCGGTCAGGTGAAGGTCCTCACGCAGAAGGTCGATAAGTACCATTTCAGGGCTGACGATGACTTCACGCGGGATGCCATTGATAGTCAGTGAAACCTTTTTCACTACTTAACCTCCTTTTATGTAAAATTTATTTCAGTGTGCTTCTGTAGTTTTATTCAGTTTCAACGCCGGAAGTAATATGTATTATATGTATTATATAAATTGTAACATTTGAGATAAAGTTATCATATCCCGCCTGCCCTGTCAATTTCAGAAAAGCATCAAATCTGGTCAAGGAAATAATCATCTGAGACACCAGGATAAGTATTCCGGGTTTATTTGCTTACAGGACCGGCTGCGTCAGCAAGTCCCAGCGCAGCCACTGTACTTTCCTTCGGTATACCCGTCTCCTCATCCCATCCTCTCAGTCCGTAATACTCCCGCAGCATCTGTGTAAATTTCCCCCGGTCAAGCCTGTTGCCGGTCATGTCAACCACACTATCACCCGGTCCGGGGACCAGAAACCCGCCCGGTCTCATGCCCTTCATCGGCTCCGTGAAATTGTAGTCCATGGGATAGTCAGCCTGCGGTGTTCTGCGGCCTTCGCCCAGCAATATCAGCCTGTGCAGGTTATAGCCGCGCTCGCCGAAGCGTTCGATTCCGTCTGAGGAAACGCCAGTGACAGCACTAAACAGTTTCGCCTCGATATCAGGATCGCCCCTGCGATCGGGGGTAGCCATCGAATACTGGATCGGGTAGCACCAGTCACACAGCCCGAGCATTTCTTTCAGGTAGGTCCTGTCCTGAATAGTCTTCGCCGCCAGGGCCTGCCCTTCGTAACCTGAGAAATCAGCGGCCTTCTCGCTGCCCCAGAACACGCGTGCGATCTCGCGCAGGCGTTCCGGAGTTATACCGGTTGTTCCCGGCTGCCGGCGCTCGCCGGCCCAGGCGATATTGACAAAGGCGATATCATGGTAATTTACGTGGTGCACCCGTGGCTCCATGGGATAAAGCAAAGACATGATCACATAAGCCCGGGGCGGGAAAAGATAGTTCATGCCGATGGGCGCTACTGTCCTGCGGAAGAGAGCCCTGGCTTCTTTTGGTACCATCTCCCCTGCCCTCACCAGTCCCTCCGCCAGATATGCTCCGTAGCCTTCCCGGTGAACTATAGCCTGCATCAGCTTCTCCAGGAACTCACGGGTCCCTATTCTGGACAGGGGCAGTCCGGTCTCTTCCTCGGTAAGTACTCCGGCCTTATAGCAATCGTAAAGCCACTCAATAATGCTTTCCATTTCCCATGTCTCGAATCCATAGTCGTTGGCCATGACAGGCGCCTCGAAAAAGGTCTCCAGGGGCTCATCTTCCCGTCCGTAGTCCCAGGGCAGATAATATTCCACAGACTGGCATTTGCGGTGCCCTACCAGACGCTTGCCATAGCGATAAATGCCGGCGACGCACTCGACCCCGCATAGATAGCAGCCTCCTTTGCCGATACATTCGATCATATCGGCATGTTTGGTCCCTTCAATATGCGGCGGTATAGTCAGCCTGATGCGCGGGCTGATTCTGTGAGTATAAATGTTTAGATCCCGGAGCTTTTCCGGATTGGCGACGGAGACCTTCCCGCTGCCCCGGATGGCAATGGCCTTCAGCTTCTTCGATCCCATTACCGCTCCGAATCCGGCGGAAAGCGTACAGTCATGGGTAGCCAGGGCTACAGCCGTTCTGACCATATTTTCTCCGGCTGCGCCTATCGTTATATAACGGGTCTTCTCGCCGTGGACCTGTTCCAGCAGCTCTCCGGTGCTGTAACTGTTTTTACCCCAGAGGTCCGAGGCATCTTTCAGCTCCGCCTTTCCGTCTTCAATCATAAGATAAACAGGCCGTGAGGCGCGCCCCGTGACCACTATACCGTCAAACCCCGCTTTCTTCAGCCAGGCGCCGACGAAACCGGTGAAACTGCCGTAGCAAAATCCTTCGGGAATAGTGGCCGGAGATACACCCACTACCGAAAGCATATTGGCTGCCTGAGCGCCGGTACCCACCACCGGCCCGGTCATGAAAATAAGGCAGTTTTCCGCATCGAAGGCGCCCGTTCCAGGCTTAACCATTTCCCGGTAAAGAGCGGCTCCGATTCCACGCCCGCCCAGATATTGTTCGGCATATGGCTGCGTTTCTAACTGGCTGATTTTCGAGGCGCTGAGGTCTACCTGAAGTATTTTCCCCATCCATCCGTACATTAGACCATCTCCTTTTGCTTGACTTAAGCCGGGGAATACCTGATATTTCTTTTTTCCTATAATAACGGCCTGACAGCCGGATGTAAAGAAACATGAGCGAGAGATTTCCGCCAGGCTGCGTACTAATCAACATTCAGCCCTTAAAGCAAATGCTGTAAATAGGCCATAGCAACATTCAACCTCATATCGAAATCCTGCCGCCGTTCTTTCGTGATAAACACATGGTAATCCCGGTGCCAATGAATATCAATCTGAAATGTTTTTCTCAAGCCGTTTGACATATCGGGAAACAGCCGATTATACTTGGGGCAAATATTGCTGCGAAGGGGTAAAATGATGGCTGCAACGAATAAGGTATACCTGGATATATTGAAGAAGTGGGGCTCTCCGGAGTCCGGACGGGTGATCAAGATACTTGAGGCCGTTTTTTCGCCCGAGGAGGGCGCCGCCCTGCTGGAACTGTTCCAGCCAGCTACCTGCCGCGAAGTCGCGGAACGTCTAAAGCAAGACGAAAAAAAGGTCTTTAACATACTTGAAAACCTGGCCGCCAGGGGTGTGATTACCAAAGGCGAGACACAATACTGCTTTCACTCCAGCCTTATCGCCTTTCACCATCACACCGTAGGGGGTGTGGCGGTAGAGCCGGTACCCGAGAAGATCGAGAAACTTTGGGGAGATTTCTTTTATAACGAATGGTGCGACATGTTCGTGGAGGGTTATGAGAGAAGGATGAAGGAGACCGGCTGGCCGGTCCACCGGGTATGGCCTTTGACCGGGGCCCTTGAGCTCAGTCCCAATATCAAGCCGGAGCAAATCATGCGCCAGGAGAACTTCAAGCTGTTCCTGGAAAATGCCAAAAAGATCATCGTGGGACACTGCGGCTGCCGCAAAAACTGGGGAAAATGCGAGCACCCGGAAGAGACCTGTTTTGCCCCCATGCAGGGAGGCGGAGCAGCCGGACAGTTTTTCCTGGGCAAACCGGGGCGTTCGAACATCAGGGAAGTCTCTCTGGCGGAAGCCCTGGAAATCGTGAAGAAAAACGAGGAAGCGGGGCTGGTAAATACCGGCGCCTGCTTCTGCTGCACCTGTAGCTGCGAAATACTCTACTCCTGCAAAAAGGCCGGACGTTTCGACCTTGTTGGCCGCAGCCGCTTCGAGGCCGTGGTGGACGAAGAGAAATGCGTGGGCTGCCAGGTCTGTGTGGAACGGTGTCCGTTTGACGCCATCGAGATGAAAAAGGTCCCCGGTTCCAGGAAACTCAAGGCGTCCGTCATCCCGGAAAAGTGCATGGGCTGCGGGGTGTGCATCGTGGGATGCAAGCAGAGAGCCATGCACTACGAAATGGTCAGGCCCCCGTCATATATCATGGCCCCGAGAGCAGACCCCGGCCAGAGGGGCGTTATGTGTCACTGCACCGAAGTAAAATAACATTGGAAAGGAGATACCGATGTTTAAAGTTAAGATTACCGTAACAGGCTTCGCGGGTGACGAGAAAAGGTATCCCTGCCACTTCGGACACAAAATCGGGGACACGATTATCTACGACGGTGAGAAATTCAGCGCCGGGTTCTGTTCGGGAGTCCTGGTCCCCATCGCCCAGCAGGTGGACTTCCTGGTGAAGATGGGACCAAGGTACAAACCCGCGGGACACTACTACCCATTCTGGTATGCCCCGGTCAGTCTAGCTGATGAAGGTATGCAAAAATACGACGGCAAAGGATTCAAGAACGTCCTGATAAACAGCTACAATGAACCACCGTACCACATGGCCAATCTAACTCCCAGGGGCGCTTTTTGCTGGCCTCCGTCCGAAGTCGGATCGGTAATGAATGACGTTACCGTGATGTGCGGCGATCTGCGGACTGCTGCTGTCTTCAAGTTGGAGGCCTTCGATCTTGCCGACGCTGGATTCGCTGTTTTTTATTATCGAAGGTCTATGGTTATTCTGAACAAAATACTCCAAAAACCCGGCATTGAGGCAGAAAATATACTGGACGAATTCACCAAAGACGAGATCGAAATACCCTATCCCGCACTGAGCAGGCAATTGATAGCCGCCCTGGTTGAGAATATGGTCCTGGTAGACCTGATAAAAATCGATGGCGGGAAAATCAGCGCCACGGCCAGAGGGAGCGACAAGATTAAAGACTTCATCCTGGGCCTGCCCGCCGAGGACAGAGAAGCGCTCAATTTATAACAGGCTCAACAGTAACACCACATAGCTCTACGAATTTCCTTTTCAGGTCTATATAAACCGTCCGCAATGATTGACAATCAATGCCAATTAGAATATCATATCCGATATACACTATATCGGAAACAAATCTTTTCCCGGGTTTATTTCAGGCCGTGACGTTTCATAACACTATCCGTATAGTTTCTGGTAAATATGCCGAATCAGCACAGGCGTAAGGAGAGAATATGATAGAAAAAGAGAAACTCAGGGCAATTCTCGGTGACGGTAAGGTATATGACGAACAGACCATCCTGGATGGATACTCCAGGGACATAAGCTTCTCCAACACGGTAACACCCGCACTGGTTATAAAACCAGGAAGCACTGCTGAAATCAAGCAAGTGGTAAGCCTGGCCAATGAGACTTTTACTCCACTTGTGTCAGTGAGCTCGGGAGCCCCTCATTTCCGGGGCGATACAGTACCGGGAACCGGTGGAGCCGTTATCGTGGACCTTAGCGAAATGAAAAAGATCATCAGGGTTGACCGCTATCACAGGGTGGCCATGGTTGAGGCCGGCGTAACCTTCGGCGAACTGATTCCGGCGGTTGAAAAGGAAGGCATCCGCCTCAATATGCCGCTCCTGCCCAGAAGGAACAAGTCCGTTGTCGCCAGTATACTTGAGAGAGAGCCGGTTATAATGCCCAAGTACCAGTGGGACATGTCCGATCCCCTGGCCTGCATGGAGGTCGTCTTCGGTACCGGCGACGATTTCAGGACCGGACAGGCAGCCGGGCCGGGAACGATCGAAGAGCAGTGGAAGGCGGGCGGCGTGCAAAAAGCGCCCTACGGTCCCGGGACTATAGCCTGGCACCGTTTTGTCCAGGGCGCCCAGGGCACCATGGGCATTGTAAGCTGGGCATCCATGAGGTGTGAACTGCTTCCCAAACTTGAGGAGCCTTTCATAGTCGGCTCCCCGGACCTTGACAGGCTGTTTGAGCTTACCCAGTCGCTGGTAAGGCGCAGGCTGGCTAACGAATGCTTTATTATTAACAGGACTACACTGGCGGCTATTTTCTCTGGAAACCATCCTCTGGAATACCAGAATATTAAAAATGCCCTGCCTCCCTGGATGGTCTTCTATAACCTGGCAGGCTACGACTATTATCCCGAGGCCAGGATTGAATACCAGAAAAAGGATATACTGGGCATTAACCGGGAACTGGGGCTGGAAGCTGTGAAAGCCGCCGCAGGCATTTCAGCCAATGCGATCTTGAAAGCTGTCCAGCAGACTTCCGCAGAACCCTACTGGAAGCTTGGCCGCAAAGGGGCCTGCGAGGATATCTTCTTTCTGACCATCTATGACAGGCTCAAAGACCTGATTAAGGTCATGTATGAAATAGCAGACAATAACAACTATCCCGTATCCGACCTGGGAGTTTATATCCAGCCGTTAGTACAGGGTACAAGCTGCCATTGCGAGTTCAACCTGTTTTACGATCCGGAAAATACCGCCGAAAAGGAAATGGTACGGACATTATCCGCAAAGGCGGTGAGGGAACTGATGTGCAGGGGCGCCTTCTTCTCAAGGCCCTACGGTGAAAACGCCAGGACGATTATTAATCGGGACGCGGCTTCCGTGGCGGCACTGGGCAAGATAAAGGGGATACTGGACCCCAACAACATCCTGAACCCGGGGAAGCTGTGCTTCTGAAAGCGGATATTGCCGGGACTCAACCGGACTTATCGCTATCCGCGATCGTATTTTTAAATATTAAAAAGGGGTGCAAGAGAAATGGCACTAAGTAAAGATATCTACAGGGCTTTTGAAAATATCCTGGGGAAAGAAAATATCTGCGACGACCCCGCCATAATGCCTGCTTACTACAACACCGGGTTTGCCGCCGTCACTCTTCCCGGGAACACCGGGGAAGTCCAGGCTATAGCTAAACTGTGCAACAGGCTCAAGCTACCGTTCGGCGCCGTATCTACCGGCTGGAACGGTATGTACCCCGGGGATACCATCCTGCTGGACCTGAGAAGAATGAACCGCATCATTGAAATAAACGAGAAAAACATGTACGCCGTGGTGGAGCCGTATGTGATCAATTCCCAGCTCCAGGCGGAACTCATGAAAAGGGGTCTGAACTGTAATATCAAGGGAGCGGGTTCCAACGGCTCCGCGATGCTTAAAGGGCATGGGCATATGGACCAGACCACCAGCGGCGACGACCGCAACTATCTGGCGGTGGAGTGGGTAACACCGGCGGGGGACATCGTCCGGATAGGTTCACTGGGTGCTTCAAATGAATGGTTCTGCGGTGACGGACCCGGGCCATCCCTGAGGGGTATGATCAGCGGGACCGTTCCGCCGGGACTGACGCCGGGAGTACTCACGAAGGCTGCACAGAAGGTCTATCCATGGCCCGGGCCTGCTGCATTTCCACTCGAAGGAGTTTCGCCGCATTATACTTTAAGCTATATACCGACCAACATGATGATACGCTATTTCAGCTTCCCGTCAGTGGAAAAGATGTACGAGGCGGAGCTGAAGATCGGCGAGAATGAAATTTCATATGAGCTGATGTGTTTCAACATAGCCATGGTATCGGCCAACATATCCCCCACCAATGAAGACGACATAGCCACCTTTGATCTACTGAGGAAGCAGGTGCAGGGTCCCGGCTTCCTGGTAATAATCGGGGGGCACTCGACGGATGAGTTTGAGTATAACAGGATGGTCCTGGAGCGAATTGTCAGCGAGGCCGGTGGAAAGTCGCTGGAGCCGGTTGAGGACCCCAAAATCGCCGGAACACTGCTTTGCCAGTGCATCAGGGTCAGCGCTTCAATAAGAGAGACCTTCCGGTTTGGAAGCGGGTCCTGGGGCGGCTTTGCCGTTATGGGGCAAAGAGACCTGACCATGAAATGGCTTCAGGAGGCCGGTCAAAAGAAGGGGGCGCAGATCAGCCAGGGTCTGGCGATAGATGACGGCGCAGCCTTCTTCGGCTGTTTCGGGTGGGGGGTCGAACACGGGCACCTAGGCAAGTCGGAGATATTCTACAGGCCCACATCAGCCCCCGGGGCCAAGGAAGCTATGAAGCAATGGCGGCAGGAGACCAATATGAGGGCTCTGGAGGGCTGCTTTGCCCTCCCGGCGGGACTGCCTCCGGAGATGGTCAATCCGCGTATTTCCAACTATCTCGACTGGACGGCGAAGATCAACGCGGCCTTCGATCCCAACAAGGTAGTACCCAAAGAAGTCCCTTACTTCTCGTAACAGCAATTTCAACTATATCTCATATACACATCCGGGCCGGGCTGATCGCCCGGCCTTCCTTTATGTGCTGCCTTCAGACATCAGGCTGACGGTCATAAATATGACGGTCATCGTTCTTGACATTAATACCGCAATTCCCCTAAAGTGACAGCGTATTTCATCAAAGTCCGCCTCAGTCTGTCCGGTTTTTATCTCCCCATGCATCATTAATAGGTAGAAGGACAAAAAGGAGCCCTGCTTGCTGGAAGACACCCGTATTATAGACCTGGTAAAAAACGGCCATACCGACTCTTTTTCAGGGATAGTCGAACGCTACCAGTCACCTGTCTTCCGTTACCTGTACAGGCTGACGGGTAACCAGGAGACCGCCCTGGACCTCTGCCAGGACACCTTTATCCAGACCTACAAGGCCATTCTGAAGGATGAGGTCAGGGTATCGTTCAGCGCCTGGCTGTACCGCATTGCCACCAATAATTTCCTCCAGTTGCGCCGCAGAAGGAGAATTCTCTCCTTCATTCCCCTGAAAGAAGAACATGAGTCCGGCTCCGCACGGGCAGTGGAAGACCCTTCCGGCACAATAGAGGCACAAATGGATATCCAGCAGGCCCTCAGTAAAATACCGCCGGAGCAGAGAGTCTGCATGGTCCTCCATTTTGTAGAGGAACTCAAATACCGTGAAATCGCCGCCGTTCTGAAGATTTCAGAGGAAGCGGTACGCAAAAGGGTAGCCAGGGGCAGCAGGGAGTTCAGGAAGCTTTATATCTCTGAGGAGGCGGAATGAGATGAATTGCCGCGATATGGAGGATTTGCTATCAGCCTTTATCAATAACGAGCTATCTGCCGGGGAGCGCTCTGCTGTAGAGGCCCACCTGGAAGAGTGCGTCGTCTGCCGGAAGAAACTGGAGAGCTACAGGGCAGTTCGCAGTAGCCTGGAAACGCTCAGGACGGTACCAGCCGCACCGGATATCAGGGAGGCCGTGATGTCCGGAATCAGGTCCGCCGGTGTTCCTGCAAAACCTGCAAGGGGCTGGAGAAGGCGGGTGCTGGCAGCAGTACCCATCATGGCCGTGCTGGCGGCGCTTTTAATCATCCGGCCCTGGGGATTAATCGTTGGGCCGGAAAATATTCTCGCCAAAGCCCACTCAGCTATCGAAAACATCAGATCCTACCGCATCTCCGTTACCGGCAGCGGAACGGAGGGCAGCACCATTTTTCTGGAGACAGAGTTCACGGCGCCGGACCGCTATCACCTCAAACAGACCGTAAACGGGCAGTACCTGGAGGTGATTCTCATCGGCGACGACCAGTATTACAAAGGCGACTTCAACTCATTCATAACGGTCAAAGCCATGATCAGATCATATGCCTCCCTGGTATCCAGGGAGACTACACTGACCTGGCTGGATATGCTCACCGGCATCTGCACATTACCCGAAGAGACCGTTGACGGCACCGGCTGTCTGCATTACCGGGGCGTTTACGATATGGAGAAGATGCTGCGCTCCAGGCAGGAGGAAGACGCCGGAAGGGGAACACCTCCCATGAGCGAGGAGGAACTGGAGGAAATGCTGGAGGAATACCGACAGAAAGCCGGTACCAGGACCATCGAGCTCTGGATAGGTAAAGACGATTACCTGCTGAGGCGTCTGAATACCGAAAGCCGCCGAACGGACGAAAACGGGGAGACGGTATCATCCTCCCATCTCTATCAGTTCTCCGCTTTCAACCAGCCGCTGGAGATCGAGGCGCCGCTGGAACCCGGCGGCGGTCTGGCCGGCTGGGCTTCCACTGTACCGGAGCAGCAGGCCTTCAGCAAGTCCATGGAGGTGGAGGTAGACAACAGCGATCCCCAAAACCGGGAGATAAAGTATACCCTGACCGTTGTTAATATCAGCGGCGAGAGGATCGGGGGAATCGAGACCCGCGTTATGGCCGACTATTCAATCACGAACTCAGGCGTGGGTGTCAGGAAGACCGGCGGCCAGGAGGGGCCGGGAGATGACGGCGTTGATCCGGAGTCAGCGCTGGTCTACCGGATCACCTTTAGCTACGATGCCTCGCTCACTGGTCCCCAGGAGGTCGCCGACTATATCAACCGCTCCACTGCGTACATCAGCTACCCGGGGGCGGACGGGCAGGAAAAGGTGGAAACAGCCGGCTTCGAAGCCCCCGCTTCCATATTCATACTGCCGGCTGACCTGCCCTCCATGCGGGACCTGGCGCCCGCCGGCGAGTACAGGATAGAAGAGACGGGAGCGTCATCCGCCGGGGTGGGCGTCGCCGGAGAGATCGATGGCGCCAGCTACCTGTTTGTGCGTGTCAATACCCAGAATTCGGAAATAGAGGCCGAACCCGGCCTGCTGGTACTGGATATCAGCGAGCCTGCCAGGCCCGTTAAAACAGCCTACCTTAAAGCCCCGGAAAATACCGTCTACCTGGGACCGATGGCCCTGTCCGGCAGCGTGCTCTATATTTACGCCGGCGACTTTATATGGATTGTGGATGTATCCAGCCCCGGCGCTCCTGCTGAGCTGGCCCGCTTTTCCGGGGTGAAACCCGGCCTGATGCTGGCTTACGATAAATATCTGTTCGTTAACGACTACAATCAGAAGCTGTTCACACTGGATATCTCCAACCCCGCCGGTCCGGAGGTTATCGGCAGCCTGGAGCTTCCCTCACGTTCGGGAGGAACGATGCATATGGCAGGCGGCTATCTCCTGGCCTGGACGGGCGATTCGCTCCTTACCATCGATATCTCTTCACCGGCTTCCCCGGAAATCGTCAACAGCTATGCCTTCGGCCTGCCGCCGGATACAGGAAACCCGTCACTGAGAATCTATCCGGGGCATGTCGTATCGAAAGACATCCGGGGAAACCTGGCCTTCGTTTCTCTGGGAGGAGACGCGGGACAGGGCATATCGATACTGGATATTTCCGATCCGGCTGCTCCCCGTGAAATCGCCTTTTATGCCTTGAAAGACAGGACCTTCCCCGATACTTTATTTGTTTCCGGTGACCGGCTTTACCTGTATTCAAGCGGGATGTCCGCCCTGGGACGTAAAATAGACAGGATAGAGTTCATGGATATCAGCGACCCTGCCGGGCCGGCGCTGACCGGATTCGGCATACTGCCGGACTGGTGGACCTTTTTCGAGAAACATGACAGGAGCAGCTCCAGCAGATCATACTACCTGGTGGAGGACTGTTTCTACTGGTTTATCGGTAACTCTCCCAACCAGCCAGTCCTGGAGATTTTCGATCTAGCGGACCGTTGAACGATTTTCCGATAAACGTAATGGCGGATAAACAAACCTGATTCAGTCTTCTGTACCTGCTGTTCAAAAGTCTGCTAAAATACCGCCAAGGAGAAAAAATATGAATAGCGAACCGGACCTGCAAAGAAGGATACAGATTCTGGAAGATATCGAAGCCATCAAGCGCTTGAAGGCCAGGTACTGGAACAGCGTGGACAACAAGCAGTGGGAAGAGCTGGCCGGATGCCTGGCGGAGGACTTCATCTTCGACAGCCCTCATCTGGGCAGGATGGAGGGCAGGGACCATATTGTCAAGGTCTTGAAACGCGCCATGAAGTATGTCACAACCGCTCATCAGGGCCATAATCCCGAGATCGATATAATCGATGATAGCACCGCCAGGGGCAGATGGGCCCTGAACGACCGTGTTGAGACGGCAGACCAGGGGTCATTAAGCGGATACGGACATTACGAAGAGAGTTATGTCAAACAGGACGGCGTCTGGAAGATCAAGCAGTCGAAATATTCCTACACCTTCCAGAATGCCCGGCCCTGAGAACCTGGTATTTTTTCAGGAGTACCATCAGGCAAGTTTTTCAGCTAGAGGAGACCAGCCAGTAACTCTTTTCAGGTACACTGCCGGCTTTTTCCTTTTCCAAAAGCCTGCCCCGTGACCTTTTATCGACACGAGGGAAGACGGGAGCTGGATTTTATTGAAATGCAGAAGGTCATCATACCTCTCCCATCTTTTTCTCCCTTTATGTGGATGAATATGCATTATAGAACAAGTTAGACGAAAAGCAGACCGTCAACAGTCATACCTCCCATCCCTTCCCCCATACCTTAAAATAGTATTAGGATAGCGGGTGCCCTCTGGGCGCTGGGGGAAGGTCAGGATGAGGGTGCTTCAATCCCACCGGCTTTTTCCACGCCCCTTTCTCCAAATCTTCAGGCAGTAAGAAAAAATGTATTCAGATTCCGTGATCCCAAAAAAACGCAGGTCGGGATCAGACTTTAAGCTGAAATGTAAATATCCGGTCCCGGATTGGGCAATACGCCGTGCGTAGGGGCGTGTCTCTGACACGCCCGCCCCGGTATTGACTCCTCTATATTATGTCCAATGTTGTAAGCAGGAATAAAGGAAATCCCTGTTAATGCGCTTACCATCGTATAATAAAGATTTATGAAATAATATATGAAATACAGAACTGCAGCCCATTCTTGGTGTCCATCAGGATCAGTCAGTTTAAGAGGATTATTTAGTGCATAGCTATATCTGTTATGTTCTTGAGGATTAATCATCGTGGGACAACGTGTCTGTCCGGTATAGGATGAAATATGGGTAGTACATACTGTTAGATCGGTAATAATTTTACCTCGGGGTAAAGGTTCCGAGTGAGTAATCGGGTCCGGGCTGATGAATCTTCCTATCGTAGCGTCGTAGTAACGAGCATTATAATAGTACAGCCCGGTGTTATCCAGGCGCTGGCCGGTGAACTTCTTATCTGTTGGCAGGGCGCCGGTGGTGGAGCGGGTTTCGCCGAAGCTAAAGTACTTGATAGTTGAGGTGGAAATACCC
>JAFGOB010000128.1 GCA_016926695.1 Dehalococcoidales bacterium | reverse complement strand
TGCCACCAGTCATGTTTGGGCAGCTTTTCTTCCAGCAGGAAGGGCGCTATATAGGGATTTGAGAAAATAGCGTTAATCAATACCTCGGCCGCTTTTTGCAGCTTGTTCTGCTGAAAAAGCGCCAGCCCGAAATTAAAGAGGATGTGCGGGTTGTCTCCGTTGCGTTGATACCAGCTTATCGCTTTTTCCAGGTCTCCTTTCTGATGGTAGAGGGGGCCGATCAGGTAACGCACACCCTGGTTGTCGTTGGGATTAAGCTGTAGCATTTGCCGGAAAATACGGAGGGACTCATCAAGATTGCCCAGTTTCCAGTATGTCAGTCCCAAGCCGTCCAGGGCTCTCATATAAGGCCTGGTTTCGAGCATCAGCCAAAAGTCTCCCTCCGGGATTTTTTCTACTTCAGGCCGGGCAGATTCAAAGGCCTTTTGATAAAGGACGAGGGCCTGTTTCCAATCGTCCTTTCTCCAGGCGATATTGCCCAGGTGGTTATACCCGTCGGCGAAGGTTGGGTCTATCTCGATGCTTTTGAAGAAATACCGCCCGGCTGTTTCTTCGTCTCCCTGCTCAAGTATTTCGAGTCCTTCGTCCAGTGTTACTTCTGCTTTCCTTCTTTTTGAAAGGGTGAGATCCGGATTATTCATAATTCTCCCCGCATTTACAAGTTACATGCCTGAAAAATATTATATCAATTCGGGACGTATTTTGTAATACCGGTACTGTTCCTGTATGTCAGGCTGCGTAAAAGACTGTCGATACAGATTTACTGCCGGTTTACAATCGGCTTACCGCCGGCTTACCACCGGGTGTTAATATATTATCTGTGTTTTCCGCCGGTAAGGGGGTTTCATCTCACTGGTGAAATCCGCCGGGGCGGGTCTCTCGAAAGATCGCGATCTCCTTATTATCTTGGCCGGACGGTATTAAACAAGGGGCATGCTTATAATGGAGCTGAACGATAGCCTTAAACCGAGCAGCCCCCGGCATCCGGATGGGGTGTACCAGGGTGAGAATACTCTTAGCCTTTTACACTTGCTGCAAAGCGATTTCAGGGAAGCCAGGCAGCAACTGGAGCAGGTCAGTTCCCAGATCAAAGAAAGAGAAGCCCTGATACAACGGCATATTCAGGACAACAGTCTGCTTTCACCGGCTTTCAATACTTTACGTCTGGCTAAATACAATATCAGCGGCTCGCTTTACCGCATGGGTAACAGCGTATTGGGCGGAGTGTCCAAACCGATGGACCGGGCTATTCCAGCCGGCATAGAAATAAAATGTCTCGGCCGCTTCGAAGCACGTTCCGCTTCAGGACAGATAGAACACTGGCACAGCGTCAAAGCCAAATCGGTTTTCGAGTACCTGCTGATCAGACCTCACGAACCAACGCTTAAAGATTCGCTGATTGAGGCATTGTGGCCGGGAGGCGCTGTTCAGGCTGCCAATAACAACCTCAAGGCGGCCGTTCACAGTCTGAGATTGAACCTGAATGAGCTTTCAACAGGCCTGCAAACTCAACAGATCATACTCTTTTCTGAAGGAAGCTACAGGTTGAACCCGGAAGTGAGCCTGTCGATAGACGTGGAAGAGTTTGAAAAATTGCGTGCCAATGGAAGGCGACTGGAGAAAGAGCGGAAAATAACCGAGGCCATGCGGGAATTTGAAAAGGCTGAAATTCTATACAAGGGAGACTACCTGGAAGATGAGCCGTACGAGGAATGGACGCTTCTCAAGCGAGAGTCGCTTAAGGACAGCTATCTTATTATTTTGAGCAAGCTGGCGGAATACAGTCTGAAGACCTTCAACTACGAGGACTGTATTACCTATTCTCAAAAAATCCTGCAAAAAGACCAGTGCCGTGAAGACGCATACCGGAACCTCATGTACTGCCACCTTATGCTGAACCAGAGAAACCGGGCTTTACGCTGGTATGAAATCTGCCGCCAGACCATTAACGCGGAGCTGGACGCCATGCCTGAAAAAGAGACTATTCAAATGGGGGAGAGTATTTTAAGTCATCAAACTTCCCGGGAGTGATAAATAATGGAAATTAATAAATTTCAACTAAAAAGAGTTAATCCTTTTCAGGGTCTGGTAATTGATGCCGATATCTGGCAGGATGCTCACAATTATCATCGGGACCAGCAAAGGCTGCACGTACTGGCTTTTCATGACACCGGTATTGTCTCCGGCCTGGAAGTAACCGCGGGAAATCCCCCGGACTATTCGGTAAATATCAACCCGGGAATAGCAGTTGATCCTGACGGGAATATCATCATTGTTCCACAGCCCCAGCACTACCGTCTGCAAACACCCAGTGATAAAGGTACCATTTATCTGATAATACAGTTCCGGGAGATACCGGGCGAGCCGTACCAGCCGCCGGAAGGGGGACAACCCACGCGGATTTTGGAGGCCTACCGTATTCAGGAGCGTGAATTTCTGCCCTCGGAAGCGTTTGTGGAACTGGCCAGGATTGAGTTCGATCCTTCGCAGTCAAATATCAGGAATGCAAAAAATCCAGCCGGTCCGGCCGTGAATGAAATCGATCTGAGATCCAGAAAGAATGCCAGGCAAATCACTCCGGCAGAAAAACAGACCGTCAGCATTCCGTCACCGGCACCGGCTCCGGTGACGACATCTCCCGCTGTAAAAGAGAATATTTTTATCGGTCATGTCGTACTGGGAGAGGCTGGCGGTGATATGCACCTCGGCGGATTGAGAAACGTGGCCAGGGATTTCAGCCGGCGTTCGGGTGATACGGTCATTGTCGAGGAGCGGATCAAAACAGACAGGTCTCTGAAGAAGTACAGCCTGCTTTATTTGACTGGCAAAGGCCCCTTCGAATTAACGGCGGACCAGCAATCAGCTATGAAGGAATATCTGCGGTCCGACGGCGTGATATTCGGTGACGGGTGTTCCTTTTCAGACGGGGGTAATGAAACCAGGGGGGCCAGGGAGTTCGGGCTGGCATTTAACCGCTGGGCCGGACGGCTTGACTGCAAGCTGGAGATGGTTACCCGGGATCATCCCATACTTACCTCCGATTGTATGTTTTCCGAGGTGCCGGCAGGATGCGAGCCCGCCATCCTGCTTGAAGGCGGGAACATGATTTGCAGCAGCAGTGATTACGGATGTGCCTGGACCGGAGGATATAAAGACAAACCCCTCTCAAGAGAGGTGATCCGCAGCGCCTTTGAGATTGCCGGTAATATCATCGTTTATGCATTAAGAGCTAAATCCAAAAAAAATTGATGGACGAGAATGCCTTATTTTTCAGATAAGGCTATAATTAGTGCAAATAACATCTGATTTTTATATTACAGGAGAGGTGATATGTCGCAAAGGATCGACTTGGAGGTTACGCCGGCCAGACTCAAGGCATTCAGGGGTGAGAATGTGGAGTCCACCATCAGTCTCAGTAACCGCGGACAAAGCGTAGACCAGTTCACCATCAGTGTTGAAGGGATCGACTCCGAATGGTATACCCTGCCTGTTTCAAGTGTGGCCCTTTTTCCGAATGACCAGGACAAAGTAAAAATATTAATTCATTTGCCTGAGGACAGCGAGATCAGGGAAAAATCATACCTGCTCAAAATAAAAGTAACTTCTCAGGAAAACCCGGATGAGATATCAACAGCAGACGTGGCCCTGGAAATAGGCTCGGTGCCCAGCCTGCTGCTTGACCTATCGCCCCTGCATCTGGAAGGCCGAGGAGGCAGGTACCAGCTTTCACTGACCAATCCCGGCGACAGGGACGTAAAGGTCAATTTGAAAGCGTTCAGTCCTCAGCGCAGGTTACGCCTTGAGACCAGTCCGGATAGTCTGACATTGTCCGCCGGCAAAAATGCCTATGCTGATATTGACGCCAGACTGCACTGGATGACGCTGCTGCGCCGGAAGTCCTATCAATTCCAGGTTTCCGCTGAACCAGCCGATAGAGCGGATATAACGCCTGTCAGCGGAAACGGTGAGCTTACCAGCGTTCCCTGGTACAGGATATTCCAAAAAATACGTTTGCCCTGGATGTCCCGTACCCCGGTTATCAAGACCTTTAGCGTGACCACTGATAACAAAAGGGAATTCCAGTTGAAATGGGAGGTGCATAGAGCCAAACAGGTAACACTGGATGGTGAGGAGACCGGACTTCAGGGGGATACGGTAGTACAACCCCCCGAACCCAGACAATATATATTGATGGCTTCCAACCGCAACGGCAGCGTCAGCAAGACGGTTCAGGTGGACCCGCTGCCGCCGCCGAAAGCCCGGACCTCGGAAAATATTAAAATCACACTCTCCGCCTCACAGCTTCAGGTGCAGGCAGGGATAATGCCTGCCATACTTACCGCACAGATACAAAATCAGAGCGATATTGTGGACAAATTTATGGTGGAAGTTGAAGGTCTGGACGATTCCTGGTACAGCCGCTCTGCCTCCAGCATTGCCCTCATGCCCAATAACAGCGATCAGGTACAGATCAACTTCGCTCCTCCCAGGAAAAAGGGAGTTAAATCCGGTATATACCCTTTCTCCGTTACGGTGCATTCTCAGAGTTCAACCCAGGATTCAGCCAGTGTTCTCGGCCAACTGGAGATACTGCCGGCTGTTGAAGTGAAGATGAAGATCAATCCCTTCCGTATTACATCGAGAAGAAAGGGCTCTTTCCGGGTTAACCTGGCTAATACCAGCGTCAGCGAGGCGAATATATCTTTGGAAGCTACGGACCTGGATGAAGGATGCCGCTTCCGGTTCCTTCAGGAGAAAGTAAGCGTGGGAGCCTGGAATACTATCGAGGTACCTATGCTAGTCAGGCCGAAAAGGGGCTCTGTTATTGGAGAGGTCAAGCGTTTCGATATATCGGTGACCGGTACGGTGGAAGGCTCAAATATGCCTCAAAACGCCAATTGCGAATTAACTCACAGGCCTTTGCTGAAGGACTGGAGACCTATCTGGCGCACGATCCGTGCAATTATCGCCATAGCCATAGTAGTTGTGGCGGTCTATTATGTCCTTAAAATGGGTGGGGGTTGGGATATATTGAGATCGGATCCCCGGGGCTGGGTGAAGAATTTTGTCGATACTATCGTGGGATGGTTCCCGCAGTAGTGTTTCGCAGGAGGAAGTTATGAAAAAGATATATATTCCGTTTGTTCTGGTATTGCTGCTCGGCCTTGTTATGCCGTTACATTATGCCGCCGGCTCCCCCGCCCTGCCCGAAACCAACCTGATGGCGGCCGATACGGGCGGCGATACCGTCTTTGCATATTTCAAGACCGGTTTACGGCAGCTTATTAAGTCCGAGTACAGCGGCTGGTCCTGGACTGCGGACGATCTTGGAACGGGCATCAACGGCAGTCCTCTGGCAGCCCTTGAGATTTCACCTTCCTACGGCACAGATATGACGCTGCTGGCGGCGACCTCTAACTCGCTATTCAGGTCGACGGACGGAGGGAAAAACTTCAACAGAATACTGGAGCTGCCTTACCTGGAGATAGAGGGCGATATCACCTCTGTGGCTATCAGCCCTTCCGGAAACAGGTTTCTGGTCGGTACCAGTACTGGAGACGCAAAGGGAGGTATTCTTTCGTTCGACGGTGAGGAATGGAGCGATCTGGAGATAGGGGAAAAGGATGTTTACGCCGTGGCCTTTTCGCCCCAGTACCTGATAGATTATCAGGTTGTGGCCTGCACCGGTGACGGAAAATCGGTGCGGCTGGAAAACAGGATAGGCGGTAATGCCTGGAATGAGGATTTAAAATCAGCCCTATTATACTCGGATGAAACGTTAACCGTGCAGTCCGCCTCCATTGCCTTTCCTGAAAATTATCTCGCCTATGAAGTCAACTGGGTTTTTGCAGGCGTGAACGGTGAAGGAAGCGGGCCGGACCTCTACAGGGTGCGTTTTTCACAGGAAAGTACCCAGGTCGACGACCTGGACCTGAACGGTGATGGTACCACTTGTAATGTCCACAGTGTGGCTATCGCCGGCACTGTTTATAACGGACACATAGCAGCGGGCCTGGCGGACTCAAATATGGTAAAACGCTCGTCAAATATGGGGGAAACAGCCGTTACCTGGACCGACAGCTCCCTGCCCCCGGATGGTTCCGCCAACGTGGGACTGATATACAAAATGGTTGACGGACCGACTTATTACTGGTTGTATGCGGTCACAACCGGCACGGGATACGGCGTTTTTTACAGCGATGATTTCGGAGATAAATTTTATTCATTGCTCAAGCCTGTAAACGACGTGACTCCCATTGAAGACCTCCAGGTTACAGATGAGACCCAGAACTCCATATCGCTGTCCTGGACCCGGCCCGAAAACACGGGTGAGGGCGACCGTTACGACATTCGCTGTCTGGAATCGGGACCGGTTACCGGTGACAACTGGAATGAAGCCGTACAGATCGGGGATGAGTACCCGGATTACAGTCAGCCCACCCAGACCTTCACCATGCGGGGGGTGCAGCCTGAAAAGACCTACTATTTTGCCATAAAGACAGGCTATGAATGGACGTGGTCGCTGATTTCCAACAGCCCTGCCGGTACAACACTGCCGGCGGTCGATGTCAATCCCCCAATAGCCGTGGAAGATCTGGAGGTTATCAGCAGCACCTCATCATCGATCACCCTGACCTGGAACGCCACGGGAGATATCTACCCCTTTGATGACGTGGATAGCGTGATCTATCCGCCGGACGGGTTCACCAATGTTCCAACCATGGTGAATTTCCGCTGGTTACATGATGAGGGGTCGCCTTCCTATGAATTCCAGCTTTGCCAAACGATTGATTTTAATGCTTTGATCGTTGACCAGACAGGCCTGGAACAGCCTGCCTACAGCCTGCCAGGAGAGTTGCAGTACGGGACAACCTACTGCTGGAGAGTACGGTCTAACTATGATAATGAATATGTAAGCGACTGGCAGACCATGGTTTTTACCACGATGCCGTTGCCTTCGGACCACACGGAATATGATATGCGTTATTCCAAAGAAGAAATAAATGAAGAAAACTGGGTAAACGCCACACAGTGCACGGGTGAACCTGTACCTCAGGCTGCCGGCACTCCCGAGACGTTCAAGGTTACGGGTTTAAAGCAGAAAACGACCTATTATTTCGCTGTTAAGGTCTCGGACCGCGAGTTAAACTGGTCCGCTATGTCAAACGTTGCCTCAGGCACTACCAGGAGTTCCGATTTTCACGATGGAGGCGGGGATCATATACCCCCGGCGCCGATAAAGGACCTGGAAGTGATTGAGACCGGCCCCGATACGGTGACTCTACAGTGGACGGCGACCGGTGATGACGACTATACCGGCAAAGCCAGCCAGTATGATGTACGCTACCTTGATACGGATACTTTAAGCTCCGCTACCTGGGATTCCGCCAGTCGTGCCCCGGAAGAACCGCTGCCTCAGGAAAGCGGGACGGTCGAGAAATTCACCGTCACGAGGCTGGATCCTGAAGTCACCTATTATTTTGCCATAAAGGCCGTGGATAACTCCGGCAACTGGTCGGGGATGTCAAATATCGCCAGCGGAACAACCCTGGATGTCGTTCCGCCGGCTGTGATCACTGACCTGGCGGTATCCGGAAGCACGGAAGTATCCATAACACTTACCTGGACAGCCAGCGGGGATGACGGTATGGTAGGTACTGCCAGCCAGTATGACATAAGATATATCGGTGATAACCAGAATAAAGACTTCGAGACATGGAAGCAGGCTGTAAACGAACCGCAACCTCAGCCGGCCGGCAAGAGAGAAGAATTCAAGATCGGCAACCTTAGTCCGGGTACTACCTATTATTTCAGCATCAGGGCTGCCGACGAGGTCCCCAACTGGGCCCAGGCCCCTGACGGTATATCCGGCAGGACACAGTCTGCTCCCGCTCCCTCGCCCACGCCGGTAAAGACCTCCGCTCCTGAAAAAACAAAATCACCTTCCGTGCCCAAGGGAAGCGCCGGCGGAGTTCCTCCTCCCCAGGATATACACCGTGACGAAGAGACTGCGCCCGCTCCCATTAAATCCGCGTCGGGTCCGCATTTTGCTGTAACCGACCTGACAATATCCAAAGACAAGGCTTCCACCGGAGAAACTGTGCAGGTAACGGCTACCGTCACCAATACCGGGGACCAGCCCGGTGGTTATGTCGCGCTGCTGAATGTCGATGGCGATTTTGAAAGCAGGGTGGATGTGGATACCATAGCTCCCGGAGCGAGCGATACTGCTCAGTTTGAGTTTAAACGGGATGCGGCGGGCATTTACGATCTACAGGTTGGGGAAATGATTTCGTCTGTGGAGGTCACCGAGCCTGTCAGGGCCTGGATCTGGATAATAGTGGCGCTGGCCATCCTGCTGATAATACTGCTGATCCTGCGCCAGGTACTGCACTGGGGATTCAAGAGGGATAAAGAACCTTGATCTACCACTTAATGAAGCTAATCGAGACTGAGTTTTTTACCAAAGGTGCGCAATCTCAGTCTCATCTGGGACAATTTGATGGTGGATCAAGGAGAACAGGGATAGGGATATATTTTCTTGTACCCCCCACTCGCCCATCAAGGGCGAGTTGGGGGTACAAATGCCGTCATAAATGAGATAATTGAATTGTTTCATATTTTCATAAACAGGTTGGAAGTTGTGAGTTTTGAGTTTTGAGTAGCGGGAAAAGGGTGACGATAAGACCGATAGGGCCGATCGGGACGATAGAATTAACGGATAGAAAGCCATACAAGGAGCGGGTTCCTCAACCCGACCGCCCGGTAATCAGGGGTGTAGCGGCACGGCATGACTTGTCCGGGGTGGGACACAAAAAACCCGAAGCACTGATTACGAAATCCGAAACAAGGTATAAGATACAATAACCAAGAGACAAAGTACAAACAATAACCAATTTTCAAAGTACAATGATATCCTCACGATATAAATCCGAAATACTAAACACGAAATCCGAAACAAATTCGAATTACCCGATTACCGAATTACAGAAATGGTAGCTAACAGTTGCCAGTTATCAGTTTGGGGGAAAGGTGATTTTGGTAGAGATTATCTCGCCATTCCAATCAATTTCGCTGATGACGCCAGTTACTGAACCAACCCGGGCCAATATGAACGCGTTCCAATATGAAGGCCCCGTATCGTGTGCAGGAGGTGTCGATATTCAACTGTTAAGGTACCGCTGTCAGCCAGGAAAACCGGGCTGTTCAGGTTCAATGGATTCGTTTTCGCAAAATTTATTTTTTACCGGTCCCACGGCCAACCAAAAGATGAAATATGATCCGTTATTACTGCTACAACCGTCTCCTGTCGCCTGTATTGATTAACCCGGGAGTATTATAGAACGCATGTTCTGGTATTGTCAAGCGTTCGGTGGCACCTTTTTCAGGGAATAGGGTTGAGGGTTGAGGGAAAAGATATAAAAATGCCAAGGTACAAGGGACAAGGTACAAAAAATAACCAGAAATCAAGAGACAAGGACCGAACAGTTTACGGCGGACAGTTTTCAGTTTTAAGTTACAAGTGATCGGTTTTGGGAAAGGATGAGCAGAGGGAAAAGGGAGAACGATAGGACAGATAGGACCGATAAGCCGGGTAGGACCGATAGATTCGACTGGCTGAAAGCCGTTTGCAGGGGCGTGGTCTAACCTGAACTTGTTCAGGAATCGGCCCGCCCGCCGGAATTCTTCCTTTGCCAAAGGAAGAATACAAGATGGATTATCCCTCTCTCCACATTCTCCCGGCCTTTCATGAATATTCTGATGCGGCGGAGCCGTCTGTCTAATCTTTGTTGAGCCACCCTGCTAAAAAATGAGCCAGTATGTTAATAGCTGAACCATCAGAGATATCTAGAGGAGGGTGACTTTGAAAACGAAGCAAGATGGTATTCCTAATGCATTCAATCCATATAAACAAGAAGAAGTCAATCTTATTTTAAGTTTAACTCCTACATACATTAATGTAAAAAACCTGGCGAAATCATTAGGACGTACTACAAATGCAATTTATGTAATTTATCAAATGGCATATAGCGGTAAATGGCTAAAAAACATGCTCAATGATATGGATGATTCCCAGGATAATGTGGTGACTAAAATAGCAAAGGCAAAAAAACGACAAGGGATTTTTGTTGGGCTGCAAGAGAATTAACCTTGTTTTGATTAGTATGAGATGCTAAACGTTTTTTAAGGAATATGTTAGTACACACTTTGTAAACAAATTAGTAACACTTCAGTATCGATACCATAGCAAAATAGGGAAAGAAAAGGAAAGGGGATAAACCTACAAACAGCCTATCCCCGAATG
>JAFGOB010000014.1 GCA_016926695.1 Dehalococcoidales bacterium | reverse complement strand
CGCGCCCGTGTGCTATCAGGGTATGTATCACAAACGGATAGACCTCCCAGTCTCCTGCTATCTTAAGCGCGCCCTGAAGATTATCACATAGCTGTTTCATGATTGCGTTCTGCTTTTTATCAGCCGCCTTCTCAAAATCATCATAACCGGTTATGGCGTGCTTAACAGCAAAACCGGTCACTTCGTTGAACCCTTTGAGCAGCCCCTTTATGCCCTCTGATTCCAGCATTCTGAGTGTCGGGATTATTTCCAGTGGTTTGGATTGAGCCAATACTGCCCCTGTGTCTTCTCCTCTATCGACAAGGAACAAGGTTGTTCTTATCTCTTTATCGCCGGATAGTATGGCTTTGGCGGTGGGTATCCAGTGCAAGCCCGAGTAACCTCTGGTGGTATCACCGGGATGAATATTCAGAATTTTCGGATAGTACCTGTCTACCGTCCAGTCGGTTAGCCATTGGTCGTAGCCTGCCAGGCAAATCAGGTCGGGCGCTTTTTCGATTTTTTCTTCTATCAGGCGCCACACATCCTGTTCGTACTTTATCCTCTCCGGATAGTTTCGGGGAATGTTCATCGAACCATATTTCTTGATTGCCGGTCTTAGGTAAGGCAAGTGGCTTAGTTCGATGGTGATGTGTTTATTCGCTCTGGCTTTTGCTACACCTCCACAACCGGGTCTGTTCGTGAATACAATGTAGTCGTGATCGGGGTTCAATCGAGTAATCCGCTGGTAGTTTGTTCCTGAACCGGAAACGAAGCAGATAATGGTCATTCTGCCTCCGTGGAGCTTTGGATTATAAATCATCTGCATCATAGAGTACTCATGTAATTATGTTTTGGCTTATTATACATCACGCTACGGTAAATTTGGAAAAGCTGACGGTGAAGAATCGTGTCAGATTGGCAGGTGGTGCTCCGGCACGATTTTATTGCCGGTGCAATTAGCGTATTATTAGGGCAGGATTGTCGATGGATGAGAATCGGCCCGTAGCGAGCAGAGCGGGAGATCCCGGGTCGAGGAGATATAGAAGTGGGGTCGGCAAGGAAAATTGAAAAGGTCCAGCTGGTGCTGCCTCCGCCAAGAAGGCCGGATACATATATAAGTAAATTTGCCGGATGGCCTCATCCTATCGTGCGCCGTAGCCGGCAGCTTATCCTCCGGATGGCTGAGATAGCCGTGTCCAGGGACCTTTTTGCCGCTGTGCTCCAGCGCCTGACCCGGTTGCACCAGCCCGGGAGACCGGATGGCTATATCGCTAAGTTCGCCAGATGGCCCCAGCCTCTGGGCATTCTGTCCGTGGGGACCTATATCAGAAAGAATAATCCCGGTATCGATGTGGAGATTCTGGACGGGAACAATGCCCTGACTCTGGGGGAAGTGAAGAACAGGATTGATGCGGATCTGGTCGGAATATCAACAACTGCGGGGGGTTATGACTATGCCATTGAACTGGCTAAACTTGCCAAGGGGAAAGGGGCGAGAGTGGTCCTGGGAGGGGCTGCGGCGACTCCGCTGGCCGGGGAGATTCTAAGATACTACGACTTCGTCGATGCTGTAGTTCGATATGATGGAGAGATTGCCTTATCGAAGTATGTTGCCGCTGAACCTTTGGATTCGATAGAGAACCTTGTTTATCGCGACAATGGTGAGATTAAGGCAAACCCGATAAAACTGCCCTGTCTTGACGAGCTTCCCGTTCCGGACAGGGATCTTCTGGACATGGAGACATATTTCAAAAACAGCAAGGATCCTGAGTATCCGATCTGTGAGCCCTTCAGGAGACCGGTGAACATCTATTCTCAGAAGGGATGCCTCTGGCGTTCGCAGGAAGAGGGTGGTTGTGTGTTCTGTTCGATTCCTTATTATGATTTGCGACTGAGGAACCCTGAGCTTGTCTGGGGTGAGCTTTCATCCCTGGTCGAGAAATACCGGGTAGATTTTATCTGGGACCCGTCGGATAACTTTGTCGGGGATAAAGAGTGGTTCAAGGCCTTCTGCACGGCAAAGCCGAAAGGACTGAACATACATTACACCAATTATGTAGATGCCGAAGACATTGATGAGGAGACTGCCCGGCTGCTTGCCGAGTCTGGCTGTGTCAGCGTCTTCGTCGGTATGGAATCGGGTGACCCTAAGATGTTGGAGAGTATGAACAAGAGGGCAACCCTCGAGGATAATATAAGAGCTATGGAGTTGTTGCAGAAATACAGGATTGGCGTGATAGCCGGTGTCGTAGTCGGAGTACCGGGGGAGAGTAAAGAAAGCTTAGAGAGGACGATCGATTTTCTAAAAAGACTTACCGAATTTGACAACTTTGACCGGTTCGAGTGGGGGAGCCTGATGCCTTTTGCCGGCTCCAAGGCGAACAGAATGCTGCGGGACCATCCTGACCTTAAGGAGAAATATAAGGATTTTGGTAACGAAGATTACCTTTTCCAGGTCGCGTGCATGATACGGGACTGGTACCGGTACTATTGCGAGATAGACTATAACTATGTTCTCGAATTACAGGACAGGGTGGTTCGAGAGGGCCTGGTCCCTTACGAGATGACCATGTTCCAGAGACGCTCATGGTCCGGCACGCCGTCGAAGGTGTTTCGGCTATAGGTTGGTATAAATTACAGGCCGGACCTCCGGGGTCATCGCACAACTCAACCGGGCTACCGGCTCAAAGAGTGGCGCCATCACTTCGGCCTTTAAGTGGCCTCAAGTCAACCGATAGCACTTTATCCTGATTCCTAGTTTCCGGTTAACGGTGAAGTGCAGTTGGGGCAGCGGGTTGCCTTAACGGGAATGCTGGTGAAGCAGAAAGGACATTCCTTGGTTGTCGGCGCCGGTGCTTCGGCGGCCTTTTTCTTTGCTTGCATACGGGCTATCGGGCGAATGATAAGGAAGAAGACGACCGCGGCTACTATCAGGAAGTTGACGATGGTAATGACGAATAGTCCGTAGTTGATGGTGACCGCTCCGGCTGCCTGGGCGTCGGCAAGAGTCAGATATGGCCCCGGGACAATGCCCGATTTAAGTACCACAAAAAGATTGGAGAAATCAACATTACCGAGGGCCATTCCGATTGGCGGCATGATGATGTCTTTGACAGCTGAATTAACGATAGCACCGAAAGCAATGCCGATAATGATACCGACGGCCATGTCGACCACATTGCCCCTCATAATGAAGGTCTTAAAGTCTTTCCACATTCCGGTCCTCCTTTGTTTCGGCTACCATTAACCATTATATATTTATGGTTCCTGTTCTATGCGCTAAATAGTTTTGTACTTAAGTATTTCTCCCCCCGGTCCGGGAAGATAACCACTATTGTGCCCGCCTCTATTTGCCTGGCGATTTCGACGGCGGCATACATTGCAGCGCCACTGCTCATACCGACGAAAATCCCCTCGTTTTTGACAATTTGTCTGGCCATCTCATAGGCTTGCTCCGTCTCTATCATGATGGTGATGTCGATCTGAGACGGGTCATATAGTGAGGGGACGATTGCTTCTTCCATATTCTTGAGTCCCTGGATATAATGTCCCTTGACCGGATGTGCACTGACTACCTTGATTTGCGGGTCATGTCTCTTGAGGGCTTTTCCCACCCCCATAATTGTACCCGAGGTTCCGATCGATGAGACAAAATAGTCTATCTTGCCGTTAGTCTGCTTCCATATCTCTTCTCCGGTCATCCTGTAGTGAGCAAGCTTGTTGTATTCGTTGGAAAACTGGTCCGGCATGAAATACTTCTCGGGGTGTTCTCTGACCAATGTCCTCGCTTTCATAATGGCTCCGTCGGTGCCTAATTTGCCTTCGGTCAGGGTCACCTTTCCGCCGAATGCTTTGATCATTTGTATTCTCTCTACAGAGACGGTATCGCTCATTACTATTTCGACCCGGTAGCCCTTTATTGCTCCGATCATCGCCAGTGCCACCCCGGTATTTCCCGAGGTCGGCTCAATGATGGTTTTTCCTTTTGTCAGTTTGGCCTCTGCCTCAGCTTGCTGGATCATCTCCAAGGCAATCCTGTCTTTTATGCTTCCGGTGGGATTTAGCCCTTCGAGTTTGGCATATATCGTAGCGTTACTGTTCGGGTTTAACCTGTTGATCCTGACCATAGGAGTATTCCCGATTGTTTGCAGTATGTCCTCGTTAATTTCAATCGGGTCTGGCTTCATGTCTTAACCTCCTGACCAATCATCATGATATCGATACTTGAATATATCATATTACTTACTTACCTTAAAGTTCATTCTTGCCCCTCTACGGAGTCTACCATATGTATCAAGTAGACCGGGATAAAGACGGGGATAGCCCTGAGCTAATAGACATCTTATTATTGTTTCTTGAAAATTCGGGAGCCAGGATATATTATTTGGTCAATATGAGCATGAGGAGGTAGCTTGATATGGATAATAGGGAGCAGTTTATTGATAGACAAATCGCAGTACTGATTGATCTGGAGAACGTTGGTCTAGGCTCAATTCAGTGGCTATTCGACCAAATATCCGATGTCGGCAGAATAATCGTAAAGAGAGCGTATGCGGATTGGTCCGTTGAGAAAAATAAACGCGACCAGCTTTTTGAACTGGGCATTGAACCCATCCAGTTATTCCGGTCGAAATCGGGTGGTAAGAATTCCAGCGATATCAGATTGGTAATCGATGCGGTAGATCTGCTTTATACATCTCCGGTAAATACCTTTGTCATCGTGTCCGCAGACAGCGACTTTGTCCCCCTCGTTAGTAAGTTGCGCTCGGCGGGAAAGACGGTATTCGGCGCGGGAGAGAAGAAGAAGGCACCGAATACTCTCATAAAAGCGTGCGACCGTTACCTGGATCTCGATTTAGATAAGAGTATCAGTAAAACTAAAGGGCCGTCACCTGCTCGGGAAAGGGAGATAGAAAATATCATTAAGCGAGCTCTAATGGCATCTATCAATGAGCATGGCAGAGTATTAGGAAGCAAACTGCACCAAACAATTCTACGTCTGGACCCGAGCTTCGACTACCGTTCTTACGGGCATTCTACCTTTACTAAGTTTCTGGAAGCCTCCTCAAGCTTAAGGCTTATTCGGCCTAAGGGCCCTGGCGACGTGGAAATTGAGCCTGCGGAAGAGTCTCTTACTGCTGTGCATTTACCGATTAAGGATTTGGCAGAGCAGGTTGATAGAGAATGGTCGAAGCGAGCTAATCAGCACGATGGTTTTATTCCCGGCCCGATAGCTGCTTTACAGGTGGCAAAGATTCTCGGTGTCGATAAGCTTAGTGCTTCTCAATATAAGACTCTCCAGGGCCTTCTTGACGCGAGCGATTATTTATCTATGAAATGGTCGCGTGAAGGGAATAAAATAACCAAAAAAGCATCCTGAATTTGACTGAAGCTGACCGGCCAAGACTTCGGCCGCCGGTTCAAATCCAGCTGTTGTCAATCTTGCCGAGGAGGTACTATGAAAAAGCTTGTAGTATTCTATTCGTTGTCTGGTAACACGGAAATAGTAGCTAAAACGATTGCGAAGGAGTTGAAAGCGGACCTCTGCAGAGTGGAAGAAACAAGGAAGAGAAACAGGTTCCTTGCCTATATGACTGGTGGTTTCGCGGCGTTCAGGGATAAGTGCAGCGAGATAAAACCGGTTGCGTTGGATGTGCATGACTACGATTTGATATTCCTGGGTTCTCCTGTCTGGGCATCAAGACCGGTGCCGGCAATAAATGCTTTTATTAGCAGTACGGATTTCAAAAACAGGAAGGTAATCGTTTTCTTTACTATGGGTGGTGAGGAATATAGGAAGGCGGTCAGTAATATCACTTTAAAGGTGCAGAAGCGTTCCGGAATAGTCACTGATTCCTTTGCCGTAAGGACAGGCAAAAAACATCACGACGCAATCGTAAAAGAAACCAGGAAAGCGATCAAATCGCACTTAAGGCACCCGGGATAGTATATGTTAAAATGAGTGAGATGTGCCATTGGCGTCGAACAGCCGGAGAAAGTCAGCAGCGGGATGATCTCACCGGAGAACACAGACTCGGTGATAGAGGCCAAATAATAATAGCCTGCCTGTTTTCGGCAGTCTGGATATCCGATTCCTTCTTTCTGAACTACTCTACATTTCTCAATCAGTATGTGCCGGTTGCTGTCAGAATACCTATCGGGGCCGTTCTTCTCGGACTGGCGGCTTTTTTGGCCGGCAGGGGTATTTCCATAGTATTCGGCGAAAAGAGGGATGAACCATCGGTAATCAATAAGAGTGTCTTTAGTATAGTCCGCCATCCGATCTATCTTGCCGAAACAATTCTTTACCTTGGCCTTCTGGTGTTAAACATGTCATTGGCTGCTCTCGGTGTCTGGGCCGCTGCGGTTGCGTTTTTGCATCGTATCTCCCGGTACGAAGAGAAGTTGTTGCTCAAACGCTTTGGCAAGGATTACGAGCAATATATGAAAGGAGTGCCGATGTGG
>JAFGOB010000013.1 GCA_016926695.1 Dehalococcoidales bacterium | reverse complement strand
TATACTGCCAGGAAAGCCCCGGGAAACCGGGGCTCTTACGTTATACCTCCCTCAAATCAGTGCAGCCGGAAAACACATTGTATGATCTTGGTAATTTCATCAAACAAGCCAATAGAAGTTTGACAAAAAGGACGCTGAGGGTAGTATGATGGTAGAGACGTATTGGCAGGATTACGTTTAGTTTACGAATATTAAAACTAAAGGAGAAATCGATATGGTTGTCTTGCTTGTAATCGGTATCATTATTGTTATTATTGGTTTATATCTGATGCAGACAAATAGGGGAACGGGTGGAGACCCCAGAAGCCAGTTCGGCGGCAGAATTGCCAGCATCGCAGGGATCTGCATTATAATTATAAGCATAATAGTAGCCTCTTTCGAAGCTGTGCCTGCCGGCCATCGCGGGGTGGTTGTACGTTTCGGAGCAGTAACAGGTACGATCTTGAATGAGGGACTCCAGTTGAAGGTACCTTTCGTCGATTCAGTGGTCAAGATGTCAGTTCAGACCGAGAAATATGAGACCGGGGCAGCTTCTGCATCACGTGATCTTCAGGATGTCAGCACCACCATTGCTCTCAACTGGCGATTGGAACCGAGTATGGCGGCCGAGGTGTACAGGACATTGGGGCTGGACTTTATTAACAGGATCGCCGCTCCGGCCGTACAGGAGACCATAAAACAGGTCACCGCCAAATATATAGCGGAGGACCTGATTCTCAACAGGGAAACGGTGAAAAATGAGATACAGGAGAACCTGTCAAACCGCCTGATCCAGCGCGGTATTGTAACGGAGACCGTATCGATAACCGAGTTCGGATTCAGTGCTACATTCGTTGCCGCTATTGAAGCCAAAGTGGCAGCGGAGCAGGCAGTATGGGAGGCTAAAAACAAGCTGGAGCGGATCAAAGTTGAAGCTCAGCAGGCTGAAGCAGCGGCTATAGGTGAGGCCGATGCCCGGATTGCCAAGGCTGAAGGTGAAGCTGAATATATCCGTATTGTCACTGACGCCCAGGTCGCGGCAAACAAGGCTATCAATGAATCCCTTACTTCCGAGGTACTGCAATATATTTTAATCGACAGACTTGGAGAGGATGTTAAGGTAATGGTAATACCCTCGGAGCAGGGCCTTGACCTGGTAGTCCCGGAGATGAACCCATAACAGAACCGGGCAGGGTTTCACAGAGATGGTGGCACAAAGGAGGGAAGGGCTGAGAGATGATATTTGAACAATACAGGTTAACTAATATTAGGGAGGCGACCACATGGAAGATATCGAGAACCTGGTAAGGGTTACCCTGGGCGAAATCGAGAAAATGCTGAATACCAAAACCGTGGTGGGTGAGCCTATCAATATCGAGGGGAAGATAATGATCCCCCTGATAAGCATCGGATTCGGGTTTGGCGCTGCCGGCGGTTCAGGCAAGGGCTCTCTCAAACAGGTCCAGGAAGGAAGCGGGGGTGGTACATTCGGGGGAGTGGGAATCAGGCCTACGGCTGTCATCATCAGCGATGAAAGAGGCATCCGCATAGAACAGGTCAGAGGCAGCCTGGGCTCATCACTGGAGAAAATCATCCAGACCGTCAGCCCCTTGATACAGTCCAGGAAGAACAAAGGGGAACCGGATCAGTCACAGGAAAATGATGGTGAAAAGTAATTGTAGGTGACTATTATCATTATTATGGCGGGCCTGGCGGGCCTGGCTGTCGTATTAGTATCCATCCCCTTTGACCTGGCCTTCAGACTGGAGGTTAAGGACAGGGCTGAGTTCAGCCTGAGGTGGAAATGGCTATTCGGCCTGATCGACAGGGGGATAAAGACCGGCAGGTCCGTCCGTTCTTCCGGAAAGAAGCCTGAAAGAGACCGGTCGGGATTGCTTCTATCTACAGAAAATTTGCGGACAGGTATTGATTTGCTCCAGACCAGGGGGCTTATACAGCAGATGATGCGGCTGATGAAGATGACCTTAAGAAGTATAAAAATCAAGCAAGTGGAGGCGGATTTCCTGGCAGGAATGGAAGATCCGGCGGATACCTTCTATCTTTTTACACTGATGGGGCCGTTGAACCTTCTTTTCGGTCGTTTTCGTAACTGCCGGGTGAACCTGCGGGCCTCCTTTGCCGAACCTGCCTGCGAGGGGTATATCACTGCTGTTTTAAGGCTGTACCCTGTTCAACTGATCATTCCCGGGATGGAGTTCGTCTTCTCTTTAGCGGTATTCAGGCTTATAAAAAAATGGGTATCGATGAGATGGAAAAAACACAGACCACGCTGGAGAGTCCAGTCACAGCCGGCAGCCTGACCCTGATACCGGTAACCCGGACCTCGGCCGCTGCCTGGCATAATACGGATAGGTCTTATTTTTCAGGTATGAAAAAGCCCCTTTATATCCTGGTACTGGCCCCTGATTCAGGGACTAAGGCTTATAGAATAACCGGAGAACAGGTATCACCGGAAACCATCATGGCGGAGTTCCCTGAATTGAGAGAATCCATGAAGAAATATTACCTGTGATATTTGCCACGCCATAATACTGTAAAACTCAGACCGGGCAATACATCCACCGGTTTCAACAGCAAGCAGGAGTGCTCCGGCTCAAAACAAATCGTATCGATTACTAAAATACGGATTTTTTTCAATACCTCGAAAAAGAAGTCCGAATGTATTTGGATGTAATACTATTCCGCGTAAGTGAGATGTTAAATGACAATACAGGACAGAAACGAACGAACACTGGAACAGGTATATCACAGCGCGGTCGCCGGTCTTTATGCGCGGCTGAGAAGCAATTATGATTTCCTCTACCGGCGCTTTGGCGATGAGGGACTCCAGTTGATAGCTGAAATGAGCCGTGAATACGGGGTAAGTATTGCGCAAAGGGCCGGCTCCCGTCTCAAAAGCAACGATATTGATTCTGTGGCCGGATATATACTGAGGATATTCGATACAGTAACCCGGGGTACCGGGAACCATGTTAGTCTGATCAGGGAAAACGATGAGAGGCTTATTATCGCCGTTACTGAATGCCCTCTATATTTCACCGATACCGGGATGTGCCTGGCCCATACCGAAATGGAGAAGACAGTTGTAAGGAGTCTTAACCCGGCATTGAAATACCGCATCGGCAAATCAATACCGGCTGGTGACGAAATCTGCGAGCATATTATCGAACAAAATCGCTGATAGTGTAATCCCTCTACAAAATGACAGGGAAGACGGAACTAAACCGCCGGACACCTGGATACCGGGCAGCCTCGATGAAAGCCGGAGACCGATTGCTGAAATTGAGTAGATGTGTATTTATATCAAGTACAAAAAGGCAATCAGGTTATATAATTTAAATAAGAGGTATTGAATAAGAAACTAAAATGCGAAGTTATCAACAGGAGGGAATAATGTACACCAAAATTCTGGTACCGCTGGATGGCTCGGAATTGTCCGAATGCAGCCTGGAACACTTAAAACAGGTAGGCGCAACGGGGGATAGTGCGGAAGTTATCTTGATGAGGGTAATAGAGCCCATTACTCCCAATGAGGCTGCGGCCTGGTCGTCAGCGGGATATATGATTGCCGATGTTACCAGGAAAAACAAGGAAGCAGCTACAGAGTATCTTACTCAGATTGCCGAAAAACTTCAGAATCAGGACATATCCGCCAAAGTTGAAGTAATCGAAGGCCGCATAGCAGAGGCGATACTGGACTATGTTGAAAAGAACCAGGTTGAGCTGGTTATCATCAGCACACATGGAAGATCCGGAATATCACGCTGGACCTTTGGCAGTGTAGCTGATAAGGTAGTGCGTCATTCGCCCGTGCCGATTCTGGTAATAGCGCCGGCCGGCTGTAGATTGGACAAGTAAAGAAGATGATAACCCGGCAGGCTGCTGTTACTGCCGCGGCTGTGCATCAACCGGGGCGATTTCGTTTAGTGGCTAGCTGAGGGGTTAACAACATACTAACAGCCTTGACGAAAGGGGCTTATTCATTTTCTTTCCGTTTTTGATATTATAGCTATGCTGAATATTTACGTTTTTTGGAGGTAATAATTCCCAAGTTTTACAAGAAAATTTACCCGGCCCCGGTGGGGAATTGTAAAGGATGATATCTGCTTTATACATTGAGATTTAGAATCCCAATTATTGTTTGTTGAACCGGATGGACTTCCACACAGTTATCTTGACTGGCTAAAAGTTGAATTATGTGCTAAATTTGTTATGATTTATTCTGATGGAATTCGAGAGGAGACTGCTTCCGGGTATTCCCTGTTCTGAATTTAATAATCCAATAAGCCGGTTGTTTATACAGTAAACAAACGATACATAATGGAGACCAAATTGAAGTCCGAGTTTTAATTGCGAGAACGTGCTGCAACCATCTGGAGGTTTGCAAAGACTGGATTTTTTTTTAAAACCGTGTCTTTAGGAAACTGATTCTATGAGCGAAATACTAAAAAGAATACCCATGGAAATTCTTCCAACCGGGGCAGATGGTAGCCCTGGGGCCGACAGAGGATGTGATAAAACAATACGAAGAGAACGGGCAACCAGAAAAGAAGTAAATATAAGATAAAAACATCCGGAGAGACGAATATGCAGGTAATGGTAAT
>JAFGOB010000127.1 GCA_016926695.1 Dehalococcoidales bacterium | reverse complement strand
TCACCTCCGGAAGGATGGTTCCCGCAGTTCCGGAACATTGGCTCTATACTAACCGGAACTGCGGCTCTCTCAGACCGGTGTAGACAGCTGCCGCCCGGTATTTAATCCCATTTATTGAAGTATCCTGTTTATACTTGAAAAAGATGCCTATTGTACTGGGCTTATAAAAGTCTTAAAATTAGCCTGAATAAAAGGCCTGGGTTAAGTATTAATGTCGATTAAGGGGTTCAATTAAATGATAAATGATAAGTGTTTTATCAAAAACATAAAATTAAACAATTTTCTTTCTTATGGGCCTGAAAGTGAGGAAACAGAACTAAGGTCTCTTAATGTCCTGATAGGCCCTAATTTATCAGGCAAATCAAATCTCGTAGAGGCATTTTCCATACTACGTTCAGCCCCCAGTGATTTGGGCAGTCCGATACGCCTTGGGGGTGGTGTGAGTGAATGGTTATGGAAGGGATCAAAAACAATCCCGATTGCTCAAATAAATGTAATTGTTGATTATCCTCCTGGTCCGCAACCATTGAGATATAAACTTTGTTTTACGATGGTCGGACAACGCCTGGAATTGGTCAATGAGCTTCTTGAAAACAAGGATAAGAAGAATCAATGGGAGGATGATGTATATTTTTATTATCGCTATGATAATGGATTACCAACTTTAAATGTTAGAGATGTAACGAACAAAGATGCAACCTACAGCTCCTTTACCCGCCACCTCAAGAGAGAAGATATAGATTTACAGCAATCGGTTCTTTCACAAAGAAAAGATCCTGACCAATATCCCGAATTAACTTTCATAGGCAATAACCTCTCCAAAATAAAGTTATATCGAGAATGGGACCTGGGTCGGTACACCCCACCCCGGCTGCCTCAGAAAGCGGATTTACCCCAGGATTTCTTATTAGAAGACGCGAGTAACCTGGCTTTGGTATTAAATTCCATGGAACATAAAGGGACTAAAAGAGAACTGCTAAATAACCTTAAACAATTTGCGCATAATATCGAAGATTTTACGACAAAAATAGAAGGAGGTACAGTTCAATTATTCTTACATGAAAAAGGACTTAATGAACCCATACCTGCAACAAGACTTTCAGACGGTACTCTAAGGTATTTATGCCTATTAGCTATATTGTGCCATCCTACACCGCCTCCTCTTATATGTATCGAAGAACCAGAATTGAGCCTGCATCCGGATGTATTAAAGAATATTGCTGAATTACTGACAACAGCATCCAATCGAACACAGCTAATAGTTACCACACATTCTGATGCACTTGTTTCTGCATTAAGTGGAGATCCCGAAAATATTGTTGTGTGTGAACGTGATAGTAAGGGAACGACATTAAGGCGGCTAGATCAAAAGCAATTAGAATCCTGGCTAAAGAAATACAGCCTGGGTGACCTCTGGCGGATGGGAGAACTTGGAGGTAATCCGTGGTAAAAGAAATCCGAATTTATATCGAGGGTGGAGGGGATGAAAGGGAAACAAAAGCAACGTTTCGCATGGGGTATTCCAAGTTCTTTAGACAGATAGTTGAAATTGTGCGAGATAAGGGAATTCGTTGGAATATTATTGCGTCCGGATCCCGGCAAAACTGTTTTGATGATTTTAAAAATGCGATCCAAAGTCACCCGCAGGCTTTTAATATCATGTTAGTAGATGCGGAACGTGAAGTTACCAAAAATGTAAAACAGCATTTGAAGGACAGTGATAACTGGGAACTTGTTTGCACGGAAGACCATTATCAACTAATAGCACAAACGATGGAAGCATGGTTAATTGCTGATAAAGCGGCACTCGCCAAATACTACGGACAAGGATTCAATGCTGGTGCGATTCCAAACACTATTGACGTAGAGCTAATTGAAAAGGCCAGACTATATATTTCTTTACAGAGTGCTTCAAAAAACACACAGAAAGGTGAGTATGCCAAGATCAAACATGGAGCGGATTTGCTGGCTTTGGTAGATCCTCAGGAAATTAGAAAAAAAGCTGGATACTGCGACCGGCTTTTCAGGCTACTTGAATCTCTTACAGCATAAAATAAAAAATTATAAGTAATTTTTCATCGTGTCATGGTGCCGCCCACAAACGCTGAAAATTGCCTGTCATGATGGAGCTAACGAGACAATTTAAGGTTATTTCGCGGCCAGATAAGGGCGCCAGCCGGCGCTCTATCCTCCGCCATCTGAATGCGGAAAATTCAACCCCATTTTCAGTGAAAACGTGGTATCATGGGTATAATATTACTTGTTGCCGGAATCCGGTTATACTTGAAATCAATTATTAGGTGGAGGTTTATGAATACAGGAGAATTCTTGTCCATCTCTTCAGCGATTTGTCCTGACAGGCTGGCTGTTATTTTCGAAGGTAAGCGCAATACCTTCGATCAACTTAACCAGAGGGTTGAACGTCTTGCCGTTGCCCTGAGAAAGATGGGAGTGAAGAAAGGGGATAAAGTCGCCCTGCTCCAGGTAAACTGCATTCAATGTATCGAGGTCTATTTCGCAGTCGCCAAGATAGGTGCCGTATACCTGCCCCTTAATTATCGGGCCAAGGCGGAAGAGCTTGAATACATGATCAATTTCGCCGAGGTCCATACTTTTTTCGTGGGAGACAGATACCTGGACCTGGTGGATTCCATAAGGAGCAAACTGGATTCGCGCTTGAATTATGTATCCCTTGAAGTACCCCATAACGGTATGCTGCTTTACGAGGACCTCATTAAATCAGCGGAATCTGGCGAGACTGAAACGGATATCGATGAAGGGTCTGCTACCATTTTAATGTATACCGCGGGGACGACCGGCAGGCCGAAGGGAGTGATACTGCCCCACAACAGTTTTTCGGTTTACGTGCTGGAAAACGTCAGTCCGCCGGACCCGGAAATCGAAGAGAAAAATATCCTGACAGTGCCCCTCTACCACATTGCCGGGATTCAGGCCATGATGTCTGCTGTCTACGGCGCCAGGACGCTGGTGATACAGCGGCAGTTTGAAGCCGGAGACTGGATGGAGCTGGTGGAAAAAGAGCGGGTCAACAGGGCCATGATGGTGCCTACCATGCTTAAACAGCTCATGGACCATCCGGACTTCAACAAGCATGATTTAAGCAGTCTGAAGGTAATAACCTACGGAGCCGCTCCGATGCCCCTTTCCGTTATAACCAGGGCTCTCGAGGCCTTTCCCCAGGCGGGTTTTATTAACGCTTTCGGACAGACTGAAACAGCTTCAACCATCACCATGCTGGGACCGGAGGACCATGTCATCAGCGGCAGCGGGGCAGAAAGGGAGAAGAAGCTGCAAAGACTTATTTCCATAGGCAGGCCACTTCCCGATGTTGAAATGAAAATAACGGACGAGTCCGGCATGGATTTGCCCGCCGGGAAAATAGGGGAAATACTCGCCAGGGGACCCCGCGTCATGACCGGCTACTTCAAGGATGAGGAAAAGACTTCGAAAACGATAGATAAAGACGGCTGGGTGCATACCGGCGACATGGGTTACCGTGATGAAGACAACTACTTCTACCTGGCGGGGAGGTCGACCGACCTCATAAAAAGGGCTGGTGAGTATATTTCTCCCGAAGAGCTTGAAAATGTGATGTATAGTCATCCCAAGGTTGAAGATGTGGCGGTTATCGGCGTTCAGGACGAGGAGTGGGGAGAGTTGCCCGTAGCTGTCTGTGTTCTAAGGAAAGGAACAACCTGTACCCCTGAAGAGATCATGGAATACTGTAGAATACGCCTGGCCAGTTTTAAAAGGCCTCGCAGTGTCATCTTTGCAGACGAATTGCCGCGTAATGCCATGGGGAAAGTGGTCAAAAGGGAATTGAGGGCTAAATACGCTAATTCATGAATAATATTATTCCTGTGATCTACTTCATATAGAGACCACGAAGGTTGTCTATAGTTCACTTTCGTGTTCATCATCTGAGCTTGTTTGCCACCAGCACCATGCAGTATGAAAATGCATGTCATACTGCGATATCTCATACCTTTCCAGGATTTACTCCGGCCCGGTTCCCGGTACGGCTATTGACATCCGTTGGAGTAGTGATTTATTGTTATTTCTATATATTATGCCTAGAATCTCTAGGTATATGGGAAGGAGATTCAAATGAACGAAGTCCCGGCGGCTCTGGTTGAACTACAAACCCTGGGTACTTTATCCCCGGATAATGCTGCCATAAGGGATTGGAAGAAATCCGGGAAAAAGATTATAGCTTTTGAATGTACCTATGTTCCCGAAGAGATCATTTATGCGGCGGGAGCCCTGCCGGTCCGGCTGGTCGGCGATTCAGGGATATCCAACTATGATGAAGCCAACGCTTATATGTACCAGAATACCTGTTCATTTATCAGGAATTGCCTGGAGCTTGTGCTGAAAGGCCGCTACAACTTTTTGGATGGATTCGCAGCCGGTGCTACCTGCGATTGTTCCCGCCGTCTGGCGGATGTCTGGGAACACTATAGCTTCACACCTTTTATTCATACCATCGGGGTGCCGCGGAAAATCTCTCCGGAGGCATACGAGCTTTATGAGATCGAGCTGCGCCGCTTCATGGAACGATTATCCGAATACCTGAATGTGACCATTACTGCGGATGCTCTACAGGATGCCATTGCCCTCTATAACCAGAGGCGCAGGCTTTTGCGCGAATTATATGACCTTAACAAGCTGGATAGTCCGCCCCTTAAAGGAAGCGAACTGATGGATATTCTTAACGCCAGTGTAACCGTTCCACCCGATCAGTTCAACAACCTTCTGGAGCGATTGTTGAAGGATCTCAAGGCGAATCCGCGCCGGGTCAAAGGCAGGTTCAGAATCATGATAGGAGGTTCCCCTCTGAATAATGCGGCCTTCATCCGGGCTATAGAGGAACAGGGCGGTCTGGTTGTTATTGACGAGCTTTGCACCGGGGTGCGTTACTGGTGGGAAGGAGTCGACCCGGATGCCGACCCGGTGAAGGCCCTCTCCCGCCGCTACCTGCACAATTTTGCCTGTCCGCGCATGGAGCCATCCGATGACCGCCTTCAGCGCATCGTGCGGCTGGTTAAAGATTACCGGGTTGAGGCTGTGATAGCACAGATGGTACGATATTGCGTACCTCAGACCATGGAACAGCCCCTGGTGAGGGACCTGCTTAAAGAGATCGGTCTGCCCGTTCTGGAGCTGGATATCGAGTACGGTATGGGCGGTACCGGGCAAATCACCACACGGCTGCAGGCCTTTTTTGAGATGCTGGAAGGGAGGACGGCCCGATGAAAGTCACTACCATAGATAAAGCCAAATTCGACAAGGTCGTACGCATCCTGGAGATGCTGGCCCGCATGTGCCGGAACCAGTCTGACCGGAAGGGCGAATGGCTGTATTATTCATTGCTGGCCGGATGTTTTCAAAAGGTACAGAAGGCCCGTGAAGAGGAACGGCTGGTTGTCGGGCATACCATATTTGTCCCCACCGAGCTGCTTTATGCCATGGATATTATCCCCATGTACCTGGAGGGTACCGGGGAGATCATGGCGCGCATGCTTGACCTGGAAGATTCCTTTGCCGTGGCCAAAACAGCCGGTTTCGCCGGTGAAATATGCTCGGGACACCGTCTGTTGAATGCCATGACCTATCAGGGATGGTTACCCCGGGCGGATGCCTTTATCTGGAGCAACTTGGTCTGCGATTTAACAGCCAAAACCGGAGATTACCTGACGCAGACCTATGACCGGCCGGGTTTATACCTGGATAGGCCTTACCATGATACTCCGGAAGACCGCCGGTACTATAAACGGGAGCTGGAGGGTATGATCTGTTTCCTGGAAGACCTCTCGCACCGCAAGATGGACTATGACCGTTTGTCTGAAGTTATGGAGAATACCCGCCGTTCCACGCTGGTCTTCCGCGAAATCTGCGAGTTGAGAAAGTCTGTTCCTTCCCCCATGCGCAGCCACCATTTGATCGAAATGACACTGGCCCAGCTTCTGCTGTCCGGGGCTCCCGAGCTGGTGAACTTTTACGAGGTTATCAGGGACGAGATGAAGGCCGAGATGCAAAAACCGGTCCGGCCTGCGGAGAATTACAGGCTTATGAATTTCTTTTTCTATCCCGGCTATCTCTGGAAATTTCTTAATACCATGGAGACCGAGTACCATGCCTCGATGGTAGCCGAACCGCATCTGTCCCTCTGGGCTGAGGCTGAGATCGATCCCTCCAGGCCGCTCGAAAGTCTGGCTGACAAGGCCTTTGCTCTTACGGATACGGGGCCGCTAAAGGGGGTGGCCGATAGAATGGTCAGGCAGGCCCTTGAGTACAAAGCGGAAGGGGCGATTTACTGGGCGCATCTGGGCTGCCGCCAGACCTGCGCAACTATCAAGATTATTAAGGACGCCCTGGCCGGGATCGATGTTCCCATGCTGGTGGTGGACTGCGATATGGCTGATGCCACCGTGGTCAGCGAGGAGGAAATCACGGACAGGGTGGAGCAATTTCTGGAGCTGCTGGATGACCGGCGGGACCAGTGAGAGGAGTAAAAGGAAATGAGATTATCCGGTAAGACCGCTATCATTACAGGTTCCCGGAGGGGCATCGGAAAGTCTATTGCCGCGGCTCTGGCCCGCGAAGGGGCATCTGTGGTAATCTGCGATGTTGATCTGGAGGACTGCCGGGCTGTGGCCGCTGAAATACAGGGCTCCGGCGGCAAGGCTATTGCCGTAAAGTGCGATGTTTCGGTGAAAGCCGAAGTCCAGGAGATGGTCGCGAAAACAATCGAGGAGTTCGGCAGAGTGGATATTCTGGTTAACAATGCGGCATACGGGGTAATCAAGCCTTTCGTTCGCCTGACTGAAGAAGACTGGGACAGGGTTTACGGCGTCAATATCAAAGGAGCATTCCTCTGCTCGCAGGCGGCAGCCAAAAATATGATCAAGAACGGCGGCGGCCGTATCATCAACATCTCCTCGGTTGCTTCGGGGGGAGGCGGGGGCTGTCCTCCTTTGATGGCGTCCTATGTATCCACCAAGGGCGGTCTGAAATCCCTCTCGCAAGCCATGGCAGTGGAGCTGGCAGCCTTCGGGATTAATGTCAATGTTATCTGTCCCGGAACCATCGATTCCGGGGCTGTCCCGGAATCCATGAAAGAAAGGTCTCTGCGCGTTATTCCCTGGGGAAGGTTGGGGAAGCCCGAGGATATCGCCGCTGTGGTCGTCTTTTTAGCTTTGCCGGAGTCCGATTACATCACCGGCGGCGTTTTCGTGGTTGACGGTGGGGTCTCCAGACTGGCAATGGGCTCCACTAAATAATAGATAATAATTGTATCTGATTTTTCGCGCCGCATGCCGGACCGGGCCGGAGACCCCGGAACGATAAAAAACCATTTGACAAGTGCGATTCCAGTGTGGTATTAAATTATCTATCAAGATACCTAGAACTTCTAGGTATCTTGATGAGCTATGTACCCGGATAGATTGTATTAAAACAAGGAGGGCAGCTATTTCAGTAGTTAAAATTGTTACCGACAGTACGCATTGCCTGCCGCCGGAATTAATCAAGGAGCTTGAGATATCCGTGGTGCCCGTCGGTGTGGTAATCAAAGATAAAGTCTATCGTGATAACATCGATATAACCTGCCAGGGATTTCTGGATATGTTCAAAGACCAGGAGTGGAAGACCACCACTACTGCGGCCAGTCCGGGGGAATTCATGAGTATTTTTTCTGAGCTGGGCAAGGTTACCGATAATATCGTCTGCATTCTGGTCTCCAAAGTATTAACGGCCACACAGGAATCGGCTTATCTGGCCCGCAGAATTATCAGGACGCAGAATAACAGCAAACTGAATATTGAAATTGTCGACAGCCGGAGCTCGGCGGGAGCGCTGGGATTTATCGTGCTGGAAGCGGCACGGGCAGCCAAAGCCGGTAAGAGCCTGGAAGAGGTCAAAAGCGTTGTCCAGGACATCAGCTCAAGAGTAATTTACCTTTCGTCAATTGAGACCATGAAGTATTTGATTCAGACCGGCCGCGCTTTAAAGGGCGCCGGATTCGGCGATATGATGAACATCAAGCCGATTATCGGCTTTATTGATGATTCCGGCTTTATTGAGGTCATCTCGCGTGTGAGAGGAAAGGAAAACGCCATCCCCAAGCTGGTCGATCTGGTAAAAGAATATTCGGATACCCGTAAACCCCTGCATGTAATTGTTCACTATTCAAATTGCAGGGAAGATGCCGAAAAATTGAAAGATCTGATCACATCCAGATACCGGTGCTCTGAGGTCTACTTAACCGAATTTTCCCCGGTTATGGTCAGTACTACCGGTCCGATGTGCGGAATATCCTTCTATTCCTAGTACCTGGCTGTGGCATATCCTCTTTCCTCTCCATTGACAGGATAAAAATAAAAACAGTGAAGTGAAAATATTTTTTAAGCAACTTTTATAAATATGACACTGGTTATGAGTATAAGTGCGGAGGAATAAATGCATAAAAAAATTGTATCAATCAGTCTTGCGGTCGTTCTCTGCCTGGTATTTATCGTCTCCTTAACAGCCTGTAGTGAATCTACCCCAACAACATCATCAGCCCCTGCTCCTGCTCCGGCCAAATCGGCGCCGCCGGTTTCACAACCGGCCTCGGCCCCGCCGGCATCTACTGCTGCTAAGCCAGCGCAGGCTCCCTCGACATCCAAGGCTCCTCCCCCTCCCCCTGCTTCGTCTGCGCCGGCAATTGCTACTACGCTGCGAATCGGACTGACGGGCGGTCTTACCGGAGTTGCCGCTCCGGCTGTAAATGCCATAATGAAGGAATTTCAATATGTTTTCAAGTATGTCAATGAGAACGAGGGCGGAATTGACGGCATAAAGCTGGACTGGAAAATTGTGGACAATAAGGGTACTCCTGATGGTGCGGTGATGGCCTATAAAGAGCTGCGCGACTCCTATAAACCCCATATCTATATTGCCGTGGAAGACTATTATATGCTGGGGCTGCGCGATGCCTTCATAGAGGACAAAGCTGCGGTTATCGTTACATCAGCCCTGGACAGCCGTATGTATGTGCCGCCGGGGCGCGTATTCGGCGTTTCAATGGCTACCGCCGACGGATTTGCCGCTCTCTCCGAATGGATCGTGAACGACTGGCAGGGTGAAGGCAAGCCTAAAATTGGCATGCTGCACATTGATTTACCCTCAGGTCTCTCCTGGAAGCTGGCAGAAAATTATGTGCGGAACAAAGGCGTCGATATCATAGCCACAGCACCCTATTCCATGGCCGCGCTGGACGTAAAACCCCAGCTTATGACCTTACGGGATGCGGGCTCCGACTATATGTGGATACAGGCCAATAACCAGCAGGCCGCCGTCATCATCCGCGATTTCCGCGGTCTGGGTCTTTCAGGTAAGATTAAACCTGTTTTTATGGAATGGACCGAGTCGGATAAATTACTGGAGTTGGTAGGTGAAGAGGCTGAAGGCTTTTACCAGACCCGTTCGGAAAGTCCGGCTGCCGACGGATCGGAAGCTTCCAAACTGTGGAGTGAGATCTGGAAGATTAACACGGGTGATGACCGCTGGTGTGACAACCGCCTGACGTTGAATGTCAAGGCAGTCCTGACAGCGGCTGTGAAACAGGCCGCCGCGGACGTAGGTGCGGACAAGCTCGACGGCGAGGCCCTGTACAACGCTCTGACCAGGCTTTCGGATATTGATACCGCTGGGAACGTGGGAGCACTGGGATATAGCGATACCAGACGTATGGGTGTTTCTACCATGAAAATATCCTGTTACACAAAAACAGGGACCGAGTCAGTAAGCGATTGGATTACATTGCCCAGGATTTTTGAAGGAATCGATAAATAGTGTAAAGTAAGATAAGGCGGGATCGTCCCGCTCCGGGACGATCCCGAGCCGCTATTATACCGTCTTTATCTGAAAAATACCTTCTTCAGCAGGTTCTCACTCTCTTCGGATTTTTCTCCCAGGTAATACTCCTTGATGTTGCTGCGGTCCATAAGCTCTGCCGCTGTACCGCTGAAACCCACCTTACCGTTTTGCAGGATCAGCCCGTGATCGGCTATGGATAGGGAGACAGCCGCATTTTGCTCAGCTATCAGGAGCGTGGTCTTCTCCCGTAGGTTGATTTGTTTCAGTATCCTGAATAGCTCGATTACCAGTCCGGAAGCCAGTCCCAGCGAAGGCTCATCGAGCATTATCAATTTGGGGCGGGCCATCAAAGCTCTTCCGATGACCAGCATCTGTTGCTCGCCGCCGGAGAGATAGCCGCTCTTTTGCTGACGGCGGTTTACCAGTTGGGGGAAGTACTCATAGACTTTTTCCATATCCCTTTTTATTGCTGGTTTATCCTTGCGCAGGTAAGCTCCTACTTGCAGATTTTCTTCTACCGTCAGGTTCAGGAATGCCGAGCGTTCCTGAAGGACATGGCAAATGCCCAACCTGGCTATTTTTTCAGGCGTCTGGTTATCGATGCGCCGGCCTTCAAATTCGATACTGCCTTCGGTCAGCTTCCCTTCTTCGGTTTTCAGCACGCCGGATATGCTCTTTAAGGTCGTTGATTTGCCGCTGCCGTTATTTCCCAGCAGTACCATCACCTGGCCGTATTCGATCTTCAGCGATACCTCGCTCAGCGCCAGTACCACCCCCCCGTAGACCGCCTCGATATTATTCAAAACCAGCATATCCCACAGTCCTTAATAGCCGAAAGGCCAGCGTTTATAGTTTAGCTTTATCTTGTTCCACATAGCCAGCAGCCCGTTCGGCTGAAGCGAAATAAAGAGCACAATCACCAGGCCGTACAGGATATAGTTCAGTGTTACCGAAAGGCTGCTGCTCATAGCAGCGAAGACTCCGGTGGTGGTTACTACATGCACTACCTGGCTGAGTAAACGCAGGGCTATTACTCCCAGTATCGCCCCGGTGGTTGACCCGGCGCCGCCGATGATTATCATACCCAGGTACCAGATTGAGTCCCAGATGATGAACTGATCGGCCCTGACCACCGTCACATAGCTTACCCACAGGCCTCCGGCCAGACCCCCCAGCAGCGCCCCGATAAAAAAGGAGCTCAGTTTGGTCAGGTATACATCAATTCCCATGCTGCTGGCCGTGATATCATTATTTTTTACCAGCATAAAAGCTCTTCCTAACCGGGAGCGTATTAAATTGGAGGACAGCAGACAGCTAATTATCAGTACTCCCAGCAGGAGAAAGTACCATTCAAGATCGGTGTTAATCTTCAGTCCTCCGATCCAGGGCGCCGGAATGCCGATGATCCCGTTAATTCCTCCGGCGATGTCCAGGTTTTTTATGATAAACTGGGCTACAAAGAAGAAGGCGAAGGTGGCGACTGCCAGGTAGAAACCTTTTATCCTGGCCGAGGGCGCTCCTACCAGGAGTCCGATAACGGCGGTAAGGATCGAGGCCAACGGCAGCGCTGCCCAGAATGCCCATTCGAACTGTGTTGTTAAAATAGCGGTAATATAGCCGCCTACCATCACAAAAGCCGAGTGGCCCATGCTCACCTGTCCGGCCATTCCGGTAGTCACATTCAGCCCCAGGACCGCTACAATGGTGATCATGGTAAAGTTGACGAAGCTCAGCCAGGCCATATTGCTGGACTGCACCAGTGCATAGGGGAGTATAATCAGAATGACCATGAAGACCAGCAGGGCAGCCCATTGCCCCCGGGTTTGTATCAGGGCAACCTCCCTGGTATAGTCTTTTCTCAATTTCCCTCTTGCAGGCAACGTTCAGACCCTCTCTATTGGTTTGGCGCCGAAAAGCCCCCTGGGCCTGGTTAAAAGCACCAGTAATATCAGAATCATGCCAAAAATACCGCCTATACCTGGAATAAACGAATTCAGATAAAAGCCGGCCAGGTTCTCACCAATTGCCAGTATCAGCCCGCCTACCACACAGCCCATCAGCGAGTCCAGTCCGCCCATCAATGCCACGGCCAGTACCACCATTACCAGGTCTCCCAGGGAAAGGCTGACGCCGCGGGCGGAGGCGATAACGAATCCTCCCAGGGTAGCCAGCAGGGCGCACAGTACCCAGAATATTTTCGAGTTAGTACCGGCATTTACTCCCAGGCACCGGGCGGCAACCTCATTATCATAGGAGGCCCGTATGGCCAGTCCCAGTTTGGTACGTTGGAAGAAGAACATAAAGGCGATCAGGATAATCACCGCCAGTCCGAAGCTCCAGATATATTCTTTGGCCAGCACTACAGACCCCAGGTTAACCGGTCCTTTGGGCAGAGAATAGGCAAATACTCTTGGCTCTGGCCCCCAGGCCTGAAGCGCCACGCCGTAAAGAATGGACCAGAGCCCCAGAGACAGGATAAAGGTGGAAAACAGCGGCCGGCCGATCATGCGCCGGAAAATAAAATGCTCGATTAACAGTCCGAAAGCTATCGAGCTGAGAAAAGTCAGAAAAAGGGCCAGTGGTAAAGGCAGGCGGGGAGCGCTGGGCGATCCCAGGAAGGTCCAGGCTATATAGGCCCCTATAACTGCAAACTGGCCGTAGGCCATGTTGAAAACCCGGGTGCCCCTGTAGATCATAACGAAGCCCATGGCCACCAGACCGTAAAGTGCGCCTACCATTATCCCGGACATCACCAGTTGTGTCAGATTTATCATTTTACTGTCCCTTATTTACCCAGATAGGCTTCAGCCACTCTGGTATTCCGTGAAATTTCCTCAGGCGACCCCTCCGCAATTTTTTCACCGAAGTTAAGGACCACGATTGAACGGGAAATACCCATTACAAATTGCATGTCATGTTCAACCATGACAATAGTCGTTCCGCTTTGATGCACGTTCATGATCAGCTCGGTCATGATTTCCTTCATTACGTCATCAAGCCCGCTCATCGGCTCATCCAGCAGCAGAAGTTCAGGTTCCATCGTCAGGACCCGGGCAATCTCGACCTGCTTTCGCTGGCCGTAAGATAACATGCCGATAGGCTTCTTTCGCAGGTCTTCAATATGGGTAAAACTGATGATTTCCTCGGCTTTCCGGCGGCTCTCTATTTCCTCGCGGCGGCTTCTTCCCAGGTAAATCAGGTTTTCCAGGAGATTTGAGCGGGTGTGCATGTAGCGGGCTGCCATTAATATTTCCAGTGTGGTCATGCTTGGATAGGTGGTCGGGTTCTGGAAGGTACGGCTGATCCCCATCCTGGCAATTTTATTGGGTGGCAGTCCGGCTATGTTTTGTTTCTTGAAGAAAATCTGACCGTTTTGCGGCTGGTAATAGCCGGTAACGCAGTTGATAACACTGGTCTTACCGGCGCCATTGGGACCGATGATGGCCAGAATATCATTTTCTTGAACAGAAAAACGCACCTTTTCAAGGGATTTGACAGCCCCAAAATACAGGCTCAAGTCTTGCAAGTGCAATAAGGTTTTATCCTGATTCTCCATAACTTCAGGCCTGAAAAAACAGGTCCTGTTTATGTTCTCCACTATTATTTATCCGGGGTACGGTTGATCTTGCCCTGCAAGCGGGAAAAACCGTACCCCTGGAATTACATTGCAGAATGACGCTCCTTATCGGACTCAATACCTAGAGGTTCTAGGTAGTATTGCTAATTAAGTTAGCATTTGCAGGTCTATTTTGTCAAGAAGGAGCATCCTGACCTGTGTTTAACTGTCAACCGACTGCGGATTTTAAGGACTTGGTTTTATCCGGCACGGTCTCGTTACTTTATGATCTTGCCACGGAAACTGCTATCGGCGCTTCCATCTTCGATATCCACGGCTTCGACCAGCCTGCTGAACTCGTTCTGGCGCAGTACCCCTTTGTGTCCGAGATATCTTATCAGAGACGCCAGATACAACCTGAGTTCGCCGTTCTCTTTTTCAAGCTCGGATATGCGGCTCGTGAGGTTTGTTTCTCCTGTCCTGTCCTCGCTTTTTATTTGCTGCCGGAGTTCTTCGATCTCCCTTCTCTGGTCTTCGATATCCATTTGCTGTCCCCAGTCTCCCAGTAAAAACATTCTTCCCCAGCCCATGCGTGTCTCCTTTCATTTCAATTTGGTAATTTCTTATGTGATGACATATTTTCCTGTCTTCTTATTTATATTTTCAGTTCACCCTCACCCTGACCCTCACCCGTCAAGCTTATCATTATAAATACATAACACTGTAGCCTGAAAATCCAGGCACAAATCCCAATTCGTCATCGCGAGCCAAAGCAGGCAGCGGGGCTGCCCTATGAAGGCAATGAACCCACGTAACAACTTATGCCTTCCCGCTATGTTGTGGTGGTTGGTTCATTCAAAGCCTCACGAGGCCCTTTTTCTCCTCCTCGTGACCGGCGTCGCGATCTCACGGATAGGCACAGGATTTGTTGCAGGCCGGTAATTGTTATCCATTCAGAGCCCCGGCTTCTTCACTACCTGCGCCGGGG
>JAFGOB010000126.1 GCA_016926695.1 Dehalococcoidales bacterium | reverse complement strand
GTCCCTGGCTCAGCCGGCTGCTCGACTCGACTTTCATACTTCATGGTGACTCTGACAAGAGGCATGGACGATTCTCACGGCACCCCGATAGAGGTGAAAAGAAATCGGGGTACCTCAGAATGGTCGATATATCTTCACTGCTTCTCCTCCATTAAAAACCCACTGTGTCAAGTATGTGCCACACTCAGCACTTCAGGGGAGATACACCCGCCGAAACCCTGGAAATCCTGCGTAGCGTGGCTGCATAGTGTATCCGTTTCTGCAAAGAGCATACACAGCGCCTTCCACGGGCAGAAATTCTCTTGAAGTAATTAATTTTGTTTGTCTATTTACCGATGTATTTTAGCGCATTTTCTCCGGCTATACGCCCGGAATTCAAGGCAAAAGCAAGGGCAGAGCCCGATGTCGATTGATAATTATATATCGGCGGATCACCAAAAATACCATTTGCGTCATTTCCCACCGCATAAAGCCCTTGAATTACTTCGCCTTTCTGATTCAAGACCTCCGTATTTTCATTGATCTTAATGCCGCCCAGAGTTCCATACGCAATCGGGACTACCTTGAAGGCGTAAAAGGCGGGTAGTTTCACAGGCTGGAGATACTGGGGACTCTTGGCAAAGAGATCGTCATAGCCTTTGTTACAGGATTCATTGTATTCCTTTATCGTTTTCTGAAATTCTGCCGTGTTCACTCCCATTTTGCTGGCTAATTCCTCTAATGAATCGGCTTTAAAAATATTTTCGTTTCCCTCAGCAACACATTGATCAATCTGGTTGTCAAGATCGACGATTTTTTTATCACCCCACATAGGGGAAGGAGTAAAATCCACGCCCTCCTCCTCAATGTGCCTCTTAGTATTTCCATCGAAAATAAAATAGGCACATTTCCCCTTCTGCCGCACAATAGCATTGGAAGTATTCGGGTGATGTAAAACAATCTGCTCATTCATAAAACGCCTTCCCTCTTGATTAACCCATAGGAAAGGCTGGTCCTCTAAAACCCGGAGTTGATTTTTAACCAGCCAGGGTACACCTCGCTCTATCCCCGGTCCCGGTATATTTTTACCGCTAAGCTGGGGCCCCATTCCATCCGAGGCTGCTCCGATTGCCCAAGCCATTTGGATACCGTCCCCTGTTATATGCTTGAACTTGTGTAAAATAACCAGGTTGCGTCCGAGGTCATACCCGCCATGCTGTTTCATCATCTCTTTATTGTAAGCATATCCACCGGTAGCAATGATTACGGCTTTAGCCTCAACCTGAAAGATCGTCTTTGATTTATCCCTGGCAATTACTCCTTTGACCTTATTACCAGTCTTGATGATTTTTGTAACCGGAGTACCAAGGTAGATTCCGGCTCCCTTTTGTCTGGCTGTGTCCATCAGGTATTTAATGATTACAGCGCCCCCATGTCCATGGCCTATACCCTTGGATAAATGCATCGTCCGGTAGCCATCTTTAACATATCGACCTAATCCATCTAATTTCACACCGTGATTCTCCAGCCAATCGATAGTGCTAGCCGACTTGTTGATATAAGCCCTCGCGAGCCTGGCATCGGTCCTCCAATGGGTATGTTCCATTAACAGCCTGAAAACTTCATCTCTGGTCAGGTTTTCTCCAGCTTCTCGTTGCATCCTGCTTTCCACGGCAAAGATTGCCCCGGCAAAGCTGGTCTGGCTTGAACCTGCGGTATGGCTTTTTTCAAAGGTGATTACCCTTGCGCCACCCTCAACCAGAGTCACAGCCGCGCATACACCGGCTCCCCCGGCTCCTATTACTACAGCATCTGCGCTAAGATTTTTCATTATTACTCACTCCGTTCTGTTCTCAGTTAGACCACAAACTCATTACGATAAAGATCCCCCGACCTTCCAGTCTGGGTATTTGTTATTCCGTTCCTGGCAGGCCTCCCTGCTCAGACAGGGGCCCCCCTCCCTTCGGGGCCAGCATCTCGCCGACTCTAAAAGGTCGGTTGCCTAAAACGGCCGGAGTTTCCTTGAAAAGGGTCGAATAGCGCTGTTAGACAGCAGGCTTATTCTCAGTTATATAAGCATATTGCCCATCTGATAGTTTTTTCAGTCTCAAGTTACAGGGCACATTGATCGCAGGATCTTTGACGGCCTGCCATATCCTGTATAATTCCGGTAGAAATTCCGGCCACCTGGATGCTTCCATGGCGGAGTGCGCCCGAACGACCTCAGGCGTTTTCGATCTATCTCTGGGAGGATAACCAACCATGATGTGCCTTGACCCATAATCCGTCGCCTCCCACTGATGAATCACAAAACCAGATGGACCGGCACAGTACACAGCATGATCACAAAGCAATGGGACAGGACATTCACCTGGATCTGCAAAGCGGATCCGTATTGTATTCAGCACCCCGCCTATCTGTTCACCGACAACATGCACAGCACCCACAAACCCATTTTCCGCCGGTGAAGGGTCCCATTTAAAACCCTTGTGTTCCGAGGGATGCCACAAGACGAAGCCTTTCTCCATATTGGCCCAGAACCAATCAATCATCTCCGGTGTTACTCCGTGTAATTCATCGAACTTAGTCCCTTGTTCTATCGTTTTTACCATTTTTCCACCTCTTGATATACCTATTTTTTCATCCATTGCTATAACATTCCTCTCAATCTGGGATCCAGGGCATCCCTCAATCCATCCCCTACCATATTAAATGCCAGAACGAGCAGTAATATGGCGATACCCGGCGCAATTGATAACAAAGGTAGTGTGCGTAAATATGTATAGCCGTTGCTTACCATATTTCCCCAGGTAGGAGTAGGTGGATTGATGCCGATGCCCAGGTAGCTGAGGGATGCCTCTGCCAAAATGGCAAATCCCAAATTAAGTGTTACCAGAACAAAAATTGGAGGCAAAATATTGGGTAGAACATGATGTGCCATTATACGCAGGTTGGTGGCTCCAAAAGATTTGGTTGCCGTTATATAATCATTTTCCTTAATAGAGAGTACTTCTCCATACGCCAGGCGACAGTAAGTTGGCATCATAGCGATAAATAATGAAACCAGCACATTAAATAAACCACCCCCGAGCAAGGCAGCAATCGCCAGCATCAGTATTATAGGGGGTAAAGCCATGAGTGCGTCAGTGATCCTCATAATGATAGAAGCTACCCACCCACCGAAATATCCGGCGAGCAGTCCCAATAACATGCCAACTACACCGGATACAAGCACTCCGACTATTCCTACAATAAATGAAATTCTGGTACCAAACATCAGTCTCGTAAATACATCCCTGCCCAGTCCGTCAGTACCGAGTAAATGATCCCTGGAAGGGGGCTGGGTAACAGCGCCATAATCCGGTGTGTTTGGATCATATGGAGTTAAAAGAGGAGCGGATATGGCAATTACTATAAAAAATAGGACAACAACAACTCCGAATATCACTATCCATCGGCTAAACATAACCCTGAAGATACGCCGAATTTCGCTTGTCCTTTCATTAGACTTTGCCGAAATATTGAGATCAGTTCTTTCTTCAGTCATAATCGCTCATAACGTAAAAAAAATAATTTAACCCAGCTATTCATATTTTATTCTGGGATCAATCCAGCCATATGAAATATCAACCAGCAAATTTACCAGGCATACCAGAGCTCCGATTACCAGAACACCTGCTTGGACGATGAGGAAATCCTTATCGAAGGATGCCCGGACGAGTAGTCTGCCCATCCCCGGGATGCCGAATACGGTTTCAACAATTACAGAACCTCCTATAAGGAAGCGTACCTGTATCCCTATCAGGGTGACCACTGGTATTAGTGCGTTTTTTAAGGCGTGCTTCAGAATCACAGCCTTCTCTGCCAGACCCTTGGACCAGGCAGTACGAATATAGTCCTGCTGGATAATTTCCAACATACTTGACCTGGTCTGGCGTGCTATCACGGCTAAACCCGGAATAGCCAAACAAATAATTGGCATAATCGACTGTTTGATACTCAACCATAAATTATCTGTGGGCCAGGTAAAACCCTGCATGGGCAACCAGCCAAATATTAGACCCAGTATGTATATTCCCAGTATACCCAGCCAGAACTGTGGAACAGCCACACCCATATTGGCGAACAAACTAATCAGAGAATCAATATTACTGCCCCGTCTGAGTGCGGCGATTATCCCCGCCAGTATTCCCGGAATAATGCTGATTATGAGGGTCAGCACGGACAAATAGGCGGTAACAGGCAGGCGTGTGGCGATAAGTTCGGTTACTTTTTCGTGGAAAATAACAGATTCCCCGAAATCACCGTGGAAAATATTGTCCAGCCAGTGTCCATACTGAATCAGTATCGGCCTATCAAGCCACATTTCATGTTTGAGTTTATTAACTTGCTCTGGTGTAGCATTTACACCCAGTATCGTCAGCGCAGGATCTCCCGGTACTATCTGGATCAAGGCAAAGGTAATTAATGTAATAATAAAAAGAATAATAACAGTTTGAATCAGTCTGCTTATTATGAACCTTATCATGTCTCAGTCCCTAGAATTTAACCAATCCAACGCCTGCTCCAGGCATAACCAGACACATTTTCGTCTTGACAAACCTCAATAATGCAAATTATTCGAGAACGCTACCTGCACTGTTATTTTTTGAGAAACTTCTGCGATATATAGATACCGGGTACTTCTCCCTTATATAAGTGGCAGAAAAAGTACCCGGATCTTCACGTATTTAGGCTATTTCTCCTTCCAGGCATCGCCAAATGTATCTGGTTGTTCGTAAACTACGCAAACGTAATCATCGTGGAGCCTGGCAGACTTTAAGTATTTGCTTCCAGATGTGACGATTGGCGTGACAAGGGCATATTTATCAATAAACATGGTTTGCAACTGCTGCACAATATCTCTTTTCGAGTTGAAATCAGGCGCTTGTATCGCCTCCGACACCTTCTCATCAAGGTCATCAAAATGAGCCAAACTCTTGCTAAAGCCGACGTGCCCTAAAGAAGAAAGATCTTTCATCAATAGCTGGGCATCCGGGTATGCCTGGACAGAACCCAGGAGCATCCCTTCAGGCCATCCCTGCATTATCATCAAGGTCATATATTGGCCTTGATTGACTGCGTTGATCTCTACATTAATACCTATTTTTGACAGATAATCTGCGATAGCAGTGTCCAGGGCAACGGTATCTGCTTCATTCCTGGAGAAAAGTTTGGTAGAGAATCCATTGCCGTATCCCGCTTTTTGCAGTAATTCTTTAGCTTTTTCGGGGTTATATGGATATCCGGCAACAGATGGGTTGTAGCACCAGATGCCCTCGTGGGCTAATTGATTTGCAGGATTACCATAGCCTTTATAGATGGCATTCAGCATTTTCTCTTTTTCCAGGGCATACGAAATCGCCTGGCGTACTTCCAGTTTCGCAAATGGTGATTCCGGATCAATACTATTAGGAGCGAGGAAACTCACACCCTTATTTACAATGGACTGACTGACCACGAAATCAGGATTATTCTTGAATTCTTCGGCATCGGAGAATGTCACTCCATTGATCAGGTCTGCCTGTCCGCCGAGCAGCATTGATACCTGAACCGTCGGGTCGGGAACTATCGCTATTTCTATGCTATCCAGATTAGGTTTTCCCCGCCAGTAGTCATCATTCCGTTCGAATACCTTTTTTACGTCCCGTTCATAGCTAACGAGTTTAAAAGGACCTGTACCTACGACATGAGTTCGACACCATTCAAGACCGTTTTTGCTGAATGCAGTAGGCGATATGATATTTTGACCGATCCACGTACTTAAAAAATAGCTATTCCATTGGGAAAAGTTTAATAGCAAAGTATAGTCATCTTTTACCTCCATAGAGGTGACATTCTTATAGTCAGGGGCAAAACGTGGCGTCTTAGCCAATTGTTCCAGGTTCCACTTCACTGCGGCTGCATCCAGGTTCGTACCGTCATGAAATTTCACATTTTTTCTTACTTTTACGGTAATAGTTTTGGATTGGGCATCTTCAATAATTTCCTCGGCTAGCCAGGGTTTAAAGGTACCATCTTTTTGATATACCAACAAAGTCTCTGTAGCAGGTCTGGATTGCATTCCATCCTCAGGACCAGATTGCTCTGCGTTATAGAAGGAATTTAGTTCAGTAGTTTGAAGCATCACCAGCTTGCCGCCGGTTTGTTTGGCGGGCGTTCCTGCCGTTGTTGTTTGGGCAGGTTTTGGAGAAGCTGTTTGCGTAGCGGCTTGGGCAGGTTTTGGGGAAGTTGTTTGGGTAGCGGCTTGACAACCGCCCAGAATAACGGCGAATACCAGTAACAGTATAACTGCTGAAGTGAGTGAAAGTAATTTTTTCATTGCTTTTGCTCCTTTTCTCTTTCGACAGTTATGGATTTCTAGTTCTCCTTCAATGGAGGTGGGGCGATAATCTTGTTGTAGGCTCGATATTTTTGTGACTTATCATTAATCTCCTGCCGATTTTCGTCCATAATTTGTTGATTGCGTCTTAAAGCATCATCATGTTCCTTGGAAAACCCGGGTTTTCCATGCCACGATATCTGCTTCTCCTTTTCCTCAAAGACAAACCTTATTGTGTCCCCTTTTATTTCTACAGTTCCCTTGATATAACAGGTTGGACACTGTACATATTTTCCCTGGACCCAGAGCAAATCCGAATGGCAGATGGGACAACCTCCGTATTCTTCACCTACATACCTGGCTTCCTCAAAAGGTACTTTCATTGCCAGGCTCAAATTACCGCCTAGTTTTTTGGCTCTGGCTATGGCTTCATCATTCAACAAGACCTGCCCTGGCCTGGATGTGTGAGTCACCATCATCTGGTCAATAAGCTTAACTCCGGGCGGAAAACTATAATTCGTCATTGTCCGCATTAAGCTGATGCCGGTGAAACCTGCAACCGCAATAGTAGCTCCGACTTTGGGTTTTTGGGCTGCTTTTTTAAAATAGCTGTCTCCGATTCCTGCCGACCTATCCTTTATGTTCATGACCAATCCGGGCGGTCTGAAACAGTATGACGGGAAACTGAGGATTATTCCGTCTGATTCCGCCATTTTATCCAGGAGGAAGGGATAGTGGTCATTCTTAATAATGCAACCTTTATTAGCGCCAGTTTTCAGACGAGAAACGGTACATGCCTCACAACCTGTGCAGGGCTTGATACTCAGATCCTGAAGGCGAATCATCTCACCCTCAGCGCCATGTTCTTCAGCCCCCAAAAGGGCTTCTTTGAGAAGTATTTCCGAGTTTCCCATTGGTCTGCCCGCGCTTAAACCTAAAACTTTCATATTTACTACCTCTCTTTTTGATTGATAATGAACTATTATGGCTGTTCCTGCATCAACGTATGCGGTCTATTCTTTGTATCCCAGTTCTCTGGATATCTCCATTGCACATCTCTTCACCTCCGGTGCGATCTCTATCATCTTGGATCGAGTTAATCGAATAGAAGGCGCCAAAACACCTATTGCAGCAATTAACCTGCCTTCCACATCTTTAATACCGGAGGCTACATTCCTGACGCCGAATTTGTATTCTTCATCATCGTAACCAACACCTTCATCCACAATTGTTAAAAGGTGTGTTTTTAATTGTTTTAGACTGGTTATTGTGTTCGTTGTATATGCACTCATCTCATTAGTACTGAAGTACGTTTCCAGTTCTTTATCTGTCATTTGGGCAAGAAATATTTTCCCGGTGCCTGTGCAATGTAGCGGTATTTGTCCGCTTTCGTCAGGGATTATTCTTAAAGATTGTGCTGATTGAACTGAATCGATGTTGATAGCTTTTTTTCCGTCCCAGATGACCAGAACGATAGACTCATCGACCAATTTGCAAAGTTTAGCTAGATAGGGCATGGCTACGTCTCTTATCTTTATCCGGTCCTTGATTACTCTACTGAAAACCAAAAATTGAGTACCGAGGAAATACTTCCCCCTTTTTTCGGACTGGACCAAGTAATTTCGGGTAGCTAAATAGTTGGCAATACGGCTAACAGTGGCTTTATTTAGTCCGCTGATTCTGGCAATATCCGATATACCCATTTCTTCTTTGGCGTCCAGAAATATTTCCAGAATATCCAGTGCTTTAGCAAGTGACTTCATCATAATCTAATATCTCACATGTTGCAACAATATTTCATATTGTAAAACACAAAAATTGTACTTGTCAATACTTTTCTTTTCATTTGGTGAATGAATTTTGTTATTGATTTTATGTTTTACAGGTTGAATTTGTGTCTATTCCGGTTGGCTGCCTGTTCCGGGCATGAAAATATTGACGATAACCGGTAAAAACGCTAATATATACCAAAATATAAAAATATGTTTCACATATTGCAAGATATCCAATAGATAAAAGAGGTGAAGTATGTACAAGCAATTTGATCTAACCGCTAAGGTGGCGCTGGTGGTGGGCGGACATGGCGGGCTGGGCAAAGCCATCGCCCTGGGATTGGCGGAAGCCGGGGCTGATGTAGCTGTAGCCAGCCGTAACCTGGATGCCCTGAAGGCCGCAGCCAAAGAGATCGAGGCCAAAGGCGGCAAGTCCTTTGTAGTGGGAGTCGATATTACCGATGAAGCTTCCGTGGCCAATATGGTCAATACCCTCATGCAGCATGGACCGCGGATTGATATTCTGGTCAATGCGGCCGGAATGGCTATCCGGAAACCCGCTGAAGCCTTCCCCATCGCCGACTTCCGTAAGGTGATTGACATCAATACTGCCGGCGCCTTTATCGTCTGCCAGGCAGTCGGGAGGCAGATGATACAGCAGAAATCGGGGAGCATCATCAATGTATCGTCGGTGAGAGGAGAGTATGGGTGGCCTTCTGATTATGCGGCCTATTGCGCCAGCAAGGGGGCCTTGAATACACTTTCTAAGGACCTGGCCTGTGAATGGGCGAAGCATAATGTGCGGGTCAACGTTATCGCTCCCACCATAGTGGTAACTGATCTCACCCGAAACGCTCTGGCCAATCCGGAATTTGCCAACCGGTTCCTCTCCCGCATTCCGATGGGGAAATTCGCCCAGCCTGAGGATACCGTAGGAGCAACCATCTTTTTTGCTTCGGAAGCTTCCAGTTATATCACCGGTCAAATCCTTTACATCGATGGCGGCGTCACTTGCTGGTAAAAAAGGAAATAATCTTAAAATAATAGACCTTACGCGTTTGGTATCATTACGGAGGAACCCGTATTCCCTCTCCAGAAGGGCGCCGAAAAATCTGGAGGAAGGGATTTGAATCGCGAAACTCCTGAAAAAATTCACTAAAATTGGTCAAGTATTTAGTGCCGGGAAATGGAAAAGAAATATTAAGAATTACTTTTTAAAGGATAAATAGAAATGACAAAGAAAGTATTCGTTGATCTCAGCCATCCGTTTGGCGCTGACATTCCACTCTGGCCCTATTTTTCCAAGCCGGTGATCGATACCATGCATAATCAAGCGAAGTCCGGTGTTCTCAGCCAGAAAGTGAGTGTGGTTATGCATGCCGGGACTCATGCCGACTCCCCGCGTCATGTCATGGAGCGTGATTTTGAAGGCAAACGTGCCAGGTATACTCACGAACTTCCTGTCGACGCCTACTGCGGGCCGGCTATCTGCCTGGATGTTAAGGTGAAAGCCTGGGAACTTATTACCGATAAGCACCTTGATGAGGCCTGTAAACGGGCTAATTTCGATCCCAAAGAGTTGAGAAATGGCATGGTCCTTTGTCTCCGCACCGGTACCCACCTGCTGTATGATGACAGCAAGGACTATTTTCATTATTCACCTGGTACCGGTCTGCGAGCAGGACAGTGGATTGAGAGGTACCATCCCAAATGTGTGGCCATGGACATGCAGGCGCTGGATCACCCTCTGCACACCGCTATGGGCAATAACGGTCCTACCCGGATGAACCTCCTTGGCAGGACCGGACGCCCAATCACCCAGGAGTATATCGATCAATATGGGGAAGAGGCTTATGCCTGGTTTGACCGCGAAGTATTCATCAAGGTATTCGGCATCGATAAGTATATGCAAGAGTATGGCAAGCTGGAGAAGGCCGGCGAATGGGGAACCTGGGAACCCTGCCATAAGTACATGATGGGCAACGGCATTGTTGGTGTCGAGAACCTGGGTGGTGACCTGGAGAAAGTGGTTGGCAAACGCTTCCAGTTCTGGTGCTTTCCCCTCCGCTGGTATATGGGCGACGGCACCATGGTTCGCTGTGTGGCGGAGATAGATGAAAACGATTTGACCGGGGCTCCCGACCGGTTCTACAAGTATGGGTGTATCTAGGGAAAAAATTTATTCATAGTGCCCGGAAATTATTTTAGTTACACGTAACAAGTTGTCAGTTCTCAGAGTGATGAAAGGGGCGTACTATACACCGTGGAATGACAACCAAGCAAGGAGTACAACATGAAAAAGGTCAGTTTATCACAGGTCAAACCTTATGCCGCGGCCAATCATTTCAATATGACCGCTATGCGTCTCCAGGGGAAAGATGAGACCGGTATTCAGAAGTTCTGGGTGGGACTGTCTTATTTCCTGCCTGGTGGCGGGGCCGAGTGGGCCTATGAGGACAACCCCAATGAGAAGGTCTACGTGGTCCTGGAGGGCGAACTCACCGTCCGCAACAAGACTGAAGAGGTCACCCTGGGACCCATGGACTCTCTCTACCTGACCCCCAATGAAGGCCGGGAAATTATCAATAAGACCAATAAACCAGTGACCATGCTGGTGGTCAGCAACTATTAAGGAGACCTATGTTAAAACCGGAAGATATCAAAACCATAGCTGTTGTCGGGGCAGGATTCATCGGGCCGGGCATTGCCCAGGTCTTTGCCTCCAGGGGTTATCAGGTCTGGCTGATGGACGTAAAGGCCGAAATGCTGCCTAGAGCCATTGATAGTATTGCGGCCAACCTGGACCAGATGGTCCGGGAGGGAGTGATGGCTCCAGATGCCGTGGCACCCATTCTCAGCCGCATTCAAACCACCACCGATATGCCTGCTGCCGCGATGAAAGCGCAACTGGTAATCGAGGCCGTGACCGAAAACCTGGAACTGAAACAGAGGATTTTCCAGGAACTGGACAGCTTCTGTACTCTGGATACAATTCTGGCTACTAACACCTCGGTGATCAGCGTCAGCGAGATCGCCTCTAAGTCCGCCCACCGGGAACGCATCCTGGGCACTCATTTCTGGAATCCGCCCTACCTGATTCCGCTGGTGGAGGTGGTAAAGGGCCGGGATACCTCCCTGGATGTGCTGGACTTGACCTATAAAGTCTTGAAACGAGCCGGCAAAAGCCCCATCAAGGTCCTGAAGGATGTACCCGGCTTTGTCGCCAACCGCTTGCAGCATGCTCTTTGGCGGGAAGCCATCTCGATCGTGGAGAACGGCATCGCCGATGCCGCCACCGTGGATGAGGCCATTAAAAGCGGCTTCGCCATTCGTTTGCCTGTCCTGGGGCCGCTCGAAAACGCCGATATGGTGGGACTGGACCTGACACTGTCCATTCATGATTACATCTTCAAATCCCTGGAGTCCAGCCATGAGCCCTCTGCGCTCTTGAAAGATAAAGTTCGGAAAGGAGAGATGGGCTTTAAGTCCGGTAAAGGGTTCTATACCTGGACACCCGAGCAAGCCCGTAAGTCTCGTGAACGTCTTTCCCAATACCTTTTACAATGGCAAAAAAATCAACAATAGCTTCGCAAGAGAATCGTTGTGCAATGTGACACCCTGCAGGAATGTAGCTGTCTGACAATAGACCCCTTGCAAAGAAAATGTATCCGAAACTAAGGAGTAAAATATGGATAAACTAATCATCACTGCGGCGTTAACCGGCAATATCACTTTGCCGACCCAAACGCCGTATTTACCCATTACACCGGAGCAGATTGCGGAAGATGCCGTCAGGTGCGCTAACGCCGGGGCGGCCTCGGTGCACGTGCATGCCCGCGATCCCAAGACCGGCAAGCCCAGCACTGATCCGCAGGTCTTCCGCGAGATCGCCAGCCTGATCAAGGCTAAGACCAACCTCATCTTTTGCCCTACCACCGGTGGAACCGCTGATATGACCGCTGCCGACCGCATCAAGGTGGTTCCCTTCCTGAAACCGGAGCTGGCTACATGCAACATGGGCTCGATCAACTTCTCCATCCATCCTATCGCCGAGCGCTATAAGGATGAGGAGTTCAAGTATGATTGGGAGAAGCCGTTTGCGGCCAGTACCAAGGACTTCATATTCCGCAATACTTTCGGTGATATTGAGACCTTTTACCGGACGATGCAGGAGAACAATACCAGGCCGGAGCATGAATGCTATGATGTCGGGCATTTGTATAACCTGGCTTTCTTCATCCGCCGCAAGCTGATCCAGCCGCCGGTGTGGATGCAGTTCGTCACTGGCATTCTGGGCGGCATCGGCTCCGATCTGGAGAACATCATGTTCATGAAGCAGACCGCCGACAGGCTGCTGGGTGCTCAGAACTACAATTTCTCTGTTATCGGAGCGGGCTACCCTGCCGAGTTTAATGCCGACGCCCTTTCCATCATGCTGGGCGGCCACGTACGCGTCGGCCTGGAGGACAATATCTTCATCGAGAAGGGTATCCTGGCTAAAGGAACATCTGAATTGGTGGAAAAAGTGGTGAAGATCGCCCGCTTACTGGGCCGGGAAATCGCCACCCCGGATGAAGCCCGCCAAATCCTGGGACTCAAAGGCAAAGACCAGGTCAACTTTTAAACATTATAATACCAACTAATGTGGATGCCTTTTCAAAACTGCTTTACCTTTTGAATGTTTGGTTGGAGGAGAGATAACTTTTACGAAACGGCTGAAACCTTTTTTAAGCGGCAATTCTTCATATCTCCTGAATAAATTGTGCTGTTCACAATCTTTCTTTCTGTTGGAAATTTGTCTGCTGCGTGATGTAAATAGCCATGAGCACACACTCCCCCGGATGACAACTTTAGCATAAATGGCTATAATAGAATAACTTGCTTCGGTTCGGATGTTCGTTTGCGTTAAGTACACCCCAAGGAGGCGACAATGATTCCTGAAACAGCACTGGCCAGCATTGTGGGAGCGGATAATGTCATCCTGGATGAAAGGGTCCTTCAGCAATATGCTTCCGATATGAGCTTCGCTCCGGCAATAATGCCCGCCGCGGTGGTCAGACCGGGAGATTCCGCGGCGGTCATAGAGATTGTAAACCTGGCCAAAAAGACCCGCACTCCCCTGGTACCGGTAAGCTCGGGAGCCCCCCACTTCAGGGGGGATACCGTCCCTTCCACCGGCGGGTCCGTGGTAGTCGACCTCAGCCGCATGAAGAAGGTACTGCATATAGACCGCAAGAACAGGGCGGCCATGTTCGAGGCGGGTACGACCTTTGAAGAACTGTCCCCGGCTATAGCTGAAAAAGGCCTGCGCCTGAATATGCCTTTATTGCCCCGCCGCTCGAAGTCCGTGGCGGGAAGCCTGCTGGAACGCGAAGCGGTACTTATGCCCAAGTACCACTGGGATATCGCCGATCCGCTGGCCTGCACGGAGGTAATATTCGGCACGGGTGAGATGTTCCGGACTGGGGCCGCCGCCGGATCGGGCACGATCGAAGAGCAGTGGGCGGCCGGAGGCTCCCAGAAAGAAGCAGCGGGACCGTCCTCGGCCTCCTGGTACCGCTTGATACAGGGTTCCCAGGGAACAATGGGCATCGTTACCTGGGTCTCAGCCAGATGCGAACTGATACCCCGCCTGGAAGAGCCGTTTTTCATCGGATCTTCCGGGCTGGAGAAAATCCTGGATATGCTGCACTGGCTGATCAGGCTGCGTCTGGTCAATGAGTGCCTGGTCCTGAACAACACCAACCTGGCTATGATCCTGGCATCGGCGGGGAAAGGGGACTATCAAAGCCTCAGGGCCGCTTTGCCGCCCTGGGTGCTCTTTTTCAATATCGCGGCTTATGAGTATCTGTCCGAGGAAAGGATCTGCGGGCAGGTCAAGGATATGACCGGTCTCACCCAGCGGATTTGCGTGGAAGCGGTAAAATCGCTGGATGCCGTAACAGCCCGCGACTTCCTGAAAATCGTTCAGAAGCCTTCCCCCGAGCCATACTGGAAGCTGCACCGCCGGGGAGGAGCACAGGACATCTTGTTCCTAACCCTTTACGACCGCATTGCGGGGCAGGTGCGCTGTATGTACGATGCTGCAACCGCGGCCGGCTACCCGTCTACGGACCTGGGAGTCTATCTCCAGCCTGTCGTGCAGGGCGTCAACTGCCACTGCGAGTTCAACCTGTTTTACGATCCGGCCGGCAGCGAAGAGAGCGACCGTATAAAAAAATTGACGCATAGCGCTACCGCAGAACTGCTGGCAGCCAAAGCCTATTTTTCACGGCCCTACGGAGAAAACGCTCGTATGATCTGTAACCGCGACGCTGCATCCGCGGCAGCGCTGAAAAAGGTCAAGGCCATAGTCGACCCGGAAAACATCATGAACCCGGGAAAGCTGTGTTTTTAAGGCTCTGAATGACGAATAAAATTTATGCCTGAATTTCCAGCCCGCGGTATCATTTGTGTATAAAAGTGAGGAGATTTATCAACTGAAAATTCGATCCAAGGAGGGGACAAGATGACGCTTGCTGAATACCGCCAGGACATGGAGACCTGCTGCCGCTGTTCGGCCTGCAAGTTCATTCCCTTTGAAAACGTCAAAGGTTATCAATATGTTTATTCCTGTCCCAGCATCGCCCGCTATAACTTCCATGCCTACTCGGGCAGCGGCAGGCTCGGCATGGGCGTAGCCCTGCTGGAAAACAAGCTTGAATACACGGACAAGCTGCTGGAGGTGGTATATAACTGCCAGATGTGCGGGGCCTGTGACATCTCCTGCAAGTACGCCATGGACATGGAGGTGCTGGAGCCGATCAGCGCCATCAGGGCCGACTGCGTGGAAAAGGGACATACCCTGCCGGTACTGGACAGGCTGGCGGAAGGGCTGCGACGCTCGGGACGCATGGTCCCGCCGCCGCCCGCCGGAAAAGGGACATGGACGGAAGGCCTCAACCTGAAAGACAGCACAATTGAAAAGGCGGAGGTAGTCTTTCATGCCGGCTGCCGCACTTCAGCCGATGCGGAACTTTGGAAGAACGCCCGGGCGGCAATCAGGCTGATGCAGAAAGCCGGGGTTGATGTGGCTGCGGCAGGCTCAAAAGAGCAGTGCTGCGGCGGAAGGGCCTATCACATGGGCTACAGGGAAGACTTCCTGAAAAACGCCGCCGCCTATATGGCCCGGCTGAAGGAGTCCGGCGCAGTGACACTGGTGACGGGCTGCGCCGAATGCTACCAGGCCTTCAGCGTACTTTACGACCGGTTCAAATTCAAGGGCGGACTGGAAGTGCTGCACACCAGCCAGTACTTTGCTCGACTGATCGGCCAGGGAAGGCTCAAACCTCAGAAAGCGCTGGAGATGGAGGTTACATATCACGACCCCTGTCACCTGGGGAGGCTGGGCGAACCCTGGATTCACTGGGAAGGCCGGCGCCGTCCCGGCCAGATCATCCTGTTCGACCCGCCCAAAGAGTTCAGGAGGGGCACCTTCGGAGTCTACGAGCCGCCGCGCGAAGTTCTGAAAAGCATCCCCGGAATCAAATTAAGGGAGATGCCCAGGAACAGGGAATATGCCTGGTGCTGCGGAGCGGGCGGAGGCGTAAAAGAGAGCAATCCGGGCTTCGCCGCCTGGACGGCCGCTGAAAGAGTCCGGGAGGCTGAAAGCACAGGGGCCAGGGCCATCGTTACGGCCTGTCCCGGCTGCGAGAGCAATTTAGCCGGTACCATCAGCTCCGGAAGCAGCGCCCTGAAAATATATGACGTGGTCGAGCTATTGGAAAAGGCAACCTTATAAGGGAGGTCCTGAGATGACGTTAACCGATGAACAGTACAAGGCCTTTGAAGGCATTTTAGGCGAAGAGAATATTTCCTGCGACCCGGTGATAATGTACCCCTATTCCTGGCGCTCCGGACTGTATGCCGGACCGGACAAATTCACGCCTCTCTTTGAAGCGGCGGCGCTGCCCGGAAACACGGAGGAGGTCCAGGGAGTGGTGCGGCTGTGCAACAGGTTCGGGCTGAAATTCAAGGCCTCCAGCACCGGCTGGGGACCCTATAACGATGCCTCCGGCCCGGGTGTCATCAAGATCGACCTTCGGCGCATGAACCGCATACTGGAGATCAATGAGAAAAACTTGTTTGCCGTGGTCGAACCCTACGTGGTGGGCGCTCAGCTCCAGTCCGAACTGATGAAAAGGGGCTTTATATGCAACCAGACCGGTGCGGGTACCAACTGCTCCGCCATGCCCATAGTAGCCCACCAGGGCATCGGGCATCTCAGCCAGACGGCCAGCTACGGAGAAAGGAACCAACTGGCACTGGAGTGGGTCAGCCCCGAGGGCGAAATCGTCCGCTTCGGCACGCTCGGATCCATGGATGAATGGTTCTGCGGTGACGGACCGGGGCCTTCCCTGCGGGGACTGGTGAGGGGAAACGTGGTGCCGCTGGGCGGACTGGGCATCTATACCAAAGCTGCTACCAAGATCTATCACTGGCCCGGACCGCCTTCCTTCCCCATCGAAGGCGTTTCGCCCGGGTATTCACCCGCTCATATCCCGGAGCGGTTTTCCATCGGTTTTTATTCCATGCCCTCGATGGACATGCTGGATGAAGCCCAGTGCAAGATCGGTGAAAGCGAGATCGCTTTTGAACTGATGGGCTTCAACGCGGCCATGGCCTCGGCCAACATCGCCACCAGCAACGAGGAAGACGTCCGGCTGTTTGAGGAGTTCAACAAGTACGTGCAGGGGCCCTGCTTCATGATCATCATGGCCGGTAATTCCGACAGCGACTTTGAATACAAGACCAGCGTGCTGGCGAAGATAATGGAAGAGACCGGCGGAAAGCTGGTACCCCAACTTCTGGAAGATCCCAAAGTAACCGGCGGCTGCATCTGGCGGTGGATACGTGTTTGCGGCTCTATCCGCGAGGTTTTCCGGGCTACGGGCTGTTTCGGCGGAGAGGTCGGCGGCACGGACTCCTACAGGCTGATGGCCGACTACATCTCCAAAACAGGCAAGATGAAGGGCGACCTGATTGAACGGGGACTGGTATATAATGACAAAACGTCTCCCTTTACCCAGTCCTTTGAGCACGGTCATTTCGGCCACGGCGAGCTGCTGATACGCTACATGCCGAACCCCACCACCTATAAAGTACTGACCCAGGAGTTCCTGCCGGCAGCCAACGAGACAGCCGTGCGCGACCACTTCGGCGTGCCGGGGCATGTCTTCGGCGATGCCGCCCATGATTTTTACGGGCCGCACTGTTCCAATTATCACATCTGGCTGAGGAGGATCAAAAAGGCCTTCGACCCGCAAGGGTCATCGGACGGAACACACTATGTAACCAATAAGGACGAGTAGTGGCGGACACGGAGGGGCGAGGAAAGAAGGGTTCGGGCGGACACGGAGGTCCGCCCCTACTGGTTAATAACAGACAGAGGATTAATCCCCTATCATATTGCCTGGCATATCTACAATAGCAAGCGGCGGGGCTATCCGCCCTGGGCAGGTATCAGCAGAGCAATACGGTCGCCGGGTTTAAGCTCGAAGTTCATGCCGTCATAGAAAAAGTGACCGTTGATGTTGAACTTGAACCTTTCATTCAGGCGGTTTTCCCCCGGGCGGATCACGGGACCTTCCAGGTTGGGTATCTTGTTCTTCATAGCCGACACAACCTCTCTCATGCCCGCCCCTTCGTTCAGTTCGATTTCTACCGCCGGCAGCTCGGTTACTTCGCGCGGCAGTCCGTATATATGGACATCACATTTAAACATCCGGCCACATCTCCTTATTTCCCGCTCCCCGCCGACCGTCCCAGTGGACCTGAGACCTCCAGTACCTGTCCCGATAATTTCTTCGACACATCCGAGACCAGGAAGGCCACGGTATAAGCGATATCATCAGGCAGGACCGTTTTGCCGGCTTTAGCCAGGTCTTGCACCAGCTTTTCCATGTCCGAACCGGGAGCGCTGACCCGGTGAAAATTGGTAGCGCCTGGTCCGGGGGCTATGATATTAATATTGATACCCGAAGGGTAGACTTCCCCGGACACTGTCCTGCTCAACATGACCACCCCCGACTTCGCCGCGCAGTACGGACCGGCCCCCGCCAGTCCGGTAGACTGATTGGCGGCATGGGTTGAAAAATTCACGATCTTGCCGTACCCGCGTTCCAGCATATGCGGCAATACGGCATGCATGAAGTTCATGGTCCCCCTGAAATTGATATCGATATCTATAGCCCAGTCTTCCGGCGTACTGCTGACAAACGGTTTTAGTCCGCTGGCCCGGCCGGCGCAGTTGACCAGTATATCCACCTTGCCGAACTCAGCCAGGGCCTGCTTGATGGCAGCCTCTGTTTCCGGCTTTTGGGTAATATCCACTTTAACGGCTATAGACCGCCGTCCTGTTTGCCTGACCGCCCCGGCGGAATTCTGCGCTCCTTCAAGATCAATATCCGCGCAAACAACATCGCAGCCCTCTTTCGCCAGGTAAACGGCAATACCCTTGCCGAACCCGATCTGGCTGCCCGTACCTGTTACTATGGCTGTTTTGCCCTGAAGTCCCAGTTCCATTGTTTTCCTCCCTGTTCAGTTATTGGCTGTTCTGCAAAAAGGTATAAAAATCAAAATCCGCCCAACCCTGATGCTTCGTGCGCCTGCGGCGGACTCCAGCATGACACCTACAGTGGTCATACAATTGAATGATATACCTTTTTGCGCTAATCATTATTTAAAATACAATACCGCGCAACGGATTATAGATGCCGCCGACAAGCTAAAAACTAAAGCCGCCACGCTTGAGTCCCGTCATGTATCTCGTTTTTAGCAGGAGAAACGGGAAAGACCATCTTAGTCGCCCGATATTGAGCCAATTATGATTGATCGTTCTCAATTCTGTCAAACCGCCCAACGGAAGGATACTTTTTTGTTATCATTTGTCTTATCGGAGAATAAACAAATAATCATGGTAATAATTGTCCATTCTGGCTTGTAACCAGCACCACTGCAAATGAAAATGTCATGCTGGAGGACCCCGATAAAACTTGATTTCTATCGGGGGACGGCAACCGCATGTTGCCGTAGAATCTCAGAATCAAGAGACTCTCACGTCGGGCAAAGCCCTCCTCAGAGCGGACTGAATATGATACTTAATCAGCAGCTTGCTCTGGATTGACATATACTGTTATCCTGATGCATTCACTCCTACAGGGCTATGATATTTTTCTTTCCGGTTGTTCCCCGGCAATAATCGGACGGTAATGAAAGTCTAAAATAGCAGGTTCATCCCTCTTGACAAGAAAAGAGAGAAAGCATATATTAAACATACGATTTCGATGATCGATCAATCCTATCATAAAAGCCAAATTTACAAAGAACCAAACGGAAAATCATAATGACGACATTTGTTATTCGCCGATTGTTGATGGGCCTGATTGTAATTTTTGTGGTAACTGTGATGATTTTCCTGTTCATTCGGCTTTTGCCCGGGGACCCGCTGGTAATGTACATGACCGGGCAGGACATAATGGAATTAACCCCGGACCAGATGAACGAACTGAAAGCCAAATTCGGTCTGGACAAACCCCTGCCGCTTCAATATATTTTCTGGGTAGGGGATATTTTCCGGGGTGATCTGGGCGTTTCCATTTATCAGGATGTCAGTGTCCGCTACCTGATCGTACAACGCCTGCCGGTAACTATTTACCTGGGGATCTTATCCTTTATCGTCGGCAACTTTCTGGGGATTTTATTTGGTGTAATCTGTGCTTTACGGCGCGGTACCTGGATTGATACCGTAGTCACTTTTCTGGCTAATATCGGTGTGACGGTCCCCTCTTTCTGGGTGGGTATCATGCTGATGTACCTGCTGGCTCTCAAGTTAGGCTGGCTGCCGGTATACGGCTACACCTCACCTATCGAGAATTTTTCTTTGAGCATCAGGCAGGTGATTATGCCCGTAATCTGTTTGTCGCTTTTCACAGTGGCCTCGATCTGCCGTCTGACCCGCTCATCAATGCTGGAGGTCATAGCCCAGGACTATATACGCACCGCCTGGTCCAAAGGTTTAAGAGAAAGAGTTATTGTCGCCCGTCATGCTATTAAAAATGCCTTGATCCCGGTGATTACCGTTATGGGCATGGAGGTCGGCATCATTTTCGGCGGGTCGGTACTAATCGAGACTATTTTCAATATCCCCGGAGTCGGCCGGCTGATGACGGATTCCGTCATGCAGCAGGATTTCATGATTGTGCAGGCAGGCACATTAATGATAGCAACGGTAGTAGTGCTGACGAACCTGGTTGTGGATATCGCCTACGGGTGGCTGGATCCCAGGATCAGATACGATTAAGGAAGTCAGGAACGATGAATAATCCAAAAAAGGAAAATGAATTCCCGGATGTTGTTGAGATGGTTGATGATGCCGACTGGGCTGAAGTTACCCCGAAGTACAGCGAGGCCCGGCGTATGCTGTCCGTCTTCTTCCGCCGTCCCCTGCCGGTTATCGGTCTGGTTTGTATAGTACTGATGTTACTGGCTGCTATCCTGGCGCCGGTGATTTCTCCATATGATCCTTACGAGCTGGATATTCTGCATAAACTACAGCATCCCAACAGCCTCCATCTGCTGGGCACCGATTCCCTGGGCAGAGATACTTTGAGCCGTATTATCTACGGTTCTCAGACCTCGCTGATTATCGGTCTCACGGTAGTTTTCATATCAACCGCCATCGGTGTAACCCTCGGTCTGACAGCCGCCTACTTTGGCGGTCTTACATATAATATCATCATGCGACTGGTAGATGCCCTGATGGCTTTCCCCATGATATTGTTAGCCTTGCTGGTGGCCTCACTGCTGGGCGGGGGTATGAAAAATGTGATCATTGCCCTGAGCATCGGCTATATTGCGCCTCCCACGCGTATGATGTGCGGCATAGCCCTTTCGGTAAAACAGAATGAATACGTACTGGCTGCGCGGACAATGGGATTAAGCAACTTCCGCATCATGGTGCAGCAGATTTTACCCAATGCCTTCGCCCCCCTCCTGGTGACGCTGACCATCGGTCTGGGAGCGGTTATTCTGGCAGAGGCCGGCCTTAGCTTCCTTGGCGTGGGCATCACCCAACCTACCGCAGCCTGGGGTAGCATGGTGAATGACGGCTACAAGTATCTGCTTTCCAATCCTGTTCTGGCCTTTGCCCCCGGTATCGCAATAATGATCGCTGTTTTCGGTTTCAATATGGTTGGCGACGGCTTGAGAGATGCTCTTGATCCCCGCCTGAGAGGTGTGGTCTAGGTGATCTGCCATCGCGGACCGCCGTCATCCGGGAATGATGGAAATGACTGTCAGGCAGCGTCCGGTGACAGGGTGGAGACAAATTTCAGGTAACCGTGGAGAATTCGGCGTGGCACATTTGCTTGATGTAGAGAATCTATCGACCCATTTTATTACCTATCGCGGCCTGGTCAAGGCAGTGGATGGGTTTTCGCTCTATCTTAACGAAGGAGAAATTATCGGTCTGGTGGGAGAAAGCGGCTGTGGAAAATCCGTAAGCATGCTTTCCGTAATACAGTTGATCAGCAGCCCGCCAGGCAGGATAGTAGCCGGCAACGTGTTGTTTGAAGGTCACGATCTGCTTAAATTCAAACCTAAAAGCAAAGAGATGAGGGCCATTCGCGGCGCCAAGATCGCCATGATTTTTCAGGAGCCCATGACGTCACTCAACCCGGTTTTGTCAATCCGGAGGCAGATAACCGAGGTGCTGGAGCTGCACCTGGCCATGACGCCGGCGGAAGCCCGCGAAAGGTCCATTACTCTTCTCAAGATGGTGGGAATTCCTGATTCCGAGACACGCATCGATGACTACCCCCACCAGTTAAGCGGCGGCATGCGGCAGAGAGTGATGATCGCTATGGCCCTGTCCTGCAACCCTAAAATTTTGATCGCCGATGAAGCTACCACGGCAGTGGATGTCACCACCCAGGCCCAGCTTCTGGAATTGATGCAGAAAACGGTCAGACAGCTTAAGACCTCCCTGGTCATCGTTACCCATAACCTGGGAGTTGTCGCCCGTTATGTGGAGAGAATTTATGTTATGTATGCCGGGCGAATTGTCGAGTCAGGCCGTTCCGAAGATATTTTCCTTCATCCCCGGCATCCTTATACCGTTGGCTTGCTGAAATGCGTGCCGGTACTGGGCGAAACACGCTCTGAGAGGAAACTGGTACCTATTCCCGGTCTGCCGCCCAATCTTATTAACATGCCTCCCCATTGTGCCTTTTTCCCCCGCTGCGCCTTCCGTACCGAGCAATGCCGGAGAGAGCCCTGGCCTGATCTACGACCGGTCGGCGAGCAGCATTATGTCGCCTGTTATATCGATTTTCAGGAGAAATAATGGAAACCCGGAATGTTGATATTATCCTGGCAGTCAAGAACCTGAAGGTGTATTTTCCCATTACACGGGGATTAACGCGCCGCAAGGTCAGTGACATTAAAGCAGTGGATGACATCAGTTTTACCATAAAAAAGAATGAGACCCTCGGTCTGGTAGGAGAAAGCGGCTGCGGGAAAACAACCACCGGACGCACCATATTACGCCTATACACTCCTACTTCCGGTAGTATCTTCTTTCATGGAAGAGACATTTCTTACATCAAAGACCGCGAATTAAGACCTTTACGGCGTCACATGAGCGCTATTTTCCAGGATCCTTACGGTTCACTTAATCCCCGCCAATCAGCCGCTTCAATAGTAGGTCTTCCCCTGCAAATCCATCAGCTTGCGGATAAAAGTGACTTTAATGATAAAGTGGCTGCGCTGTTTAAACAGGTAGGGCTGAATCCCAGCATGATGGACCGGGTGCCTCATGAATTCAGCGGCGGACAGCGGCAGCGTCTGGGAATTGCCCGGGCTATTGCCAGTCACCCTTCTTTCATCATTTGTGATGAGCCTATTTCGGCCCTGGATGTCTCAATACAGGCTCAAATAATCAATCTTCTCGAAGAGCTTCAAAAGACCCTGGGGCTGTCCTATCTCTTCATTGCCCATGACCTTTCTGTCGTTCAGCATATCAGTGACCGGGTGGCAGTAATGTACCTGGGACGTATCATGGAAATCGCTCCGTCCAGGGAGCTTTACGAAAATCCTCTGCATCCCTATACCCAGGCGTTACTCTCGGCTGTACCTATCCCGAACCCGGTTCTGGAGAAAAGCCGGCAGCGTATCATTCTGAAAGGAGAGGTCCCCAGTTCGGCCCACCCTCCGTCAGGCTGCCATTTCCATCCCCGCTGCGAGCTGGCTACCGATGATTGCCGCGAACAGAGGCCGCCGTTACGTGATATCGGCGGAGGCCATGAAGTAGCCTGCTTGAGAGTGTAGTACACTCCCGGCAGATCGAGATGACCGTAAAAGGGAGTACCGGTTTTTATTTTTGTGCCCGGTACTCCCGAAACCGACAGTTCTTCAGATGCGATTTATTTGCTTAACCAGGTATTGGCAGGATCCCACCACATAGCATTCAGTCCGGCAGACCAACCGATATCCTGAACGCTGGTCTGGGAGGCATAGAGACGGTGGTCGTAGATCAGGGGGATCGCCATTACGTTATCAGCCTCTTCTTTCATTTTCTGTTTCCATTGAGTTAAACGAGAAGCGTCGTCCGGGTTGGCTATCATGGCATCCCAGCTTGTCTGCCAGCCTTCCGGCCTGTAGATACTGACCATTGTATTGGGTGTACCAAACATACTATTGAATACCGATTGTGTAGACCCTGAAGGATATCCCTCCCATAAAAGGGCATTTTCCCAACCTGATCTCATCATATCCGTCATTCTGGGCACATCGGCTACTTCGACTTCGCAATCTATGCCTGCATCTTTAAGATACTTCTGGACAGCGGTTACCAGGTCCATTTTAACCCTGACGTCGGTGATAATCCTGGACTTGAAACCGCTGGGATAGCCGGCCGAGGCCAGCAGCTCTTTAGCTTTTGCAACATTATAAACCCGGTCGGGATAGTCAGCAGTGAAATAAGGAGCTTTAGGCTGTGAGAATTGATAGGCCGCCGTCATATAACCTTCCCCGACGCCCTGGGCTATAGTATCCCTGTCAATCGCATACTCGACTGCCTCGCGTACGGCGAGTTTGGAGAAAGGTGAATCAGGATTCGCACCGTCGGGGAAAAATTTCCACACGAAAGTCAATTCACTGGGTTCGATGCGGTATCCTTCCTTTTCAAGATTGTGGGCATCCACCGGATAAAGGGCGCCGGTATAATGAGCTTCTCCTGACTTAAAAGACATCTGCCGGGTCATATAGTCCGTCACGAAACGGAACTCCAGAGCATCCAGATAGGGTTTGCCTTTTTGCCAGTAATCAGGATTCTTTTTGTATTTAACAAAATCCTGACGCTTCCAGTCTACCAGAGTAAAAGGTCCGGTACCTATCATGTGGTCCTGGGCGACTGTTTCCGGGGTGGTTTCTTTTTTCATCGCTGTGGGCGAGGCGATCATGCCAACCGCACCCGTAGCTAACCTGACCAGGAGCAGCGAGTCGAATTTTTGCAGATTCAACTGAACAGTATAGTCATCCGGAGTACCGATTGAGGTGACATTAGCCAGATAGGGAGCAAATTTCAAGTCCCAGGCTTCCAGATTAGTCTTAACAGCCGCGGCATTGAAATCCGTACCGTCATGGAACTTTATATCCTTGTGTAAATGCAGGGTAATAGTCTTACCATCGGCTGAGACATCCCAGGATTCGGCCAGACCCGGTGTGATGTTCTCCTGGGTATCCATGTTTACCAGTGTCTCCATGATAGGCAGAGCATACTTGTAATACAAAAATCCTTTAGGTTGGGCTTCGGCTGGGTAACCCATGGAGTCAATAGACTCATCGCAGACTATTACCAGGGTGCCGCCATATTTTTCAGTACCGGTTGAAGCCGTTGTTGTTGAGGGGACCTTGGCGGTTGAGGCGGCGGGCGTTGAAGCAGCAGTACTCTTCGGGGTCGATACGGTGGTTTCATTTCCTCCGCAACCAGTAAAAAGGAAACAGCATATTATGGTTACCAGCAGCAAGATTAGCCATAGACGTTTCATTACCCGGTGTACCTCCTTTCTATTTATCGGAAAGCCTGTTCCAAATTATAGTTAAAATGTTATGACTTACACACACGATTGTCAAGTATGAACATAGACCTTTTTGTTTATAGATCATAAACCCATGTCGGTATGGTAAGGGTGCTAAAATTCATTTGGTCTAACTACCACTCCGGTGCATAATCTGAAGCGCGCAAGCGACTGCCCCATTTATTTGTCGTAAAAGCCGGTTTAGTATAAAATTGATAGTATTCGATTTTGATACTATTAAGAAGAGATTCCCGGAAGGAGAGAACACAGATGAATGCTGCCTCACAGTTTGAAAAATTGCTGGAACCTTCTCATATCGGTACTGTTAAAACAAGGAACCGCATAATAAAACCCGGAGCCGCCATGCTCTATTCCGATGTTGACGACCTGAAAATGAACGGACGTGTGATGGCTTTCTATGAGGCCCTGGCCCGCGGCGGAGTTGGTCTTTTAATCGTGGAATCTCCTATAGTAGACTTTCCCATTGGCGGACGATGGAGGCGGCGGTACCGCCTTGATGAGGACAAGTTTATCGATGGCATGAGCGAATTGACGAAGATGATTCACGATCACGGCTGCCCTGCTTTCATGCAGATGAACCATGACGGACCCTGGCAGACCATGCACTGGGACCCGCCGGGAGTACCCCCGCTGAATACGGGAAAGCCGATTGCCTCCTCCCCCGTCAGCATGAAGGCAGATAACGACTTCCATAACATGGAACCAAGAGAACTGACTGTTGCTGAGATCGGGGAAATAATCGACAAATTCGCCAGTGCGGCGGTACGCGGACAGAAGGCCGGCTTCGATGGTGTGGATATCAACTCCGGCAGCAGCCATCTCCTGCACAATTTCCTTTCACCGTTCTGGAACAGGCGGCAGGACGCCTACGGCGGCAGCCTGGAAAACCGCACCAGGCTGTTAAGGACCATCATCCATGAGATCAAAAAACGCCTGGGAAAGGACTTCCCGGTCTGCGTGACCATCAACGGCATCGAGGACGGTCGTATTGCCGGCGTCGGGGATTTGCTGATTTCTTCCGATGACAGCGTTAATACGGCCAGACTGCTGGTAGAAGCCGGGGCAGACGCGATCCAGGTACGTTCCCAATGGCTTGGCTATCATGTCGCCGGATTTTTTCCGGATGCGCTGTTCTATCCCGAATCGCCTTTCCCGGCAGACGCTTTCCCTGCCAACTACGATGCCACCCATCACGGTGCAGGCGCGCATGTACCCCTGGCTGCGGCAATAAAGAAAGCAGTCCCCGTACCACTTATCACCGTCGGCAGGCTCGACCCCGCCATGGGAGAAAAGATACTGCAAGAAGGCAGAGCGGACTTCATCGCACTGAACCGCAGGCTGTTCGCCGACCCGGAGCTTCCCAATAAACTGGCCGCGGGCCATCTGGACGACATCGCTCCCTGCACCGCCTGCCATACCTGCCTGGATTCTTCAATGGTCAAACGCTGCCGCGTCAATGCCTTTATCGGCTCGGAAGACTCCTACAACCTCCAACCAGCCGCCAGAAAGAAAAAGGTCATGGTCATAGGTGGAGGACCTTCCGGGATGGAAGCAGCCCGGGTTGCCGCACTCAGAGGTCATGACGTTACGCTGTATGAAAAGTCATCCAAACTGGGAGGAATCGTCCCGCTGGCTGCACTGGTCAAGGGACTGGAGATTGAAGACCTGCCCATTTTGATACGTTATCTGGAAAGACAGATCACCCGCCTGGGAGTCAAGATCAACCGGGGCCAGGAACTGGATGCTGCCAAGGCCACTGATCTCAAACCCGACGTGGTTATCGTGGCCACGGGCGGAAAACCTGCTATGCCAGATATCAAAGGCATCGACCGCAGCATTGTGGTCAGCGCTTCGGAATTACACAGCCGGTTGAAATTCTTTCTCAGGTATTTCGAACCAGCAACACTGAGATGGTTGACCCGGTTCTGGATGCCGGTGGGGAAACGGGTGGTCATCATAGGCGGAGGCAAACATGGATTCGAGCTGGCTGAGTTCCTGGTAAAAAGGGGACGCAGGGTAACCATTGTCGATAAGGCCGGCATGCTGGGAGAGGGAATGTTTTTCCATCTCAGGGGAGCCCTGTTAAGATGGTTCAATATCAAAGGCGTCAGGTTGATCAGCGGCGTCAAAGAATACGTGGAGATAACCGACAAAGGTCTGACCATTATTGATGCCGCAGGTGAAAAACAGATTCTTGAGGCCGATAGCATCGTTCCAGCCCTGCCGCTCAAACCCGATACGGGACTGATGGACAGCCTGACCGGCCATGTTCCTGAAACTTACGCTGTGGGTGACTGCCAGGAGCCTCACGAGATAGTCGATGCTATCGCCGCCGGATTTCGCGCAGCCCGCTCCATTTAAAACCGGAGAGGCTAACCCACGCATAACCTGAAAAGCTGCCGGTGATAATCACAATGGGCGAATGCGGACCCTATTCCACCGCGTACAGCGTTCCATCCAGCGAACTGACATAGAGGGTTGATCCGTAAAAAGCGGGAGAAGTAGTAATGCTGCCTCCGATCTCGATATCCTGCTGCTGCTGTCCGGTATTGCTGTCGATAACATAGAGATGCCCGTTTTCACTGGTCACATAGACCAGATTGCCGGCTACCAGGGGTGTAGAGCTTATTTTCCCTCCGGTCAGGGCTTCCCATCGCTTTCCATGATTCTGGAGGTCCACCGAGACCAGTTTATTACCTGCTCCGATAAACAGGTTATTACCGTCTATCGCCGGTGATGAGATTGAGCTCCCTCCCAGATCGAGCGACCAGAGATAGCCGGATGCAGGCGGGGGCCGGGGTGCTCCGCCGTATACATACAGAGTTGCCCACATAGGTCTGATTTTATTTTCCAGGAGCCAGTTTTTAGCCTTGCCCTCCATAGCGTAAAGGTAACCGCTTGAATTACAGAAATAGACTACGCCGTCCTTTACAGCAGGTGAAGACGCTACGGAATTATAGGCATTGAACCGGTTGCGCACTCTCCCATGCAGGGCATCCACCGCAAAGAAAAAATCGCTGCCGGTTCCAATATAAAGGATACCTTCATGAACAGCCGGGGATGACTGGATATCCGCTTCGGCATTTACTTTCCAGGCCTGCGTTCCGTCGGCTGTATTCAATGCATGAATTGCATAGTCATTGGAGCCGTAATAAACCAGTCCGTCAGCAACCGCGGGAGAAGTACGGATGACAAATTTTGAGGAATGTTCCCAGATTTTCTTACCGGTGTCAGCGCTAAGAGCATACATTTTTCCGTCATTTGACCCCACGTAAACCACGTTTTCCACTACCGCCGGTGACGATTCCACCCACGATCCGGCTTTGTACTTCCACATTACCGAACCGGTGGGAATATCCAAGGCATACAGGTGGAAATCCCTCGACCCGATGTAAAGCGAATCTCCGGAAATGACGGGTGAAGTGTTGATCGGCGCTCCTGTGGTAAGCACAGGCTTTACTACCCCCTGGAGCAGGGTGCCCTGCTTTTCGGAGCCTGATGAATGGAGCAAATCGCGACCGAACATGGCCCAATCAGAGGCTTGAGGCACGGAGTTAAGGCTGGAAACGGGACGGAAGACCATATTCAGGATATTATTCATAATAAAGTAGGCCAGCAATAAAACTACCAGGCAAATTACGCCGATTATAATCCATTTCCGCCGCTTCAGATGTGACGCGACACGCTTGTTGGGTTTACCCCATTCTTGTATTATTTTTCCGGTGCGAAAAGTCATCTTCCCAGCCTTTGATCTTTAAACCTGGTGGCAGTTTATTACAATATACCAGTGATAATATCTTACTATTTGTCGCAATCGAGTTCAAGTATTTATTTTGAACTCATTTGTTCCCTTGATTCAGACCTGATAGTCTCGCTAAAACAACTAATCCTCCGTCTATGCGATTTCCTGATGCGGTGTCATCCTTTTACATCAATTCTGTAACACAGACCTCTATAACACAGATTGATACCGGAAATTTACGGGTCTGCATGAAGCAGTACCGGTCTAACGCTATTCTTCATCTTTCCAGTTCCAGTCCATTCCGCCTTTAAAAACACCTGCATTCATATCGTTGCTGATGAAGAGGTTGGCATCCGGGAAACGCTTTACCATGGCATAATAGAACCCACCGGTATCCGTGGTCCTGGCCAGTTCCTCTTCCGTGGCTACCAGGTAGTCCCTGGTAAAGCTGAATGAACTGGCATCAAAAGGCATACCGGGCTTCTGATGTCCCGGGATGACCACAGCCGCATTCATGGCTTCAAGACGGTCCAAATCCCTGATCCATTGCTGCCGCTCATCCGCGGTAACCTCGCAGGTGAAAGGGTGGGCCTGGCTGAAAAGAACATCGCTGCCGTAAAGCGTCTTAATGGAGGGTATCCAGACCACGCTGTTGTATTTCAGGTCCCCCATGATCTGAGGGATTATTTCGATTCGCTGTCCTTCCAGCTCAAAATAATTGTCGGCCAGAGGCTCGATATTGACAGCTTTCCTGGGAACATTGGTCATACCGATGGTCTTCTCCCAGTGTTCAATCTTACCGAAAAACTGCCTATTTATCGTACGGGCGACCGAGGGAAGCGCCGTTACCCGTGCAGCCGGAAAAGCCTCGGCTATAGGCCCCAGTCCGAAGTAATGGTCCGGATGGGCATGAGTCACGTAGATAGTCTTCAGTATTTTACCCGTTTCCAGGATTTCCGCCACCACCCGGTGTGCATTGGATAATGTCCACTGAGCATCGATGAGAACGGCATCCGTCCGGCCGGTAACGATAACAGAAGCAACCTCAAAACCGCTTTCATCGCTGAAAAAGACCCTGGTTGAGAGGGCATCGGCCCCGTGATTATTAATCCTGACCTCCATAGACTTAACCTCCATCGAAACATTATTTTTTAGTTTATCAGGATGTTTTATAAAGCGCAATGAACTGGAGAACAGGAAGAATGCCCGGGGCGGCAGACCGGCATGGTTATCCCGAATTAGGAAATTTAGACCTTCTCCCATCAAGGGAGCTGATTAGTGTCCTGCTTTCTCATAGTTAAAATTTGAGGTGCCCGCATTTATTCTTGTCCTGGATGCGAGTAAAATATTATTATCAGGATCATTTACGATGAGCGAAGAGAAGTCCGTAACTCTGGTCTGTCCTTCCTGATTTGCACACTTAAGTTCAATGTTGTTAAAATATAATCGTAGCGAGATTCAGTAGAAAGCGTTACGGATGAGCATTATAAACCGGATTTTTCCGGTTGTTTTTCTCTTTTACATGATTTCCACCTTGAGGATCCGGGGTTGCGGTTTACGGGAGGAGCAGTGGAAACAAAAATCCTGGAAGCACACAGCCTGGTACAATCTATCTGCGATAATGTCGAAAAGGTAATCATCGGCAAGCGCCCGGTCATCGAAATAGCGCTGATCGCATTTCTGAGCCAGGGACATTTGCTGATCGAAGATACCCCCGGTGTGGGGAAGACCATGTTCGCCCGCAGCCTGGCGAGGTCTTTCGGCACCAGATTCAAACGCATTCAGTTCACCCCGGACCTTCTGCCCGGCGATATCACGGGCGTGTCCGTATACAGCCAGAAAAATGATAACTTCGAATTCCGCCCCGGTCCGTTATTCGCCAATATCGTCCTGGCGGACGAGATCAACCGGGCCACACCCAAGACCCAGTCGGCCCTTCTTGAATGCATGGAGGAAAGACAGGTCACCGTAGATGGGATAACTCATCCTCTCCCCAACCCCTTCAACATCATCGCTACCCTCAACCCGCTGGAATACGAGGGTACTTTTCCACTGCCCGAAACTCAGCTCGACCGCTTTCTGATCCGCGTTGACCTGGGATATCCCTCCATATCCGATGAAATAACCATCATGGAAAAGCAGCAATTCAGGCATCCCATCGAATACCTGGAACAGGTAGCCGAGGAGACTGACCTTACAACGGTGCAGAAATTCGTTAGAAGCATTTATGTCAACCAACCAGTCAAGGAATACATCGCCGCCATAGTCGCTGCCACCCGCCGCCACCCTTCCATCCACCTGGGAGCTTCACCCCGCGGATCACTGGCCCTTTTTCGTGCTTCCCAGGCACGGGCACTGATCGAAGGGAGGGATTTTGTCCTGCCCGACGATGTCAGACTACTGGCACAGCCGGTGCTCGGACACCGGCTGGTAATGAATATCAGCAATGACGGCCAGAACGGCAGTATAAAAGCCGTCATCTCCGATATACTGGAAAAGGTACCCCTTCCCGCGACACTTCCGGAAAGATAGACTATATATACCCACCGTAAAAGTGGTCTTGAAACAGTCCATGCGTAACGTTTTTTTTATAATAGTAGTGCCCCTGGTCGTGCTGGCTATCGCTCTTACCGGCAGTCATATACTGGTAGAAAGACTTTTTGTTTTTATCATCCTGATTATCCTGGCGGGTTTTTTATTCTCCCGTTTGGCTCTCCGCGGAATACGGGGAGCGCTAAAAAACCCGGGACAGCACTACCTGCCGGGACAAACATTCCAGGTGGAGGCCACGGTTGAAAACCGCGGCATGTGGCCGGGAAGCTATTTCAAGATGGAGATACTGACCGGTGCTGAAAAACGGGCTGATAAAACACCTGTCAGGCTGGACTCCGGGATAGTGTATAACTGGAGTAAAAGCATCTCTTTTCCCCGCCGGGGATGCTACAAGGTAGGACCTCTCAGGGTAGAGGCCTCCGATCCCTTCGATATCATTCACTTTAAACAGGTAATAGACCCGGGGAAAGAGGTCATTATCTGTCCATCGACTGTAGACCTGCCTGACTTCGAGACTGAACAGGGGCTGCTGCGAAACAAAATGATGTTCCAGGAAGCAGGCGCCTTTTCCGGTATCCGGGAGTACGTTCCCGGAGACAGCCTCAGCAGGATTCACTGGCGCAGCACCGCTCATACCGGGAAACTGATCGTAAAGGAATTCGACGCCGACAGCACCGAACGTATCTGGGTAATTCCCGACCTCAGTAAGAATTCTCAAGCCGGCAGCGGCGCGGAGACAACCACGGAATATATTATTACCATAGCGGCCTCGATTGTCAGGAAGTACGCCGCAGCGGGGCGTCCGGTCGGTCTGATCGCACAGAATTCCTCCTATCACCATTTCCCCGCCAGGTCGGGCAATTTGCATATGTGGCGTATCATGGAATCCCTGGCAGTGATGGAGTCAGACGGTGACTCTTCCCTCTCCAGGACCGTTTACAGGGCACGAGACCAGTTGAGCGGCAATGCCGTGACCGTACTGATTACAGCTTCGGATCGTGATGAGGCGGCTGACTCCATTATCAGCAGCGTCAAACAGGGGCTGAGGGCTATTGTCATCCTGGTTGATGCCTCTTCTTTCGGGGGAGAGGGATCGCCGCACAGGCTACTCAGGCTGTTCAGCGCGCACAACGTGCCCGTATACCTGGTGAGGAAGGGAAAAAACCTGGATGATGAATTAAACAGCCGCAGGCTCAATCTTTACTCTGCCGCCGGGACGGGATAAACGTGATATCCATGTACGGAAAGAAAATCCCTCCACATACAACAGGTCTTAAAAGGTTCTTTTTCGCCGGCGGCGCCGATCGACCGGATACATCCGAATGGGTAAAAGTGGCGGCAATGATCGTGACGCTGGGCATCGCCGTCTGGTCGGTGGACCAGGCCGGCTGGGTCAGGCCTGCAACCTCTCTGACTGCTGTGTTTGTCGTAGCGGCGCTGACCTCCTTCCTGCTGATAAAAAGCCGCTTCAAAGCCCACTTATTTCATATCCTGACTTTATTGACAGGCTTTATTGTTGTCTTTATACAGGGACTCCTGCTATTGCCCGATCCCGGCATCAACCTCAGGGTCATGCATATGGTCTCGGACATACAGGCCTGGTGGTACGCGCAGGTATACGGCGCTCCCAGTCCGGTCACCCTGCACGTTGCCCTTATCTTCGGCTACCTGGCCTGGCTGGCCGGGTATATTTGCACCTGGTCGTTAATAAAAAAGGGCAATCAATGGGTAACCGTCCTGCTGGGAATCCTGATCGTTCTGGTCAACCTTAATTTCTGGAAGAGTGAAAAATATTTTTTCTTCCCGGTCTATCTGGCGGCAGCTATGCTTTTCCTTTATCTGGTCTCTTACTTAAAAAACCGTTCGCAGACGCCTAAAGGAAATACTACATTCAGTGGACCTAAACCGGTATACCGGCTGGCCGTGTCACTGGGGGTAATCATTATCGCCGTATCAATGGCCTGGAATAGCCCCGGATTCAAGGTCAGCCCTATTGCCGATTACGCCAGGGCGCACGATCCTTTCAGAGGTCCCGTAGAGCTGTACTGGCAGAGCTTTTTTGCCACGGTCCCGGGGAGCAAAGTGCCGACTCTCAACCACGGAGGTCAAAGGGACCTGGTATTCGGAGGTCCGCTTGAACTGAGCGACCAGGTGATATTTATCATCAATACCGACCGCACTTGCTACTGGAAAACCCAGGTCTATGACACCTATACCGCCACCGGCTGGACAACGGGAGAAACACAACCGGAGATGGCCCGTCAAGCCGAAAGAGGTTCCGACTGGAGCGAGCAGGCCTCCGATAACGAATTCATCTATACCCTGATTCCCCAGTTGACCACCGATGTACTGCCCAGTGTCGGCGAGTTCGCGGCGGCCAGCATTCCCGTCATAGAGAAGGTTCTAACTCCCCAGGTCTTCACACTTTCTTTAGTGGACTCTTCCCCGGATGCACTGCTGCCTGCGGATATTGCCGCCGCTGCCGTAAACCTGAGGAAGGTCCGTATTAACCGCCGTCGCACCGACCAGCAGATTTCGGCTTTATTGCCGGACGGGTTGAAACTGGAGGGCATCGTACGTTCCGGGGCCCTGCCACAGAGCGTAATTGTGTCACGGGTTGAAACGGAAGAAAAGAACGTAACCGCCCTGTCCAGCGCCGGGGCTCTCCTTCAGCAAAAAAGGGCCTCAATCGCGGTAATACCCCCGCCGGCGGTCAGCGATGCCATACTTGCAGCAGCCGGAGAGGAATACCCTTCCAGGATAACGGACCGTTATCTCCAATTGCCTACCGGTCTTCCCGTCCGCATCGAAAAACTGTCCTCAGAAATAACCGCTGATGCCTCCACACCCTTCGAAAAAGCCCGTGATATCAGTGAATACCTGAAAACACTAAGCTATAACGCATCGATTGATGCGCCTCCGGAAGGAGAGGACGGCGTAGACTATTTTCTCTTTACGCAGAAGTCCGGCTATTGTAACTATTTCGCCTCCGCAGCCACGGTCCTTCTGCGCTGTTCAGGCGTTCCGGCCAGGATGGTGGTTGGATTCACGCACGGTCAATTCGACCGTGCCACCAGCAGCTATATCATCCGGGACCGCGATTATCATGCCTGGACCGAGGTCTATTACCCCGGACAGGGATGGATATTGCTGGATACAACTCCGCCCGAAGAGGTACCGATGCCGGCAAGCGATACCGGCGCCGTACTCTACACGGACTACCTGAATTATTATCCGTCCTATCCAGGTTCCGGCACGGCATCATCCCCTGCTCCCGTAATAAAAAATGCCCGGACCAACAGCACCTTGAATTTGTTCGTATTTCTGGCTGTTTATTCTCTGATCATCGCCGTTTTTATTCTCCGGTTCCAGTCCGCCAACAGACCCAGAAACAAGACCGCCATGTACTCCCGCATGGTGCGGTTAGCTTCAATGGCAGGTCTCGGGCCCGGAGCGCGACAGACCGAACTGGAATTCTCCGGACAACTGGCAAAAACCCTGCCGCAGCATGCTGATGTTGTCAAGGGCATTACCCGGTCCTACATTCTCTACCGTTACAGCCGTCAAGCACCTTCGGACCCCATGGAAGTGGAATTTAAAAAGACCTGGCCGGGACTGCGAAACACGCTTATCAAACGCATCTTCCGCCCGTATTTTCATCTCCGTTTCAGATAGCCCTGCGTGACCGGGAAGGCAGGAACATCATAAAGCGGCCCGTTTTTGAGATACCCAATATACATGATCTATAGCACCTGCTTTGACTCGTCTTTGCGAGCCAAAGCAGGCAGCGAAGGGCTGCCCTATGAAGGTAATGAACCCACGTGACAACTTATGCCTTCCCGCTATGTTGTGGTGGTTGGTTCATTCAGAGCCACAGCAGGCCCTTTTTCTCCTCCTCGTGACCGGCGTCACGATCTCACGGATAGGCACAGGATTTGTTGCAGGCCGGTAATTGTTATCCATTCAGAGCCCCGGCTTCTTCACTACCTGCGCCGGGG
>JAFGOB010000125.1 GCA_016926695.1 Dehalococcoidales bacterium | reverse complement strand
CGGAGCCTGCTCGTCCCTGGCTCAGCCGGCTGCTCGACTCGACTTTCATACTTCATGGTGACTCTGACAAGAGGCATGGACGATTCTTACGAAAACTGCTATTGTGGAATTTCCGTCCGGGTCGCCCGCCAGTGCGCCGGGTAGACTCCGCAAGTAGCAGCCTGAACTTTGTTCAGGAGGGTGACCGGGATTTGCTCGTCCCTGGCTCAACCGGCCGCTCGACTCAGTTTTCATTATTTAGGGTGACACGAAAAATGTCATGAATAATTGTTTAAATATTGGTTGCTTGCTTTCATTCTCATATAAATAAATATTATTTAACAGGACCTTGATCCGCCTGAGATTGTGCCTGCTGGCAGTTCTGAGTTATCATATGGTAAACTGTGGAAGCGGAGTTTTGGAGGCCGCAACACGTTTCCAGTTTCTACCTGAGCCGTCACAGCGATCTAATGACTAGTGTAGTGCCAGTCAAACAAGTATACAGTTATCAGTGTGTTTTGGAGTTCAAAATACTGTAAAGACAGATATGAGACACTACACTAGATTAATCAGGAGTCGAAGATGCCGCATAAGCAGGTCAGTGTAATCCTTCCGGCTTTAAATGAGGAAGCTACGATTGCAAAGGTTATTGATGAGATTCCCAGGTCCGAAATCGAGGGCATGGGGTACCGTGTTGAGGTCGTAGTGGTGGACAATAACAGCACCGATCAAACGAAAAAAATGGCTGAAAGCAAAGGGGCCAGGGTTATCCATGAAAAGGTTAGAGGCAAAGGTAGAGCTATCGCCACCGCTTTCAAGTCCGTGGACGGCGATTACCTTTTTATACTGGATGCGGACTACACCTATCCTGCTGAATATATTCCCGGGATGTTGAAAGTACTGGAATATAATGATGTAGTGATGGGATCCAGGCTAAACAGAAAAATGGAAAAAGGGGCTATGTCCATCATCAACAGGGCGGGTAACCATCTGTTAGCTTTTATGGCCAATATTCTTTACGGGACCAGGATCAGTGATTTATGTACCGGGTTCTGGGGTTTCCGAAACGAAGTAATCAAGGAAATCAAATTTAATGCCTCCGGATTTGACCTAGAGGCCAATATGTTTTCTCAGATAGCCCGTAAACACTTCCGCATCGCCGAAGTACCGATACATTACAGGAGGAGAAAAACTCCCTCTAAACTAAATAGTCTCAGAGACGGTTACCTGATCGGCAGGACTTTAATCAACAGGAGGTTTCATAAATAAAGACTGCTTATAGTAACTTGCTGAATATAACAGTGGTTGTCTGTACGCACAGTCTGGAAAACTATTCGAACCTGAAAGCAGCTCTTGCCAGTATATCGGAACAGACCTACCCTCCCGGGGAAATCATTGTGGTGGTTGACGGCAATGCCGTACTTTATAAAAAGATCATTGCGGAATACGGCAGCCGGGATACAACAAGAGTAATTCTTCTGGAAAAGAATATGGGTATTTCGGCAGCCAGGAATGCCGGTATCAGGGAAGCTAAGGGTGATGTCATCGCATTTATTGACGATGATGCTGTTGCCGGCAAGGACTGGTTAAAGGAGCTGTCAAGGGTGTACCGGGATTACCAGGCTATCGCGGCAGGCGGCAAGATACTACCCGACTGGACCAAAGGCCCGGGTCCGGACTATTTCCCGGAAGAATTATTCTGGCTGGTGGGGGTTACCAATACCGGCTTTGCCGATGAAAAGATAGTAGAGGTGCGTAATACCTTCGGACCGAATATGAGCTTCAGGAAGGAGGTCTTTCAGAAAGCCGGTTTATTCAGCAGCGTTTTTGGCTTTTCAGGGGTATCCCTTGTACAAGCCGAAGAACCCGAAATGGCCTTAAGGATGAAAAAACATTTCGGCAGGGGAGTCATATATAATCCCGGGGCTATCGTTTACCATAAAATCAATTCATCGAAAGTGAGAATCGGCGTACTGATAAAGCGGGCTTTTTTTCAGGGATACTCAAAAGCCTTACTGAAAAAAACGGAAATTGTGAAAGACCCGTTGAAAACAGAGAACGATTATCTACGCTTTTTGCTGTTCAAACGTATTCCGATGCGTCTTTTTAAACTAAATCATATTACCGACATAAAGAAGGGATTGGTATTGATTGTAGTAGTGATCGGGGTTGGCGCCGGTTATATTTACGGCTGCCTGAAGAGAGGGGCCACATCGCAACCGGAGCCCAACACAGAAGGCGCCTAGATACAAACGGGGGCTGAGATGAAAACCCAACAACAAGAGATATCAAAATGAATGCGAATATAAGCGAAAAGGCCAGGACCATGGTGGTCCTGATACTGGCCCTGGTTGCCCTGATATTGTACGTTCTGTCAATATATTTCGCTTTCCCTGTTTTGCAGCAGACATGGATCAGCGATTCAATGGCGGAATACCATTCTTTACCGCCCATTTTTTTTATAGCAGTCGGGCTGGCGGCCTGCTTATGTTGCTACTGTCTTATAGTTAAAATACGAAACAGGTATCTTTTAGCCGGACTGCTGATATTGCTGGCCGTTATGCTCTGGCTGACACCCTATTGTTTGAGCAGCTTTGTCAGGTTTACAGACAGTACCTGGCATGCAGGTATTGCCATGAAAATGCCCCAGGTGATAGCCGGTGATCAGGTAGCTTTTACGAAATATGGAGTTAACTATCCGGCCGGATATATTTTCCATTATTCGGTAGTCTCTCTTCTGGGTATTGAACCCATGAGCTATATCAAGGTATTTCCCCTGGTGTCCCTGATTTTGTTTATACTGGGGTGCTTTCTGGTAATTTCCAGGCTGTTCAATCGCAGGGTGGCCTTCCTGGCGATGCTGGTGGCGATACCCTGCCTGCATTACATACAGATTCATACCTCGCCTCATGCCCTTGGGGCGGTGATGATGCTGTGCGCGTTTCTACTGATTATTTTACGAGGATTTTATTCCAGGCTGCTGGGACTGCTTTTGATTATTGCTGTTATTTTCACGCATCCCACAACTCCCTTTTTGATCATGATCTTTCTGGCTGCCGCAATCGTAATGCTGGTAATCACTGAAAGAAAGATCAAACGTTTTCACCTGGTACTGGGTGTGTTCCTGATTGCGACTTTTCTGGGCTGGTTTTTTCTCTATTCCGATTCCGTCAACACCAGGGTGGATTCGACTCAAAACGTTACTTCAACTGCGTCCGTGCAAAAAACCGCCAGCAATATCAAAAAGAATGTAACACCCGAGAAGATGAGCACCGGCAGAGAATACATTCAAGGGAACCAGTATATATTTAAGAATATATATAATCTTAATAAAGGAATTTATTTTCTGTTAGCGGCTGCTGCGCTGCTGGGGATTATCCTGGAGCTAACCGTTAATCTGGTGAGAAAGAAGAACTTTAAAAAATGGATCAGGGGAATCGGAAATTTCAAGCCGGGTGAAACACTGTTGATCATAGCTATTCCATTGCTGGGGGTATTAACTTTATTGCTGGCAGAAATGGCCCATGATCTAATAGAGACCGGTCTTACCTATATTATATTATGCTTAGCCTGTATTACCGGTTCCCTGATTTTACGTTGGAACTGGTTGAAACGCATATTGCCAAAGCTGGCGTTATCGGCAGGGGTGCTTTTCATGGTCCTGACATTCCCGCTGGTTATTTATGGTATTGATGCCTACAGCAGTCCTCCTTTATCAGAGGAATATGGTTTGAAGTTTATTGCTTACACGACCCCTATTAATGGAAAGAGTATGGGGGGCAATTTTATAACGCAGTTAGCATTATATCTTCCGTCCTCCGTGCAAAAAGTATCTACACATACACGTAATCTCGATACTATGAGGCCGGACGTAGCTATTTTCCGCCATTCCGGTTATTATTACCAGTCGATGCGCTTTGCCTTGTCTTTCGAAGACAACGCGTACACACGGTCACTGGCCATGGTGGAAGACCTTAAATATACAAAGGTATATTCAAGCTCCACGGTAAAAATATTTCTCAAGAAACCTCATGGGCGGTTGCCCACCAACGAATAATGAAAATTTGCATGTACAGACGTTGTGCTATCCTCTAATTGGGTGCATAGGTCGTTTATTTATTATGGCGGTACAACCCCGAGCAAGAAACTGACAAGAGGTAGCCGAAATGCACCACAAATTGTGGCACCTGCAAACAGGTTGCACGCGGAATAAATTATATAAAAGACCGGCTACCTCGAACCCAAGGAGGATATAAGGAGATGGAGGTAGTCAATCCCAGATGCTGTGGAATCGATGTCCACAAGTCAAGTCTGACAGTCTGTCTACTGGTAAGCGAGCCCATGGGTAAGGTTAATAAAACGATTAGGACCTTCTCCACCGTAACAACCGACTTGCTAGCCTTGAAGGACTGGCTGGAAGAAAACCAATGTACTCAGGTAGCCATTGAAAGCACAGGAGTCTACTGGAAACCGGTCTTTAATATCCTGGAGAGTAGCCTCCAAACTATTCTAGCCAACGCCCGCGATATCAAAAATGTCCCAGGACACAAGACCGATGTCAAAGATTGTGAATGGATTGCTGACCTGCTGCGTTTTGGGCTGATAAAAGCCAGCTTTATCCCACCCAAACCAGTACGTGAACTACGGGACTTGACCCGTTATCGTACCAAACTGGGCCAAGAGATGACGGCAGAGAAAAACCGGGTCTAAAAAGTCTTGGAAGATGCCGATATCAAATTAGCTGGAGTGGCGACCGATATCTTTGGTCTTTCCGGAAAGAAAATGTTACAGGCCCTACTTGATGGAAATACTAACGCTAAAGAAATAGCCACTTTAGCCAAAGGAAAACTCCGAAAAAAGATTCCCGAACTAATCGAGGCGCTTAACGGCAATATCTCAGAGCACCATCGTTTTCTGATCGGCATGAGCTTAAGGCATTTGGACGACTTAGCTGAAATGATGACTGAGTTGGACGAAAGAATTGATAAAGCCATGAAACCATATCGCCAACAAGAGGATCTCCTCACCACCATTACCGGGATAGACAAAAAGAGCGCGGAAATCATCATTGCCGAAATTGGGGCTGATATGAGCCAATTTCCTACTGCAGCGCACCTGGCTTCCTGGGCGGGGATCTGTCCAGGTAACAATGAAAGTGCTGGAAAAAGGAGGAGTGGTAAGATCAATAAAGGAGATAGCTGGCTGATGCGAATACTAATTCAAGTGGCTTTTGCCGCCGCCAGAACTAAAAATACCTATCTGAAAGATAAGTACCATCGGATTGCAGCGCGCCGGGGTCCCAAAAAGGCTGCTATAGCGATTGGTCACAAAATACTTACTTTTGCCTATTACGTACTTAGCCGTGAATTAAGTTACCAGGACTTAGGAGAAAACTATCTGGATAACCTGAATAAGGAGGTTGTTGAGAAAAGATTGATAAAACGACTTCAAGAACTCGGTAACAGAGTCACAATTGAACCAGTACCATCTATTACCTGATTTTCGGAATAAATAGAAAGCTGTGAAGCAGAGGAACGGTAAAAGATAAGTATACTTAATATTTTGGGATAAGACGGATAGCATCCTCTCCATTATCCATTGTATAATAGCAAGCATGAATGAAACGCTGCATAATAAAAGCCTTCGGTTTGGAATCAATACAAGATATTTTCTGGTTCTTCTAGCAATTTTTGCTCTGGCTCTGGTCTTGAGAGTTATATTCCGTCTGGAAGCTGTCTTCCCCAGCGATTGGGTCAGATTCGCGGAGACTGATCCCTGGTATCACATACGCCTGATTGAAAACCTTATGCATCATTTTCCCCAGAACATTACGTTCGATCCATATACCTTTTTCCCGTTTGGACGCGATGTTTTTTTCGCTCCTCTTTTTGACTGGATACTGGGTTCAATAATATGGATTATCGGACTGGGCTCTCCTTCTCAGCATACCCTTGAAGTTACAGCGGCCTATTTCCCGGCTGTGACAGGCGCGCTGGTCACAGTCCCGGTGTTTTTTATAGCGAAAGAGCTATTCAACAAAAAGACCGGGCTTATCTGTGCCGCCCTGATTGCCATTCTACCGGGGAATTTCTTTGCCCGTTCCTTGCTGGGAGTGACGGACCATCACATAGTTGAGGTCTTTTTCAGTACTCTATCGATCCTGTTCCTGATATTTGCTCTGAAAGAAAGCAGAAGGCTGAATCTGGATTTCAGTCATATAAGGAACAGGGATTGGAAAGTACTGAGAAAACCGCTCCTTTATTCCCTTTTGTTCGGTTTTTTCCTGGGGGTCTACATGCTCTCATGGGTGGGCGGACTGCTTATTTTACTGATAATATTTGCTTTCTTCGTGATACAGTTTATTATTGATCATTTAAGTGGAAAATCAACGGATTATTTGTGCCTCACGGGTGTCCCTGCGTTTCTACTGGCGATGATAATGGTAATACCGGTTTCCACCCAGGGCTCATTGGAGAAACTACATCCGGTCTCTCTGGCAGCAGGGATAATAGTATTTGTTTTGCTGGGATTATTTTCACTCTGGATGGAGCATAAAAAGATCAGAAGGCTGTATTTTCTGGTGGTACTGATGGGAATAGCAGCAGCCGGTATTCTTGGTCTTTATTTCCTGGCTAACCCCCTATTTTCAACGGCTGTGGCTCATTTGAAGATATTTTTACCTCAGGGAGATGCCTTAACAATAACCGAGGTACAGCCTCTTTTCAGAAATTTCAGTTTGGGTGAATTGACCCAGAGCCGGGTCTGGGGCTTTTTCACCACCGGTCTGTTCTTCGTTCCCGTTTCGCTGGGACTGCTGATATACTATTCCGTCAAGAGAGCCAGGGCCGAAGTCATCTTTTTCCTGGTATGGACCATTTTAATGCTGCTGGCAATGCTGGGACAGAACCGGTTTTCCTATTACTTTGCCCTGAATGTGGCCTTATGCGGGGGATATATTTCATGGAAAATCTATGAAGGGGTCCGAAGTATTCTGAGGTTACTGGGACTGGAGAAGGTCCCGCAAGAAACAATGCCGGTTTCAAGTACAGCCAAAAAGAGAAAAAAGGGTAAAAAGTCGCCACAGAGAACAACGGATGAAAGGAAATGGCGTCCGAATTATGCCTCTGTGGTTATTGCCGTACTTATCTGCTTTTTTCTGGTGTTTTTCCCCAATTTTACCCAGGCCAGGAGTATTGCCAGCGGCGTACCGGCCCCGGATGATGACTGGCATGATACCCTGATATGGATGAAGGAAAACACGCCTGAGCCTTTCTTATCCGCCGACTATTACTATAGTCTTTATGAAAAACCGGGGGGAAAGCGATTCGAATATCCGGAGTCGGCCTATGGTGTAATGTCATGGTGGGACTACGGCCACTGGATTACGGCTATTGCCCACAGGATACCAAATTCAAATGCCTTTCAGGATGGTGCATCGGTTGCCGGCAGGTATTTCACAAATGCGGATGTAGATTCAGCCAACAAGCTGCTGGACAGGTCCGGATCGAAATATATTATCATCGATAAGGATATGACGATCCTGAAATTTAGCGCCATGGCTGAATGGGCGGGAGTTGAGTTTCCCATAGGGAACTATTATCAAAGAAATGAAAGCGGAACTCTGGAAAAAGTGAGGGTGTATTATGCGGAATACTATCAGTCTATGTGCTCCCGGCTCTATAATTTCCAGGGTAGTGCCGTGATTCCCAGGAATACAACCAGGGTTATTTCTTTCGTGGAGAAGACAGACCTCAAGGGGACCAGATATAAAGAAATAATATCCAATGAAGTATATCCGACCTACGAAGAAGCCCTGGAGGCGTGTAAACAATCGCCCGGCTCCATAATTGCAGGAACAGACCCGTTTATAAGCCCGGTGCCTCTTGAAAAACTTGAGCAATACCAACTGGTATATCAGTCCCCCACGGTTTTAGGAAAAGACGGGGACAGGATGATAACCAGCGTGGAGGTATTTGAATACAAGCCATGAAAAGAGAAAAAGTCTGATAGCGAGCTATTGAATTCGGGACAATAATCTGATATGATAAACAACCAGTGAATGGCTGGCAGGTATATTCTGAAATCTGGTATAATGTAGACAAGCCTGCTTGGAGGAGATGTGGATGTCAGAAAGACATGATTTAATCAAGAGCAATATTGATTCGCTATTGCTTTGCATGATTACCAGCCAGCCCATGTACGGTTACCAGATTATCAAAGAGCTTGAGAACCGCAGCCAGGGTTACTTCAGGTTCAAGGAAGGTACGCTCTATCCAGCTTTACACAGGCTGGAAAAAAGTGGAATGATTGAAGGCAAATGGCAAATACTCCCCAGCGGACAACAGCGTAAATATTATTATATTACCGAAAAAGGCATCGCCACGCTGCATGAGAAGAGGAGTAACTGGAACGAATTTTTGAGAGCAATGAATCTGATAATTCTTCCCAGTGAGGCCTGAAGAACAAATATGGCTCATATGGTACTATAATCGTTTGATTAGCCAGACACTGCCAGCGGAAGTGCAATAAAAGGCGGTCATGTGTCAGCCATAATTGAAGAATATTTAGAAAACGTTAAAAACAACCTGAGATTGGAAGCTCCAGCCGAAAAAGAGGTCATTCATGAGCTTGCCACTCACATTGAAGATAAGGTCCAGGAACTAAAAGAGAACGGTCTTCACGAAGAAGAAGCTGCCAATACCTGCATTAGACTATTCGGATCAGCCAAGTCAGTGGCCCGCCAGATTTATGAAGCGCACAGCCAGGGAACCTGGCAGCAAGCCCTTATGGCTTCCCTTCCCCATATTCTATTCGGCCTGATTTTCCTGCTGAACTGGTGGAGGGGAATAGGCTGGGTCCTGGTATTCCTCTTCGCGATCTTAACCACAACAGTTTACGGCTGGTGGCGCGGCAGGTCCAGTTGGCTTTTCCCGTGGCTGGGATATTCACTTTTGCCTGTAGTAATCGCCGGACTTTCACTGCTCTTCCTGCCCAGGGCTCTGGCATGGGTGGCCATCCTTTTGTACATTCCCCTGGCTTTATGGCTTATACTGCGAGTTGTCGGCCAGACATTGAAGAAAGACTGGCTTCACCTATCGCTTATGCTTTTCCCCATGCCGCTTATTATCGCCTTTTTTGTTCTGTCTGAATGGCGTCTTGGGTTTGATGACAACAGGTTTATGGTTTTTGGTCCCTGGATAGGGATAAGCTTTCTTTCCCTGGCTTTTGGTGTTCTCAGCTTCGTGCGCATCAGACGGCGGTGGATGAAAATAGCCGTGCTGTTTATGACCGGAGCGATAGCTCTGGCGCTGATAAGCGGCTATTCATGGGGCAGGATCTCGTTTATAGATTTTCTTTTGTTGATGCTGTTACTGGTAAGCATCTTTCTGATACCGGCGTTACTAGAAAACGGTGTCCGCACAGGAAAATGGGGCAAGAGTTTCGAACACCGCCCTATGACATAATGCCTTTCATGTTTAATACGTCCGCAAATAGTTCGATTGCCGGATACTTGCCCGGTAATCCCGCATAGGTGAGGGCTTTCCGAATATTCCGGGGGACGGTTATTTCCAACAGTATGATTACTACCTTCGTTAAAGCACGTTTCGTTAACAGGTCTTGCTGTTAAAGATAAAACGGATACGATTGATGCAATCGCAATAGAGTAAACCAGATAGAGGTAAGGAGAATAAATGGAACTTAATGTCATTCAAGGCGATATTACCGGAAGCAAAAGCGACGCAATAATATTAGGCTATTGTGAGGATTCGCCACGACTCGGGGAAAATCTGAGCAAAGTGGATAAGGCGCTGGATGGACTTGTATCACAACTGGTGCAGCAAAGAGAAATCAAGGGGCAATTCAAGGAAAATACATATATCTACAGTCTCGGTAAAATTCCCTGCCGGAAGATAGCCATAATGGGGCTGGGTAAGAAGGCGGATTTAACTGCCGACAGGATCAGGGTGGCTTTAGCGGAGGTTTGCAGAGGTCTGCGTCAAAAAGGGGTGAAAGAAGGTGTTTATATTGCCTGTGAGGGCAATTTCGGTCCGGATCCTGAAATAACAGGCCAGGCGATTGCCGAGGGGGTATTGCTGGGAACGTATGCATTCCGTAAATACATAACCGGACCTGCCGAATACAACGGTATCGGGCAGTTAGATATAATAGACCCTTCAACGTCTGTAGTGGAATCACTGAAGCGCGGGTGCAGCAAGGGCAAGGTTATAGCCGGGGCTACCAACCTGGCCCGGGATATGGTGAATGAGCCTGCCAATTACATGAATCCCGCCAGGATAGAGGAGATTGCCAGGCATCTGGCACAGGACAGGGGTCTGGAAATAGAGGTGTTGGAACGGGAGAAAATGCGTGAGCTTGGGATGGGAGGGATGCTGGGAGTATCCCAGGGAAGCCAGCAGCCGCCAAAATTCATCGTACTAAAGTACAACGCCGCAGCAGGAAGCGAGCCGGATATCGCAATGATCGGCAAGGGCATTACTTTCGATTCGGGCGGCATCTCACTCAAACCTTCTGAAAACATGGGAGAGATGAAGAGTGATATGTCCGGAGCAGCGGCCGTTTTGGGAGCAATAAACGCCGTGGCACAGTTGCAGCCTCATATTAACGTGGCAGCTATTATACCTGCCACTGAAAACATGCCCAGTGGAACAGCTATGCGTCCGGGTGACATTATTACGATGATGAATGGAAAGACTGTTGAGATTATTTCCACCGATGCTGAAGGCCGTTTGATCCTGGCGGACGGACTTTGCTATGCCGGGAAACTAAAGGCCCGGAGGATGGTGGATGTGGCTACTCTGACAGGTTCATGCCATATGGCTCTGGGCGATATCTACAGCGGTATATTCGGAAACGACCAGGGATTGATCAACCGGACGATTGCCCTGGGAGAACAGGCGGGTGAACTGATGTGGCAATTGCCAATGAATGACGAGTATAAAGAGCAAAACAAAAGTCCGGTCGCTGATATAAAAAATACCGGTGGCAGATATGCGGGAGCCATCACAGCGGCCCTGTTTTTAAAGGAATTCGTGGAATCCATCCCATGGATACACCTGGATATAGCAGGTACCGCTGTGTTCGATAAGGACAAAGGCTATAACGTCAAAGGCGCTACAGGTGTGGCCGTAAGGACACTGATTAATATGGCGCTGTCTATTAATGAGAGGTAGAAAAGCGGAATAGATTTTCTCCGGCAACTGAACAGGCGTCGCCTGCAAGCCGCTAAAACAACGGGAAAATGCTGTTTCCGGTGAGTAATACCGTTCGAATGTAAAACCGCTTTGTATTACATACTGACTTTACTGGCACGGACTCTGATCTGGCTTTTATCCAGATGCAGGGTAGAAGGGAAAGAAAATGTCCCGGTTGACGGACCGCTTATTGTTGTATCCAACCACTTAAGCGTAAGCGACCCGGTCCTGCTTGGCGTAAAGCTGGGAAGAAGAATTATTTTCATGGCCAAGGAGGAACTGTTTCAAAGCCGGTTTATCAGCTATTTTGTCCGGGAATTCGGGGCCTTTCCTGTATACCGGGGACAGTCAAACCGCAAGGCCCTGGAAGAAGCAAAGAGGGTACTGGAGAGCGGACATGTCCTTGGATTATTCCCTGAGGGAAAAAGGAGTCTTGAAAACTGTCTTCAGACGGCGCTTACCGGCTCTGCTTTTGTGGCCTATCACAGCAGAGCCGCGATTTTACCCGTGGCGATAGTGGGATCGGAGGCAATGAGGGGATTCGGCTGGATATGGCACAGACCGGGGATCACGATCAAAATAGGCCGGCCTTTTTATCTGACGGGGTATGAACGTAAGCTGAACAAAACCCTTCTGGCAGAATATACATTTGAAATAATGGAGCATATTACGGAATTGCTGCCTGAGAAATACCATGGAAAATATGCCCGTTCTGAGGGAGGATATAATGAAAATATACAAGGTTAAAGAAATCGGTTTTTGTTTCGGGGTACGCAGGGCTATTGACATCCTGGAAAAAACCGCCCTGGAACTGGGGAACGTTGATACGCTGGGAGCCCTGGTACACAATGAAGAAGTACTGAAAAAGCTCAGCGAAAAGGGTATAAATGTAATTGACAGTTTTGATCAGATAAAAAACAAGGTGGTGGCTATAAGCGCACACGGGGTAAGTCCGAAGGTAGAGGCCGATTTAAAAAAAATGAAGGTAAAAGTGGTTGATACTACCTGCCCGTCTGTGAGAAGGGCGCAGACCACTGCGCGAAAACTGGCCGAGGCTGGATTTTTGGTGGTGATCTACGGCGAGGCACGCCACCCTGAAGTAAAAGGGATAATGGGTTGTGCCGGAGAGAAAGGAATAGCCACACTGGACGTGAAACCCCTGGCTGAGATATCCACTTTACCGAGAAAGATCGGTATCCTGTCTCAGACCACACAGATACCGGAGAATTTCTCGGATTTTATCAAGAGATTTCTGGATATAGCGCTATCCGATAACGCGGAAATCCGTATTATGGATACCATATGTCAAGGGGTAAGGAAGCGGCAGTTAGAATCCCTGGAGCTGGCGAAAAAAGTTGACCTGATGCTGGTTATAGGCGGACGGTCGAGTGCTAACAGCCGACGCCTTCTGGAGCTTTGTTCCAAAGTAACCGAGTCGTATTTAGTCGGCAATGCGTCAGAGATAGAATCTCAATGGCTTAAAAACAAGCAAAAGATAGGTCTTACAAGCGGTACAAGCACTTCGGAGAGAACTATTAATGAAGTAGTTGACGAGCTACAGGCGTTTGAAAATGGGGATGGTATTCACACCGGGAAAAATTAAAGACCCTTAGAGTGTCAGCATGTAAATGCATGTTTACCATGAATCGGAAGAGATGTAATCAATGGTTTTAAACGGTGGTAAGGAGGGCTTCCGGGTTGACAGCGGAAGCGGTTTAGAGTAGAATTTTCAAGGCGGTTAGAAACCGGGGAGGAACGGCTATGATTGAAATGACTGTTGACAGCATTCGCGTTAGCCTGATGAATTATCAGCGTGTGGTAATTCTGAAAGAAAAAACCGCAGAACGATATTTGCCTATCTGGATTGGACCTTCAGAAGCAGACGCTATTGCTGTGAAATTACAGGGGGTAAGCGTACCTCGCCCCTTGACTCATGATCTATTATGTTCGGTAATTGATGCTCTGGGAGCGTCAATCAATTCGATTGTGGTAAGCGATCTTAAAAACGACACTTTCTATGCCAAGCTAATGCTAAGTGTAGATGGGGAGCAGATGGAGGTTGATTCACGCCCCAGTGATGCTTTAGCGCTGGCTGTCAGGGCGGAGGTGCCTATCTTCGCGGAAGAAACCGTGCTGGACAAAGCCGGGATATTGCTGGACAGGGAGACCGGAAAACCAGTCGGCATGGAGGACGGACTTTCAGGCAAGGATGCAGATACAAAGGTCAGTGAAGATGAAATGAAAAAAATGTCCGCTTTCTACGACTTTATTAATACCCTTGATCTGGAAGATTTCGACAAACGAAAATCATAGTTGAATCCCGACGGTAGAGCAGGGGGGTCCCGCAAGGTAAATTAGAGAAGACATAAACATGCTGAATAACGTCTGCGGAAGGGCAGAATACAGATGTGTTTATGCATTTGTCTGGTCGATACGTGATCGTGTGCTTATTCGTGTAAACAATCCATAAGCCGGAGTAAGGCTGGGTTGTGGGTGTGAGCAAATGGTGTAAGTTATATTTCTATATTCTAGTGTAGTGTCTTTCGGAAGAATTGCCAATAATTTAGCTTTATTTCATTGTATAGAGAAGTCTGAGACGCTACACTAGATAGAATGCCGTCTTGAAAATGATATATGAATAATTGGGGTCCGGTCGTTCGGCTTACGGGAGTTGGTTTCTATATTGGTTTTTGTATTGTCGGCGGTGTGTTTGGCGGACTATGGCTGGATGGAAAATTCGACACCCAGCCTGTTTTTACATTAACAGGTTTGTTCCTGGGACTAATTCTTACTTTTTGGGGTGTTTATCAGATGCTGTTACCTTTGATAAACAATAAAAAGGAAAGGAGATAACCGGTGCGAAAAAGGGGCTGTTTAGGTTGTTCCTTTCCCCTTTTGATTATTCTCATAGTAGTAGTATTAGCACTTACCATTCTGGGTTTTATCAACGGTGCCATTGGAATTAAGTATTTTGAAAATATAGGGATAAGCTGGCTTCAGGTACCCGATCCTGAACCTCATTTACCTCCCGGTCATCTCTTCCATTTAGGCGATTTTATTATCACAAACACCATGTTTACCGCCTGGATCTCGATTATCATCATTATTTTACTTTCGTTTTTCGCTTTTCGCCGTCCGAAAATGGTACCCTCGGGACTGCAATCAGTGATGGAATTCGTCTTCGGCTCACTCCTGGACTTTTGTCAGAGTGTAGCCGGCGAGAAGAACGGCAGGAGGTTTTTCCCCGTTGTGGCTACCATCTTCATCTTCGTACTGGTAAACGCCTGGATAAGCCTTTTGCCTTTTTATGGAGATGCCATTTACAGGATGGTGGATGGGGAGCACGTAACCTTTTTCCGCGGGGCGAATACGGACTTGAATCTGACTCTGGCTATCGCCATATTTTCTGTTGTCTGCATAGAATTTTTTGGCTTTAAGACGCTGGGAATACGGTATTTGGGTGAATTTATAAGAATCGGACAGCTAAAGAACGGGCTTGGCAAGCTCTTCTCAGGTAAGATGAAGTCCGCCTTCGGGGCAATATTTTTCGGTGCGATAGACTTAGCGGTCGGTTTACTGGAGTTTTTAAGCCATATAATTCGTATAGTCAGCTTCAGTTTTCGTCTGTTCGGCAATATGATGGCAGGGGAAATCATGCTGCTGGTAACGGCCTTTCTGATACCAATGATTTTTGCCATACCGTTTTACGGTCTTGAGTGTCTTTTCAGTTTTGTACAGGCTTTGATATTCGGAGGTCTAACCCTGGTGTTTATGACGGTGGCTGTTAGCAGTCACGAAGAAGAGCATTCTTAGCTGATTAACTAATAGACAAATAGAATGGGAGGGTCACAATGACTGAAGAAGGATTAAAAATGCTGGCAGCGGGTTTGGCTATCGGACTGGGCGCCCTGGGTCCCGGCATAGGCATCGGGATTCTGGGATACGGGGCCATGCAGGCGATCGGTCGTAATCCTGAGGCCAAAGGTGCTATCCAGACAAATATGATCCTGGGTATAGCATTTGCGGAAGCTGTTGCTATTTATGCCCTGATCATAGCCATTATCCTTGCCATACTTTAGAGACCGGGATGGCATTAATTTACATAAAAAGACTGATTCAGTTGTTTAGCTGTTAAATTAATTAAACCGGGGGTAAAAATCTATGGGCGGGCTTGGAATCGAATGGCCTGTATTGGTATCACAATTAGTAAGTTTCCTGATACTTTTCTTGATCCTGCGTCTAGTAGCGTATAAGCCGCTCCTTAGAATGCTGGACGAGCGTTCCAGGAGGGTCAAGGAAAGCCTGGAACAGGCTGAGATAGCGAAGGCTCAATCGGCACGTTCTGAAGAGGAAGTGAAAAAGCAAATCCAGGCCGCCAGCCAGCAGGCGCAGGAAATAATATCGAAGGCTACCCAGAACGGTGAAGAGATTCGGACCAGTGCTCAGGAACAGGCCAAACAAGAAGCTGAATTGATGGTCGAGAAGGCACGCCAGGCTATTAAAGCAGAGAGGGAAAGCGCGGTTGACGAGATTCGCCATGAGTTCGCGGATTTGACAGTTCTGGCCGCAGGAAAGGTGATAGGTCAGACACTGGATAAAAAAGCGCATAAAGCCATTATCGACAAGGTATTACAGGAAAGCAAGAGCAAAAATAGAGGTTAAAAAAATCCGGGAGAAAAAATATTGGCAGGGAATTTGCATCATGCCAAGCGCTATTCACAGGCGATATTCCAGATAGCGGTGCAGAGAAAAGAAATCGAACGCTGGCAGGACGATTTAAAGAAATTGGCTGCTCTGGAGAAAAATGAGGACCTTTCGGCAGCCATCGATAATCCCCGTTTCTCTTTCGATCAGAAAGCGAGGCTAATCAAAGACCAGATTAAAGAGCTTGACCCTCTGGTACAGAACCTGGCGTATATCCTGATCAGCCGCGGCGATTTCGGCCTGATGGGAGAAATATTTTCCGTCTACCAGCACTTATCGTATGATTATCGGGGTATAGCCAAGGCGGAAGTAAAAACGCCTGTTCCGCTGGAAGGGAAAGAAAGAGAAGGCCTGGCATCATACCTGCAAGCGTTGACAGGTAGAAAGATTGTACTGGTTGAAAAAGTAGACCCTGCTATTATCGGAGGTCTTATCGCCAGGGTCTGCGGGAAAATAATAGACGGCAGCACCGTCAGTCAACTTGAATCGCTGAGATATCGCCTGATAAGGGCCGAGGCAGGAAATACAGTGGAAAACCAGTAGTATAAATTCAGGTGTGGGGTTAACGTAAGGATACTAAATTAGCTTGAAAACTAAAAAATAGGAGGAAAACAAATGCCCGAAGGTGGAATCACTTCCATGATGGAGGAGAAGAGGATATTCCCTTCTCCGAAGGAATTCAGTAAAAAAGCTTATATCAAAAGCATGGACGAGTACAAAAAGATATACCAGCGTTCTGTTGATGATCCTGAAGGTTTCTGGGCGGAAATGGCCCAGGACCTGGACTGGTATAAAAAATGGAACAAAGTACTTGTGGAAGACTTCGCGAAGGCCAAGCATTCCTGGTTTGTAGGCGGAAAAATTAACGTCAGCTACAACTGCCTGGACAGGCATTGCAAAACATGGCGTCGCAATAAAGCAGCCATTATATGGCAGGGAGAGCCTCTGGGAGAGACCAGGACCCTGACTTATCAGCAGCTTTATTATGAAGTAAACAAGTTTGCCAATGTCCTTAAAAAGATGGGCATAAAGAAGGGAGACCGGGTCTGTATTTACCTGCCCATGATTCCCGAGCTGGCCATATCAATGCTTGCCTGTGCCAGGATTGGCGCCATACACACCATCGTCTTCGGCGGATTCAGCGCTGAAGCCCTCCGGGACAGGATTGCAGACAGCACCGCCTGCCTGCTGATATGTACCGACGGCTACTACCGCAACGGTAAGACAATTGCCAACAAGGCCGGTGCAGATACGGCTATGGCGGCAAATCCCTGCATAAAGAATGCCATCGTGGTAAAGAGAGCCGGCTGTGAAGTGACAATGCAAGAAGGTCGCGACCTGTGGTGGCATGATCTCATGGCTGATCCGGATATCAAAGCTGAGTGTGAACCGGAGGTCCTGGACGCGGAAGACCCGCTCTTCATCCTGTATACCAGTGGAAGCACCGGTAAACCCAAGGGTGTTTTACATACTCAAGCCGGTTATCTGATGTATGCCTACCAGACTTCAAAATGGATTTTCGATTTAAAGGACGAAGATATTCACTGGTGTACGGCGGATATCGGCTGGATTACCGGGCATACTTACATAGTCTACGGTCCGTTATCCAACGGCGCTACCAGCCTTATGTTTGAAAGCGTTCCGACTTATCCCAAACCGGACAGGTTCTGGGAGATTATCGAAAAGTTCAAGGTCAGCATTTTCTATACCGCTCCCACCGTGATCCGCTCATTGATGAGAGAAAGCATTGACTATATCAATTCGCACGATCTTTCCTCGCTGAGACTGCTGGGAAGCGTAGGCGAGCCTATTAATCCTGAGGTATGGATCTGGTATTATGAGAATATAGGCAAGAGCAAGTGTCCGCTGGTTGATACCTGGTGGCAGACCGAGACCGGCGGTATTTTGATCTCTCCTCTGCCAGGTGCGGTTCCTCAGAAACCCGGTTCTGCAACTGTGCCCTTCCCCGGCTGCGTACCGGCTATCCTGAGGGCGGATGGTTCTCCGGCAGAGGTCAATGAGGGCGGCTACCTGGTCATCAAACGGCCATGGCCAGGCCTTATGAGGCGTATCTGGGGTGATGAAAAGGATGACCCCAAACTCTTCCAGGAGAAATACTTTGTACAATTCCCCGGCGTCTATACCGTTGGTGACGGCGCCAGGGTGGATGAAGACGGATACTACTGGCTGATGGGCCGTATTGATGACGTTATCAAGGTCTCGGGTCACCGTATCGGTACAGCCGAGGTAGAGAGTGCCCTGGTGTCTCATGCCTCAGTTGCTGAAGCCGCCGTGGTGGGCATGCCTCACAGCATCAAGGGTGAAGGCATTTACGCCTATGTTACCCTCAAGGCCGGAGTTACCGGAACGGATGAACTGAAAAAAGAACTGGTCACTCATGTTCGTAAGGTCATCGGTCCGATCGCCAGCCCGGATAAGATCCAGTATGCCGAAGGTCTACCCAAGACCCGCAGCGGCAAGATCATGAGGAGAATCCTGGTCAAAATTGCAGCCGGTGATACTGGCAATCTGGGTGATACCAGCACCCTGGCTGACCCGGCTGTGGTTGACAGTCTGATAAAAGGTAAACAATAGTCACCGGACAATAAGAAATTTGTCCCTCCTCCCCTGGAAACAGGGGAGGAGGGAGTGGTAAACGAGGTAACTTATGGCGATAAAAGGACAGGATATCGTTTCGGTCATAAGACAGCAGATCGAACAATTCGGCATGGCAGTGACGGTAACCGATGTCGGCACTGTTATGGAAGTTGGGGACGGGATTGCCAGGATTCATGGGCTATCCGGTTGTAAATATAATGAGTTGCTGGAATTTCCGCACAATATCATCGGCATAGCTCTTAACCTTGAAGAAGACAGTGTCTCTGCTGTCATCATGGGAGATTGTTCAAAGCTGAAAGAAGGCGATGAAGTAAAAACTACCGGCAGGATCGCTGAAGTGCCGGTGGGGGATGCGCTTATCGGGAGGGTTGTAGACTCACTCGGCCGTCCCATAGACGGTAAAGGCCAGATCAAGACCTCCAGGACCCGTCCTATTGAAAGGATAGCGCCCAACGTGGTTGTAAGAGCACCGGTAAACACTCCGGTCCAGACCGGAATTAAAGCTATTGACAGCCTAATTCCAATCGGCCGCGGACAGCGTGAACTGATTATCGGGGATAGAACTACCGGTAAAACCGCAATCGGACTGGATACCATCGTCAATCAGAAGGGCCAGGATCTGATTTGCATTTACGTTGCCATCGGACAAAAAGCCTCAAAAGTGGCCCAGGTAGTAGCGGCCCTGGAAGAAAACGGGGCGATGGAACATACTATCGTGGTGGCTGCCAATGCTTCGGATTCCGCCGCTCTGCAATACCTGGCGCCATATGCAGGATGTGCTATGGGAGAAGAGTTTATGGAAGCCGGGAAAGATGCCCTGGTGATATATGACGATCTTTCAAAGCATGCCTGGTCATATCGTCAACTTTCGCTGCTTCTTCGCCGTCCACCCGGGCGTGAAGCCTATCCCGGTGATGTATTTTATCTGCACAGCCGTCTTCTGGAGCGAGCGGCCAAACTTTCCCCTGAAAACGGCGGCGGTTCCCTGACGGCGCTGCCCATCATCGAAACACAGGCAGGAGACATTTCAGCATATATCCCGACCAATGTTATTTCCATTACAGACGGACAAATATTCCTGGAAGCGGACCTGTTCAACTCCGATATTCGTCCGGCAGTGAATGTAGGACTCTCAGTCTCCCGTGTCGGTAGTTCAGCTCAGACCAAGGCCATGAGGCAGGTATCCGGAAGACTTAAAGGAGAGCTGTCTCAATACCAATCACTGGAAGCCTTTGCCTCTTTTGGAGGCGCTGAACTGGACAAAGCCACCAGAGACCAGTTGAACAGGGGAAAAAGGATTATCGAGGTACTCAAGCAGCCGGTGTTTTCACCGATGTCGATAGAAAAACAGGTGACTATTCTCTTTGCGGTCAATAACGGATTTCTGGACGATATCCCGGAGGAGAAAATCAGCGCTTTTGAAAGCGGACTCCACAGGTATATGGAAGCCTCGGCAGCGGACCTGCTGAAATCTATCGGCGGAAAAAAGGAACTTAACCGTGATCTGGAAGAGGGCCTTAAAGCCTCGATACAGCAATATAAGCAGGGTATGACTTTATAGTAGTGTAAGTAATCATCTGATAAGGTAGCCTGATAAAATGCCTAATACTCGACTAATTCGGCGGCGTATACGCGGTGTTCAGAATACAGCCAAGATAACGCGGGCAATGGAGATGATAGCCAGTTCCAAGATGCGTAAAGCACAGGAGCGAGGACTGGCCGGGAGGCCCTATACAGACAAGATCGAGCAGGTAATAGCGGACCTGGCAGCTCTGCCGAAAAGCGATGAAGAAAGCCATCCGTTACTGAGGGTAAGACCGGTTAAAAAAGCAGCCGTGGTGCATATCACACCGGACCGTGGCCTATCAGGGGGGCTGGAGTCCAATGTAAACCGCAGAACAGCCACCTTTATACTTGAAGAGAAAAAGCCTGTATCGCTTATACTGGTAGGCAAACGGGGCATAGATTACATGAGAAGGTATGGCGGTGAAATACGTGCAGAATTCAGCAAGATGGGTGATAAACCGGGTCTGCTGGATACCCTGCCGATATCCCGCATTATTATCGAGGACTATTCCAGCGGCCTGATTGATGAGGCCTATATTACATATGCCCGTTTTTATAATACCATGCGGCAGGTACCGGAGATGAAGCGCATTCTCCCCATTGTTCCGAAAGAGTCCCAGGGGAAAAAATGCTCGGAGTTTATCTTCGAACCGGACCCGGAGGGGGTGCTGAATTTACTTCTTCCACGCTTTGTTGAATCAGAGATATATCATGCAATTCTGGAATCTATCGCCAGCGAACAGTCGGCGCGTATGGTAGCTATGCGTAATGCGACCGAGAGCGCAAATGAGTTGTTACAGTCATTAACCCTGGCTTATTATAAAGCCAGGCAGGAAGCTATTACGACGGAAATACTGGATATCGTAGGTGGAGCATCGGCAATAGTATAGACTCAGGAGGATTCCGTGGCTAAAGGTAAAGTGGTTCAGGTAATCGGAACCGTGGTGGATATTGAGTTTCCCCCGGGGCAGTTGCCTGCATTATTTAATGCAATCGAGATTGATGGACCGGAAGGAAAAATAACACTTGAGGCTGAAACCCATTTACCCAATGATTGGGTACGCTGTGTATCGCTGTCTCCAACAGAGGGTTTACAGCGGGGAGTTGAAGCTGTAGATACCGGAGCATCCGTAAGCGTTCCGGTAGGGGAAGGGACCCTTGGAAGGCTTTTTAATGTGCTCGGAGAACCGCTGGACAATATAGGTGAAGTAAAGTCACCGGAAAGATGGCCGATACACCGTGCTCCTCCCCTATTCGAAGATCAGGCCAAGACCACCCAGACGCTGGAAACAGGGCTGAAAGCCCTTGATCTTATCACTCCTTTTACCAAAGGCGGTAAAATCGGTGCTTATGGAGGCGCCGGAGTGGGTAAAACCGTGATCATTCAGGAGCTTATCCGTAATATCGCTACCGCGCATGGGGGGTATTCGGTTTTTACAGGCATCGGAGAACGGTCACGGGAAGGTAACGATCTCTGGAGAGAAATGAAAGCCTCAGGTGTGCTTGAAAAAACAGTAATGGTCTTCGGACAAATGAATGAACCGCCGGGTGTGCGTTTGCGTGTAGGAATGACCGGACTGACAATGGCCGAGTATTTCCGTGATTCCCAGCATATGGATGTACTGTTATTCATAGATAACATCTACCGTTATACACTGGCCGGCATGGAAGTTTCCGCACTTCTCGGCCGTATGCCTTCGGCCGTCGGCTACCAGCCTACTCTATCGACTGAAGTCGGAGAACTGGAAGAAAGGATTACTTCTACCAAGGGTGGGTCGATCACTTCGTTCCAGGCCGTTTACGTACCGGCTGATGATTATACTGATCCCGGTGTAGCTACAACCTTCGGACATCTGGATGCCGTAGTTGCCCTGGACAGGAGTATAGCTTCACAGGGTCTATATCCGGCCGTGGACCCGCTGACATCCAGCTCCCGTATACTTGATCCGCGGGTTATCGGGGAAGAGCATTATAATGTGGCAGTAAGGGTAAAACAGATGCTCCAGCGTTATAAAGACCTCCAGGATATTATCAGTATTCTGGGTATCGAAGAATTGAGTGAAGAAGATAAACTGGTGGTAGCAAGGGCCAGGAGAATACAGAGATTTTTATCTCAACCCATGTTTGTCAGCGAAGTCTATACCGGAAGGCCCGGGAAATATGTTCCGGTGAAAGAGACGGTACGTGGTTTCAAAGAGATCCTGGAAGGTAAACATGATACTCTTCCAGAACAGGCATTCTTCATGGTAGGAACAATTGACGAGGCTGTAGAAGAAGCCAGGAAATTGCAGCAGTAGGCCGGGGAAATGACAATTAAGTTAGAAATAGTAACGGCAGAACGCGTCGTATTTTCGGATGATGTGGATATTGTTACAGCTCCAGGGAAAGACGGCGAACTGGGTATTTTACCTCAGCATGCTCCATTGATGACTGTCCTGAATCCGGGGGAGCTTGTTGCCAGAAAATCAGGAGATGAATACGTAATGGCTATCAGCGGCGGATTTCTCGAAGTCCGGGCCGGCAGGGTTATTGTGCTTGCGGATGCTGCTGAAAGGGCTGAAGAAATTGACGTACAGCGGGCTGAAGAAGCCAAGAGAAGGGCTCAAGAAGCGCTTTCTCACCCGACATCACAGGTGGAAACGGCTATGGCTGAGGCGGCCCTGCACCGTGCTATTGCACGTATTCATACGGTTGAAAGAAAGCGGAAAAAGAAACAAATGCAATCGTAGCCGCGTATGACCTGAATAAAAAGGAATCAACTGCGTATTTCGAAGGAAAATGACAATAATTAAAGGCAACAAAAAAAACGGGCTGAAACAAATTTAGCTACAACCAATCATTCCAGCTCGTTCCAAGTAAAAGCTAGGCACGGGTTAGGTTTTAGTAGCTTTTTAAAGGATTTGCAAGGTTGCTCTTGTGCCCAGTTTGGCAGCTTTTACCCTCAGGAGTGTACGCATCGCTTCAACTATCCGCCCCTGCTTGCCTATCACCCTCCCCTTGTCTTCATCTGCAACCTGCAATTTGAAAGTTACACCCTGTTCGTTGGTCTCTTCGGTAATTACTACCTTGTCCGGAGCATCCACAATGGTTTTGACGATGTATTCAAGTAGCTCTCTCATGGTTTCTCCTTGCTTCCGTTAAACTTATCTAAGATGCCTGCCTTGTTTAACAATCTGGCGACAGTAGCCGTTGGTTGAGCACCTTGTTTGAGCCAATCTAAAGCTTGCTGTTCATCAACAACCAGTTCCTCCGGCTGGGAGCGAGGATTATAATGACCAATGATGTTGATGAATTTTCCATCCCGTGATGACCTTGAATCCGCAACGACCAGTCTATAGCTCGGTTGTTTAGTTGCTCCGACTCTGCGTAGTTTGATTTTTACCATCTTTTATAATTTCCTTCAGCTTTCAAAACCATTCTTAGTATAGGGTAATTATGCACCAAAAAGCTGCTTTGTGTCAACTAAACCGGAAATAATCATAGTTCAAAAAACGTATTCCAGCTTTAAACGGACCATTTAATCATCATTCGGGCCGGTTTTCCCCCATTTTGCCCTGGTTCTATCTATATTATATAACCTAATTTTCAATTATTTATCCTGAATCCTGTCACCGCTGAAAAGAGAAAATTCGGCGGTGAAAAACGGTCTGTGACGGCCCCTTTTATACCGAAAACGGCCCCATATTCTTTTATTAGCATTCAAAACGGATTGCAGGGGCAAAATTAACAGCATATAATTAGGATAAATTGTGCACTGGCAGGCCTGTGTGAAAATCTCAAGGTCAGTTTTGTGTCTTAATCCGGTTATTAAAGCAATCCGAGGCAATAATTATAGAAAAGATAAGATCCAGGATATCTGATACGATGGTATTCAGGGTACCAGGGATAAGAGCCCTGAGGTTGCCATTGAAAGTCCCCAAATCCAGCAATCCCTTTTCCTCTACGCTTTTACTGGTCGCCGGTTTCGCCGGTATGATCATACTGGGAACAATTCTGCTGATATTTCCTGTTTCGAGCAGTTCCGGGCAATTTACATCCCCGGTGGACGCGTTCTTTACCGCAACCTCCGCGGTATGCGTAACAGGCCTGGTTGTGGTGGATACGGGTACGCACTGGAGCACATTTGGCCAGGCAGTACTGCTGGTATTATTTCAGATCGGAGGACTGGGATTTATAACGGGCGCCACCGTCCTTTTAATGTTATTCGCGGGCAGGTTCGGACTAAGAGAGAGGCTGGTTATTACAGAGTCCATGGGGCTTGACCGGCTGGGCGGGCTGCTGGGTATTGTGGCGAAAGTCGCGCTATTTTCACTGATAATAGAATTAGCGGGAGTTTGTATCTTTTATATTCGCGGGCTGGTGACGGGTGACGGGATAACCTCTCTGTGGACCGCCTTTTTTCATTCTATTTCTGCATTTAACAACTGCGGTATGGATATATTTGGCGACTATAAAAGCGTATCCGGATTCCAGGGGGATACACCATTTTTACTTGTCACTGCTCTTCTGGTAATCACAGGCAGCACCGGATACATTGTGATTGCCAATATACTCAGCAAGCGTAAATTTAACAGATTAACCCTCGATAGCAAAATGGTACTGGTATCAACTTTAGCTTTAATTACATTGGCTAGCTTTATCATTTTCGGACTGGAGTATTCCAACCCGGCTACCCTTGGTCCGCTGGCTGTTCCCCAAAAAATGGTGGTGGCCTTTTTTCAGGCGGTGATACCCAGAACAGCCGGCTTCAGCGCAATCGATGTCGCCGGTTTCAGATCTAGTTCTCTTTTTTTCGTCATAGTACTGATGTTTATCGGAGGTTCATCCGGATCCACGGCAGGGGGCATCAAAATCAATACTTTCGGAGTGCTGATAGCTACAGTAATCGGCACACTGAAAGGAAAACCAAGGATAGATGTTTTCGGCAGGCAATTGCCTTATGAGACAATTTACAGAGCAATTACTCTGACCGTTTTTTATCTGGGGATGGCAGGACTGGTAATGCTGCTGCTTTCAATTAGCGAGCCGTTTGCAATTGAAAAGATATTTTTTGAGACTTTCTCTGCCCTGAGCACAGTCGGTCTGACTACCGGTATTACCCCCTATTTATCGACTGGAGGAAAGGTGATTGTTATTCTTGCCATGTTTATCGGAAGGCTGGGGCCGCTGGTATTAATGGCTACGCTAGGCCGCCGGCGGATTATAGCCGATATCGAATATCCCCGGGAAAGCGTTAGAATCGGATAGGAGATGATATTATGAGCAAACAAGTGGCGGTAATAGGACTGGGCAGGTTTGGAATGAGCCTGGCCACCATCCTGTATGATTCCGGTTATGAAGTCCTGGCGATTGACAAATCATCGAACCTGGTAGAAGAAGTTGGAGATCATGTTACACATGCTGTCCGGGCCGATGCAACCGAAGAAGGGGCCTTAAGAAGGCTGGGTATCGACCGTTATGATGTGGCCGTAGTAACGGTAGGCGCATCTATACAGAACAGCGTTATGATCGCTATTCTTTTAAAGAAAATGGGAGTCAGGTATATAGTTGCCAGGGCGGATAACGAGCTACACGGGGAGATCCTGCGCAGTATAGGCGCACATAAAGTAATATTTCCGGAAAAAGATACGGCTATCAGAACAGGACCCGTTTTAACCATAGAGGGTGTTTCAGATTATATTCCGCTGGTCAACGGATCGGGTGTAGTCAAGGCCAGGGCTGCTCCGTTCTTCATCGGAAAAACGCTGGGTGACATCGGTTTTAGCACAGGATCCAAGGGTGGTGTAGTGGTACTGATGATACAGAGAGGTAAGGAAGGGCTTATTTACCCTTCACTGGAAGAGGTTGTCAGTCATGTGGATGTCCTGGTAATGGCAGGGAATAACAGCGATATCGAAAAAATGATGGAGCAGGCTGAAAAAGAAGCCTAGATTCCGGGCCTCGTTTACCGGAAAAGCCTGGCGAGTATTTCCAGGCCTGCTGGATAATACTAACAGGCAGTACAAGCCAGTCATATACCACCTGATAACCTGTGCCGGGGTTCAGGGTCGTCTTGCCATGGTGTTAAGCATGCTGATAACGGAGTCATTGTGTTCCAGGGTTAAAAACAGGACCAGGTAGTCTTTCAGATGGCGGGTGATAAGAAAGTTGTATTTAACGTGCTCTCTACCGTTATTGCCCAGCCATCTGGCATAGTCCGGATTACTGAGCAATTGTCTGATCGCGAAGGCCGTGCCTTCAATTCCATGGGATAAAAGCCCGGTCAGTTTGTCTCTGATTTGCAGGGGGATTCCCCCGACTGCCGAAGCTACAACCGGTTTTCCTTTCCATAAAGCTTCGCTGACAGTGAGTCCGAACCCTTCACCCAGAGATTTTTGAATGATAACGTTTGATCCTCTTTGGAGGGCATTTATGTCCAGGTCACTGTTCGGGGGAATAAGAAGGACGTGGATATCGGGATTGTGATCGGCCATTTCCCTGACTTCCGCAAGGACATTATCAGATTCCGGATCATCGCTGGCTGTACCCCCGGCGAAAACCAGCCGGCAATCGATGCTTTTTTTGACCAGTTCAAAAGCCTTAATAACTCCGACCGGGTCTTTCAGGTAATCGAAACGGGATACCTGTGTAATAATCGGTTTATCCCTGGGAATATTATATTTGTACATGATAGCATCTATAACATCTTCAGGGAGTTCTTTATTTTTATTGCTCAGCGGGTCAATTGAAGGAGATATCAGAAACTGACGAATGGGCAGCGCGGGAGAAAAAGCCGGTGCAGAAAATACCGCCGCGTCGTACTGAGTGATATACGGCCTGAGAAAGTCCCAGACCAGCTCGCTGGGATTGGAGATATCGATATGGCATCTCCAGATCCATTTGTTACCTGCCTGCTGTTTCTTCCGGATTAGAGCGACAGGCTGCGGGTCGTGAATAAAGATAATATCTCCATTGAAGTCCAGGTGCTGCAAGTTTTCGCTGGTTACTTCTCTGAAAAGGTCGAAGTCCGCCGAATCGATTTCCTGATGGCGGTTATGCAGGGCATTATGAAATTTTTTAGTCACCTGAAAGAAGCGCTCGTTCCCTTTCATTATTTCCCAGCGGGCATCGACTCCCAATTGTTCGAGTAAGGGTATGATACGGCTAAGGATTTCCGCCACACCTCCTCCGCTGAAGGTTGAATTGATATTTTGAATCACCTTTCCACTGAGATTTGCAGCCAGCAACTCCAGTTCATCCATGCAGCTTTTACCTACAATGGGCTCATAATCGGAAAGGTTTACTTGATACGTTTTTCGATCGTCTGAATGAGTACTGATCTTAATCCCTCCAGTGTAAAATTATAAGGATCAATCCTGGCTATTTCGCGGCTTAGTTCCATTTCATCCATGTCTACTTCCAGCCAGATAGAAAAATCGTTAAGACCTTTGCCCAGCCGCAACCTGGACTCAAACACATGAAAATACAAAGAGCTGGGACTTATCTTTCGCAGAGCTTCAATAAATTCGCGTAAGTCATGCGCGGCATAGGGTGTGGGTAAAATGACGCTGATTGAGTTCATAAAATAGAATTCTCTTCCCGGAGCAGCTTCGTGCTGGAAAGATTCTTCTCCTGCGTTTTCCTCGATAATATTTAGCAGACTTTCTCTTAAAAGACTCAGGCTGGTAAATTCAAAGGTATTTACGTTGGCCAATTTTTCCGCCAGAACAGGATTGCCAAGCGCATCCTTTACCCATATGGCGAAGTCATTAGAGAGTTCCGGAATAAGATATTGATGGTCTTCAAGGAAATGATGAGTGTGATAGTAAATAACGGACTCGGGTGATTTTTTAAGGATTGCGGCCATTTCTCTCAGGTTTGAGGCTTTCAGCCCTGTCAGCTCTGCCATATGAACCCGGGTGTTGAAGTAGAAGGGCTCCCTGGCTTTTTTAAGCGGATGACCGTAGTTGATAACTTTACGGTGAATGAGCTGATTATTAGGGATAAGGATTGAACTGCCGTCCAGGGAACGGATGGCGGTCGCATTCCAGCTCATGCTGGTGACATATCCTTCTTCTTTGGTATCCAGCTTTACATAATCACCAACTTTGATGGTTTGAGTTGCTGCCATATGAAAACTGGCAAAAAGGTTAGGGACTGCGTCCCTGAAGGCGATGACGGCCACCAGGACCATAATGGCGATGAGCAATAGCAACGGACTGGTCGGTACTCCCCAAACGTCCAGGATGATCAGGATTACGATTATCAGGATAACGATCCGGGTAACATTGTAAGTCAGGAGCACAGCCCTGGGGGGCAGATCAAGTTTACGGCCGTAATACATGATCAGGCCGTGAGTAAGACTCAATAACGCCATGGCCAGGGCCAGGAGGAAGAGAGTCCAAATGACATGACCCAGGGGAATTTTCCAGGTTTCCGGAATGCTGGAGACTGTTATACCGAGGTAAATACTCAATGCAAGACAAAAAAGGGAGGAAGGTCCCCGGATGGAATTCATAAGGATGTTATCGTCTTCCCAGTTGGCCTTTTTAATCCATTTTGTCAGGTGGCCCAGCCCGAATTTTCTAAGCCAGAAGAGGGCAATAAGGGAGAAGGCAAATACAGCCACAGGTATAACAATCAGAGACCAGTTGACTGTCAGGTAGTCGACAACTGTTCGCATACGAGACCTCTTTGATGATATTCCAGCAACTTGTTGAGGAATTGTTGTACTTCAAGCGGAGAGGTCAGGTAATAACGGGCAGATGAAGGTGTTGATGGTTCTCCAACGTGTATTGTGATGCCAAATCCGTATTTTTCAATTATTCGAAAGCCGTCTTCATCCGTAAGATCGTCACCCATATATACGGGCAATAGTCCGCTTAACCTGCCGCCTTTACCGTATTTTTTCATAAGCATGCGGATAGCATTCCCCTTATCCCAGTTTACCGCTGGTCTGACCTCGAATACCTTTTTCCCCGACGTCAATTTGATTATACCTGAAGACAGAGGGCCTTGAATAGAATTCTCTATTATACTTCTGATTTCACCGGATTTTTCTTCGGGCGCCTGACGATAGTGTACGCTTAGCGATATCCCTTTATCTTCAACCAGCACGCCCTTGATTGTGCTGAAAGCCATGGTCAGTGCACCCCAGACAATCCTGAGAAAGGGCTTGATTTCATTCGCCAGCGGATTAATGAAACTAATATCGGGGCCTTCTATTTCAAAGCCATGGTTGCCGGCATAGATAAGCCCGTCGATATTAACTTTCTCCTTTAAATCAGCCAGTGATCTTCCGCTGATTACTCCGACGGTAAAACGCGGATGATGCACCAGTGCTTCAATCAGTCTGCGGGTGTCATTATCGAGAACCGCTGCTTCAGGCTGCTCGACAATTGGAGTAAGGGTGCCGTCGAAATCGCTGAGGAATAATACCTGCTTGGCATTGTTAACGTTATCGGCTATCTTCGGCCAGGCTGAAAACAGATGTTCCAAACTTAGCTCCCGAATTCAAATTTTACCAGATCGGTAATAATGTCTCCCGCCCATTTATAGATGTTGTGTTCCCTGACGATATTACGCATCCTTTGCATGCGTTTTTTTCTTTCATCCCCAGGCATTTCCAGCGCCGCCAGGATAGCATCCGCAAAAAGCTCGGTAGCAAACGGATTAACCAGCAAAGCATCACTCAGCTCCCTGGCTGAACCTGTAAAGGTACTTAATATCAATACCCCATCTTCATCGTAGCGACTGGCGACAAATTCCTTGGCTACCAGGTTCATACCATCATGCAACGCGCTGACGATACAAAAATCAGCCATCTTTCTCAAGGCCAGGAGGGTTAACTGGGGCAAATTTTCATGCATAAGAATAATTGGCTTCCAATCTTCAGTCCCGTATCTGGTATTGATGTCCTGCACCAGAGTTTCTACTTCTCTGTTAAGATTTTTATAGGCTTCAATATGGGTCCTGCTGGCTACACCGGCCTGGATGAAGACCATTTTTTCACGATACCGGGGATTTTTATCCAGAAATCTATCGATAGCTTTGATGCGATCGGGGATACCCTTGGTATAATCGAATCTCTCGATGCCGATGCCAATAGCTTCTTCTTTCAGGTTTAAAAGCTTTCTAAGTCTGGCGATTTCGTTTTCTGTTTCTCTGGATTGAGCCCTGAGTGAGAAGTCCTCGAAATCAACACTTATCGGGAACGGACTGACCGCTGTTTTGTGACTGTTATAGGTGATTTCGTATCTTTCATAGTCCACTCTGGCCTCGAGCGCCCTGGCTACGGTGTCCATGAAGTTATTGCAATGAAAACGTATGTGAAACCCAAAAAGATCGTTGCTCAGCAAACCTTCCAGGATTTCATTCTGCCAGGGGCAAATCCGGAAGACTTCGGGGTTGGGCCAGGGGATATGCCAGAAATGAGCGGTGATAATATCAGGATTTTGCTCCCGGATCATTTTGGCGACCAAAGCGAGATGATAGTCCTGAATGAAAACGAAGGCCTTTTTCCCATTTATTTCGTCCAGAACGCTTTGGGCGAATATCCGGTTTACCTTCACATAAGTTTCCCAGTCAGACTGGCGGAATACGGGTCGATTATAAACAATATGACATAACGGCCACAGCGCTTCGTTGGCAAATCCGTAGTAATATCCCTCCTCCTCCTCCCTGGAGAGCCAAACCCTTTTGAGGGCATATCTCGGCCTATCCGGAGGGACGTCAACCCTGTTATTCCGATCGACGACGGCCTGATCGGCATCACCGCTGCCATGCGCTATCCAGATGCCTCCGCTGGCCTGCATGATGGGGTCAAGTGCGACAGTCAGACCGCTGGGCGGTTTCTCAACTTTTATACCGCCTTCTGAAAAAGAATGAATATATGGCTCGCGGTTGGATACTACGATAATAAGGTAGTCTGTCAGGCGAGAATGAACAAGCTGAAATAAACTCGCGGTGTCCCACATGTGTGACCTCCTTGAGAAGAGTGGATACGGGCTAACCGGCGCTAATTACATTATAATCTTATAAGAGTGAGTTAAATCCCAATATGCTTTGGAATATGTTTTTTTCTAAGGAAGAAAGGGTGAACTCCATGTTCGGGTAAAAAAGGAAAGCTAATTTGCGTACGTATTTTCCTATTTTCTTTTTAACACACTATTATCACCTCTGTCAATAAAGATATTATCCTTTATCCGCCATCAATTAGTACCGGATGAGCCTGAGAATTCGCACCATCGCGGTGAAAATACTCAGGATCGATTAGCCTCACTATTTCAGACAGATTACACGGTTTGGTAGTGTGCCGGTGCCTGAACAAGTTCAGGTCGAACCGGCTGGCCCGAAGGCCAAAATGTTGAGATGCCTTGAATGCAATAGGGTAGCGTCTCATTATCAGAGGCTAAGGGCGGGCGGGTCAGAGACCACGCCCCTACAGCAGGTCTGAACATCCATTTTGGTCTGGGATACAAATCACCCTTATTAGCGTATCATCAACTTTAAAAATTGACCAGACCGGGCCGTACATTTGGAGTGGTAGCCCTCAAAACGACGGAAGCCTGGCTCTCAACGATCGGAACCATGGCCCGGTCTACCCCGGAATATACAGGGGAATAAAGGTCCAGCGTTAACATCCTTCAGTGTAGCCCGTTTGAAGCTCGCAAAGTGTATCAGTAAAGACAATCAGAACAATGAAATTGAAGTCAGTGCGGGTTATGATATAATAAGTAAACGATATGCAGGTACGAAAAAGCACCCTGGTCCGTAAAAGAGAAATTATCATGGCTGCCCGTAAGCTGATAGTGAATCACGGCAGTGAGAATGTCACCATTCGAAATATAGCTAATGAAATCGATGTATCCGAAGGTGCCATATACAAGCATTTCAGAAGCAAAAGAGAGATACTGCTTCTCCTGATCGATGATATCGAGCAGACTATGATAAGTGATATCGAAAAGAATTATGACGGGGAAATCAAGTCCATTGAGGTGCTGGAAAATATTGTTATACAGCATATTTCGGCTATTGAACAGAGGAAAGGTGTGGGTTTTCAGGTGATAGCCGAAATAATCAGCCTGGGAGACAAAAAGTTAAATAAAAAGATATATGAAGTGATTAAAGAGTATACTGCGCGTATCAAGGCGATACTGGTGGAAGGCAAAAAAACGGGCATTATTGGTGCCGAGATAGATGAAGATGTAACTGCCCAGATGTTTTTCAGCATGACTCAGGGCCTGGTCAACCTGTGGTCTCTGAGCCTGTACAATTTTGACCTGGTGTCAGAATTCAAGTCAGAATGGAAGATATTGCTTAAAGCTATCTGTCCTGCTTTCTGAATAATCCAGTGGTAAAAAACACCTGTTTCTTCCCCTAGATTATTCTGACTCTGGTATAATTAAGCTATGCGGGTGTGTAATTTACATAGTTGGGATGTCGATCTGGAACAGGCCAGGGAGATACAGGCCAGATTGTCCAACCAGGTGATCATTGAAGATGGCGGACTTAATCCTTCCTTAATTGCCGGGCTGGATGTATCCGTAAAACGCTCCGGAGAGGCCCTTGCTGCGGTGGTGGTACTTTCCTATCCGGATCTAACAGTAAGGGAAAAAAGCACGGCAACGGGTAAAATGAATTTTCCCTACATACCCGGTTTTCTTTCTTTCCGTGAAATTCCGTTAACACTGGAAGCTATTGACAGACTTATACTTGTCCCCGATCTTGTGATGGTAGACGGACAGGGTCTTGTCCATCCCAGGCGTTTCGGGCTGGCCTGTCATCTGGGTCTGTTTCTTGATAAACCTACCATAGGATGTGCCAAGTCACCGCTATTTGGTGAATATATGGAGCCGGGGCTATTATCAGGAAGCCGGGAATACATATTTGATAAAGACAGAAAAAGGATTGGCTCCGTGATCAGGACGAGAGATCATGTGAAACCCCTGTTTATATCCGTAGGCCATAAAATTTCCCTGGGATCGGCTGTTGAGTGGGTATTTCGCTGCTGCCGGGGATATCGTCTGCCTGAACCCACCCGGCTGGCACATTTAGCCAGCCGGGGTGTTCTCTGATACAATACCTAACTGGGAGATCTTCGAGGTGAATCCATGACTGGCGGAACAGTACCGGACCAGGCAGATTTTAACCAGGGTTGGGTCAGTACCGGGTGATCCAGAAAATTTGAGGTTTAATATGCAGGAACTAAAAGGGAAAATAGAAGATTTTAAGGCAAGAGTGTCAACCGCACTGGTGCGTCTTTGACGTAGCTAACAGGGAAAAAGAGGTACTGGAGCTGGAAAAGCAGTCGCTCTCTCCCGATTTCTGGCAGGACCAAGACCGGGCGCAGGCAGTGATGCGCCGTATAGCTGACAGCCGGCGAATCATTGATACCTGGCGGAAAATGGAGAAACAGCTTGACGATATATCCGAGTTACTGTTTCTGGCTGAGGAAGATAAAGACAGCACTTTAGCTACAGAAGTGCAGAACGAACTTGAGGAGACGGGGAAGCAGCTTGATGAAATGGAGTTTGAGCTGGTCTTCAGCGGCCGCTATGACAACAGGAATGCGATATTATCGATTCATGCAGGAGCAGGCGGGACAGAGTCGCAGGACTGGGCTGAAATGCTATTACGAATGTACTTGAGATGGGCGGAGAAAAGGGATTTCAAAGCCGATGTGCTGGATACCTCTTTGGGAGAGGAGGCAGGTATAAAAAGCGTGGTGGTGGCAGTTACAGGAGACCATGCTTTCGGTTATTTGAGGTCCGAACACGGTGTTCACCGGCTGGTACGTCTTTCTCCCTTTGATGCCGATCATGCCCGTCATACATCATTCGCCATGGTGGAGGTGATTCCCGAGGCTGAGAGCAATGTGGACGTAATCATCAAACCGGAAGATATAAAAATCGAGGTTTTTCGCTCAAGCGGCCCCGGCGGGCAGCACATGCAAAAAAGCAGTACGGCAGTAAGGATAACTCATTTGCCTTCGGGTATTACGGTTGTCAGCCAGAGTGAGCGCTCCCAGTTACAGAACAAGACTATCGCCATGAAAATACTGGAAGCCCGTCTTTTTGAAAAGGACCTGGAAAGGCAGGCTGAAGAGAAGGCCAGGCTAAAGGGAAAACATGTTGAAGCAGGATGGGGTAATCAGATACGCAGCTATGTATTGCATCCTTACAAAATGATCAAGGACCACCGCACGGATTATCAGTCCGCTAATCCGGAAGCTGTGCTGGAGGGGGAGCCGGATGATTTCATGATTGCATATCTGCGTTCAGGATTGGATAGAGAAAATGATTAAAAAGATTTCGTCGATCGCATTGGCGCTTATTTTACTGGCAGTCCTGATGGTACAGGCAGTTGTTCCTCTGGCAGCCCTGACTCAATCTTCAATATCGGTCACGGAGAGTTCGGCGGTAATGGAATTTCCGCTTTATTTAAATTTTTCAGCGAATATATCGAGTGCATTTAGCATAACAGATATAAGGTTGAAATATGAAGTCGATCAGATGAGTTTTGCCAGCGTGACCAGCGAGGTGTTTATTGAATTCACACCATCTACCAGTGTCAATGCCAGATACATGCTGGATATGCGAAAGATAGGCGGCCTTCCACCGGGGACCAGTCTTGATTTCTGGTGGTCAGTCAAAGATGACGGAGGGAACAGGCTGGATACCAGCCGGCAATCGCTTGAGATTGAAGACAACCGCTATAAATGGAAGCGGTTGTCCGAAGGGAAAATCAATTTGTACTGGTATAAGGGCGATGATTCTTTTGCGGGGGCTTTAATGGCGACCGCCCAGGAATCGCTGCAAACCCTGGCCAGGGATACAGGCGTTTATCCCCCGGAGGAGATCGATATTTATATCTACAACGGGTCAGGGGACCTGCAAGGCTCGATGATTTATCCCAGCGAATGGACCGGAGGCGTGGCTTTTACTTCCTTCAATATCGTGGCTATAGGAATAACTCCGGGCAATCTTGAATGGGGAAAGGGGGCCATGGCCCATGAATTGACCCATATCGTAATTCATCAGGTGACCTTCAACCCCTATAATGGTCTACCGGTCTGGCTGGATGAAGGCCTGGCTATGTATTCGGAGGGACCCCTGACAACCCAGTTTTCAGTTCCGCTGGCTGAAGCTATTTTAAATGATGCATTTATATCGATCAGGAGTATAAGCAGCCCCTTTTCCGCGGATGCGGGCAAAGCTAATCTATCTTATGCTGAAAGTTTCAGCCTGGTTGATTATCTTGTAAAGACCTACAGCGCCGACAAAATGCTGGATCTGCTAGACACCTTCAAACAGGGCAGCACTTATGACGGTGCTTTTCAAAAGGTCTACGGTATAGACATGGACCAGTTGGAACGGGAATGGAAGTCATATTTGACACCGGGAAAGCAGGAAAGAACCGATATATATTAGTGACTCGACAACAGGTCCTGTCAAACGCGAAAAACCGGACAGGCCAGTAGAGACATCAACGTTAGAATCAGGAAATTATGGCTAAAGACCTGAAGCAAAAAAATTCATTTACCGTCCGGAACATGCCCGTCAACGAAAGACCGAGAGAAAGGCTGCAAAGAGTAGGTGCTGAAAACCTGTCCGCTCTTGAATTGCTGGGAATTGTGCTCAGCAGCGGACATAAAGATGAGCCGGTATTGAAAGTGGCACAGAGGCTGCTGGACAGGTTTGATAATATCGAAACTCTGGCTGTGAGCTCTCTTGAGGAATTACAGACGGTAAAAGGAATCGGCCCGGCCAAGGCCTGCCAGATAAAGGCGGCTTTTGAGCTGGCGAACCGCTGGGACAGGTCGGCGAAAAATACTCTCCGCAGGAAGATATCTTCCCCGGAAGAGGCATATCAGGAACTAAGAGGGAAATCCAGAGGGAAAAACAAGGAACATTTCTGGGCCATACTGCTTAATACCCGCAATATGGTGATAAAGCTGGTGGAAATCTCCGTTGGCAGTCTGGATACCAGCATTGTACATCCACGCGAGGTTTTTAAAGAAGCCATTTCCGCCAGTGCATCCTCTATTATAGTAGCCCATAATCACCCGTCGGGTAATCCTGAGCCGTCGCAGGATGATATAAGGCTGTCCAAACGGTTGAAGGAGGCGGGAGACCTGGTGGGAATTGCAGTGGTTGACCATCTGGTTATCGGGGACGGGCGGTACATCAGTTTGAAAAGGGAAGGGCTTTTGTGAAGAAATCGACTGTAATATTACTGGCTGTAGCGGTTATATGCGCAGTCCTTATGGCAGGCTGTAACCCGAATACACAGGACCAGCAGCCGGGCGGGGGGGCTTCTTCCGGTTCCGGAGGCGTTTTAAATTTGTGGGATAGCGAGGACCCGAACACGCTTGACCCGTCTTTGCAAAATGAAGCCCGTTCAGCACAATACATAATAGAAATATTCAGCGGACTGGTAAAACTGGATGAGAGTATGACGCCGGTCCCGGATATCGCCCGGGACTGGGAGGTTTCCGGAGATGGAACGGAATACACTTTTCATCTGAGGGATGATGTGAAATTCCAAAATGGCAAAGGTCTTACAGCCCGGGATGTAAAATACTCATGGGAACGCACGACCAGCCCGGAGGTGGGTTCAATTAACGCCGCCAGCTACCTGGGGGATATCGTAGGTGTAGAAGACAAGCTGTCAGGCAAGGCCGACCAGATCAGCGGTGTGAAGGTACTGGACGATTATACATTGCAGGTGACTATAGACTCTCCAAGGTCCTATTTTCTGTACAAACTGGCCTATCCAACCGCCATGGTGATGGACCGGGAAAACGTAAAATCCGGCGGTGCGTGGTGGCGCAAACCCAACGGCAGCGGTCCTTTTAAGCTCGGACAGTGGAGAGAAGGACAATCTTTAATCCTGGAGAGAAACGAAGGGTACTATAGTGAGCAACCCAAGGTAGACAAGATACAATACCAGTTCTTTACAGGTCTGCCCATGGACCTTTATGAGATGGGTAAGATAGATGTAACGCCGGTGTACACATCCTACATCGACAAGGCAATGGACCAGTCCGGGCCGTTTTACCGGGATTTACAGGTGGCGCCTTCGCTGGGGATATTATTCGTGGGGTTCAACTGCAGCCGTCCTCCTTTTAACGATGCGAAAATACGCCGGGCTTTCAGCCAGGCAATCGACAAGGAAAAAATTATTACATTGGTCTTCAGGGATATGGAGAAAAAGGCCGGCGGGATACTGCCCCCGGGGATGCCGGGATATAACGCGGAACTGGAAGGGCTGGAATATGATATAGACAAAGCCAGGGAACTGATCAGAGAAGCCGGTTATACGGGCGCAGCCAGTTTACCCGAAATTACTTTCACAACTTACGGATATGCCGGGGGCATAGGATCGGTAATAGAAGCGATATTATATCAATGGAACCAAAACCTGGGAATAAAGGTCAAGGTCCGGCAACTGGAGCCGGAAAGATATTTTTACTATGCCAAGGAAGAGGTAGACAACATGTTTTTTATGGGGTGGTCGGCAGACTATCCGCATCCCCAGGATTTTCTGGACATATTATTTCATACTGGCTCAAATACCAATTACGGCAACTATTCCAATAGCGGGGTGGATGAGCTGATTGAGCGGGCAAACCGCAGTTCCGACCAGGCTGAGAGCTTCAGCCTTTATCAACAGGCGGAGCAAATAATGGTCAATGACGCGGCCTGCATACCAATCTCTTTCAGTAAGGACTACCTGCTTGTCAAACCTTACGTTCATGACTATGAGATCAATCCGCTCGGTTTCGCTACCCTGGACAAGGTTTCCATTATACCGCATTAGGATTCTGCGGCGTCAGCCAATGGGAAAATGAACAATATCAAAACAGGTCTGGGCAGTCCAGTCAGATATAGAGTAAAATTAGGGTACTGATAAAGCAGTCGCCAGGAGAGGTAATGAGAAAATTATCTGAACTAATAGTGTTGATCAGGGGTGGGGGTGAGGTTGGCAGCGCCATCGCACAACGTATGGTACGCAGTCACTTCAGGGTCTGCATAACGGAAATTGCCAGCCCCCTGGCGATTCACCGGGGATGCAGCTTTTCCGAAACGGTGTTTGATACCAGGAAAAAAGTGGAAGATATTGCTTCCGAGCGGATACAACCATCTTTAGAGTATATTTACCGTGCTTGGAGAAACGGGAATCTGCCGGTAGTAGTCGACCCGGAGTTATCCGTAAAGCCTTTATTAAAACCGGACGTACTGGTTAATGCCATGATGCTTAGACGCAAGACTAATACTACCATGGAGGATGCTGCTCTGGTCATCGGGATCGGTCCGGGTTTTACGGCAGGGGAAGATGTTCATCTGGTAATAGAGACGCATCCGGGTTACAATCTGGGCAGAGTGCTGATTGAAGGATGTGCCGAGGATGAGAATGATGCTGACCGTGACAGGGGATTAGTATTGGCGGAAGAAGCCGGTGTTTTTACCACGCAGAATAATATCGGAGACGCAGTTTTAGCCGGGGATGAAATCGGCAGGCTGAACGACCTGCCGGTCAATGCGCCTCTATCAGGGGTTATGCGGGGGATATTACGGGACCAGATAAAGGTCCTGTCTCATACCCGGCTGGCTGAAATTGATCCTGGAGTTGATAGATCCGCCTGTTTTTCCATCCGGGACAGCATGAGAGCTGTAGCCGGAGGGGTACTTGAAGCGATAATGATGAGTTTTAATATTGAAGGCGAATAAATTGAAACGGATTTACATGGACTATGCGGCTACCACTCCGGTGCATCCTGAAGTATTCAAAGCCATGGTTCCATATTTCAGAAGGACTTTTGGAAACCCTTCCAGCGTTCACTGTTATGGAGTGGAAGCCAGGTCCGCAGTAGAGACTGCCCGAAAAAAGGTAGCGGAGTTATTGAACGCCGGTACTGAAGAAATCGTGTTCACCAGCGGAGGGACCGAGTCGGATAATTGTGCAGTGAAGGGGGTAGCCCATGCTAACAAGGATAAAGGCAATCATATCATAATCAGTCCCGTAGAGCACCATGCCGTGCTTGAACCATGCCGTTTTTTAGAGAAGATGGGTTTTAAGTTAACGATTCTGCCTGTGGATAAATACGGGATGGTTGATCCCGAGGATGTTAAGACGGCCATTACATCCGAAACGATCCTGGTATCTGTAATATATGCCAGCAATGAAGTTGGAACTATACAGCCGCTGAGTGAAATAGGCCGGATAACCCGGGATGCCGGTATTTACCTGCATACTGACGCTGTACAGGCATTCGGTCATATTCCCATTGATGTCAACCGGTTGAATGTGGACCTGCTTTCGATGGCGGGCCACAAGCTATGCGGCCCTAAAGGCGTCGGCGCGTTATATGTCCGTAAAGGGACCCGTCTGACGCCTTTTTTACTGGGCGGCGGGCAGGAGAACGGACGCCGCGGCAGCACCTATAATGTCCCCGGCATTGTCGGCCTGGGTAAGGCTGTTGAAATCGCCAGCCGGGAGATGGTACAGGAGGCAGAGAGGCTGTCGGAGCTGCGCGATCGCATGGTGCGGGAACTGGGAGAAAGAATAGAACTTGTGAAACTGAACGGCCATCCGTCCATGCGCTTGCCCAATAATATCAATATCAGTATTCCCTTCGCAGAGGGAGAAGCCACCCTTATCAGCCTGGATATGGAGGGTATTTGCGCCTCTGCCGGTTCGGCCTGTAATTCAGGAAGCCTGGAGCCTTCACCTGTCCTCACGGCTATGCAGGTACCTTCCGATGAAGCCAGATGTTCTATACGGTTTACGCTGGGAAAATGGACCACCGAAGAAGAAATCGAGAGAGTACTGAAAAAATTGCCAGGAATAGTAAACAAACTCAGGGCAATGTCTCCCGCGTATAAAAAGAAATTGACATAAAGGCATGTTATAATCAAAGAGAGAATGTTGGCGGGAATATCAGACCGCGGGAGAACCGGTCCGGGCATAGAGGATAAAGAATGAACGGCAATCCGCAGGCGATTTGATGAAGCGGGCAGCGGGAAGAAACGACACGCGTATTGCATGAAAAATCAACTGAAAATGGAAATACTTATGCTGGACGAAAGTGAAGTTCTGGTAAAAAAAATCAACGAATTAAAAGCCAGGCGGAAAGCGGTAATACTGGTGCATAACTATCAGTTGGGAGAGGTCCAGGATATTGCCGATTTCCTGGGGGATTCTCTGGAGTTAAGCCGTAAGGCCGCGGGGACGGATGCAGAGGTGATCGTGTTTTGCGGGGTCCATTTCATGGCGGAGACGGCTTCCATCCTTTGCCCGGACAAGACCATTATACTGCCTGAATTTAACGCAGGGTGTTTGATGGCAGACATGATCACGGCTTCCGCATTGAGAGAAAAGAAGAATGAACATCCGGCAGCCGCGGTGGTCTGTTATGTGAATTCACCGGCAGAAGTCAAAGCCGAGTCTGATATTTGCTGCACCTCGGCTAACGCCATTGAGGTAGTCAACAGTCTTGCCTCAAATGAAATCCTGTTTGTACCGGATCAAAATCTGGGACACTATGTTTCGACCAAAACCAGTAAAAAGATGATCCTGTGGCCGGGTTACTGTCCCACTCATGCCAGAATCACTCCGGAGGATATCAAGCTGGCGAAAGCCCGGTATCCGGAGGCTAAAGTAATGGTACATCCCGAGTGCCGGCCGGAAACAATAGCCGTAGCGGATGAGGTAGTGAGTACAAGCGGGATGGTCAATTTTGTACACAGGACATCCGCCAGAGAAATCATTGTCGGCACAGAGATAGGTTTTATCTACCGTTTAAGGAAAGAAAATCCCGATATTACTTACGTTCCCGTTTCGGAACAGGCGATTTGCCCGCACATGAAGCTGATTACGCTGGACAAGGTGTTGCAGGCACTGGAAGAGATGTCTCCTGTGGTAAAAGTACCGGAGCATATACGTTTGCGCGCGCTCGGGGCCGTTAACAAGATGATCGAGGCCGGGAAAAAATAGCAGGGTCGTAAAACCGGCCTGGATGTTGCTTACACTTGCAAGGATCCCCGGAACATACAACCGCATGTTTCTTCCTTCAGCAGGTCAGGTATATAACACACTCTCCCGGGCAGGTATCAGGGGGTACCTGACGGAGGTATCAGTGCAGGCAAAGGCACTAACAGGCTGCCGGGGACCGGTTTCTCCGTTTTAACTTCGAAAAACTCACGGCTGGTTAGTACAAGGAAAGACCGGTTTGAAATCAGGTCAGCTTAAGAAAACGCCCGGGTCATTGCTTTAGTGTTGTTTTTGAATCTGGCGGGGCTTTTTTTGAACTTAAAAGGAGTAAAAAAACTAATGTCAAGGGTTAATTATTATGGTAAAATAGATAATGTATTCAATCGGATACGGATGATACGGAGGTAAGTGAAATTCCTTTGGATGTAAGCTGTATCATTCTTGCTGGAGGAAAAAGTTCCCGGTTAGGCCGAAACAAAGTATTAGAGAAACTGGGAGAATCAAGTTTACTTGAAAGAGTAATAGACAGCCTCAAATCTTTTGAAAGTGAGATCCTTGTTGTTGCAGCGAGAGACTCAGACCTGCCGAAACTGGCAGACTATACCGGTTTGAGAGTAGTAGAAGATGTTCATCCCGGGAAAGGATCGCTGGGCGGCGTATATACGGGGATTAAACTTTCAAAGACCATATACAACCTGGTGGTAGCCTGTGACATGCCGTTTTTAAATGTCGGGCTACTTAGATATATGCTGGGTTTAGCCGATAGCTATGATGTGGTAATACCAAGAACGAACGAGGGAGTACTGGAACCGCTGCATGCCGTTTATTCCAGGAATTGCCTCAATCCGATTGAATTTTTGATCAAGCAAGACAGGCTTTCCATACTGGAGCTTTTTCCCATGGTAAAGGTGAGGTACGTGGACAACAGCCAGATCGACAGGTTCGACCTGAAGCATCTGAGCTTTTTCAACATTAATACTGAAGCAGAATTGCATTTGGGGCGGGAACTGCTTGAGAGGGGAATTGAAAATTGATAAGTGTTGAACAGGCATTAGAGAAAATATTAAGCAGCATCCAGGTTTTAGGAGAGGAAGAACGCGGTATACTGGAATCGCTGGGTCAGGTACTGGCCGAGGATGTATATTCCTCGATAGATGTGCCGCCCAGGGACAATTCAGCGATGGATGGATACGCTGTTAAAACCTCGGATACAAAAGGATCTAGCAGTGCCAGTCCCCGTATTTTACGCGTGGTCGATGTTGTCGTAGCCGGAGGTGTACCCGGGAAAGCGGTTGAGTCCGGTACAGCGGTACGTATTATGACAGGCGCTCCTACGCCTCCAGGGGCTGATTGTGTGATTCCCTTTGAGGAAACAGATGAGACTCAACGTATGGCGTCATCCAGCGGTTTTCCCTCTGAAATAGGAATCATGACCGAAGGTAAGGAAGGCAATAATATTCGAAAGGCCGGTGAAAGCGTTGGAAAGGGTCAGCTTGTGCTTTCACGGGGAACAAACATCAGGCCTTCGGAAATCGGTGTTCTGGCATCTCTCGGCAGGGAAAAAGTGAAGGTTATACGCCGTCCGGTTGTGGCTATCCTGGCAACCGGAGATGAGCTGATCAGCCTGGGTGAACCCCTGGAGGAGGGGAAAATTTACAACAGCAATACCTATAGTGTTGCAGCACAGGTCATGCGTGAGGGGGCTGTTCCGCGGCTGCTGGGTATTGCGCTGGATAATGAAGCTTCGGTTGTCAATAAAATCAATCAGGGTCTGGAAGCTGATATGTTGATAACCATCGGCGGAGTTTCAATGGGGGATTATGATGTGGTGAAGGAAGTGCTGGCCAGGCAGGGCGAAATAGTGTTCTGGAAAGTCAGGACAAAACCAGGCAAGCCGCTGGCATTTGGTACGATAAAAAAGTTGGAGCAGGGCAAGGCCAGAAGAGAACTGCCCCATATGGGTCTGGCGGGCAACTCCGTGAGTTGTATGGTCAATTACGAGTTATTCGTTCGTCCCGCAATACTCAAAATGATGGGAAAGAAAAATCTGGTCAAACCCACCATAGAAGCTGTTATTGAAGACAACATCAAAAATGATGATGGCCGCCGCGTTTTCGCACGGGTGATTGTTGAAAAAAGAGAAGGTCAATATTATGCCCGTTTAACCGGACCCCAGGGATCCGGTATTTTGACTTCAATGGTTTTGGCGAACGGTCTGGCTATCGTTCCTGAGGACAGGGAATCGATAAAAAAGGGTGAAATACTCAACGTGATAATGCTTGACTGGTCTCAGGATATTTAAAAGATGGAATAAAATATAATAAAGGTGTATGTCCGAACAGGAGATTATCTTGATAGTCGAGTCTTCTGAATTTATTTTTAAAGCTTCGCCCGAAATAGCCAGGGCAAGAAGGGTGTTGATAAAACCGTGTTCGCTTTATCCCTTTCCCTATCCGGTGACCACCAGCCCGGAAATGATTACTAAAATAATTGAAGGAATCCGCGAGGTAAGTGATGCTGATATCCTGATCCTGGAAGGCACACCCGGGGGAACGCCGGTAAATCCGATTTATCAATCACTGGGATACAACTTCCCGCGTATATTGATGCTGGATGTCAAGGACTGCATCTGGGTGGAGGTGGACAATCCATTGCCCAAACCGTTTGCAGTACCCACCTTCTGGATACCTAATGTTATTCTTTCCAGTGATTACCTGATAACAGTATCAACCCTGAAGGTTATTAATGACAGACCTGAATTCAGTGTAATGAATTTACTTTCATCTCTGCCGAGTCCCAAGTACGGAAATCGATCTCCAAGTGGATGGGATAGTCTCTTCAGCCTGGGGATAGACAAAGTTATGGCGGACCTGTATTTTACACTTCCATTCGATGTCGGCATAATTGAAGCCAGACAAAAATATGTCGGTAAAAGCCCGCAACTGAGCCAGGGTTATATTGAGGAGTATGGAAAGGTATTTATCGGGGAACCTTTCGATATCGACAATGAGGCCTGTCAGTTACTGGGGCTAAAGACAGAGTATCTGGACCTGATCAAGGTAGCCAGAGTGGGATTTGAAGCCTGACTACCTGATTGCAAAGCCGGTAAAGCCACCGCTGTATTTTGACCAGGTTGTTTTAACTTCTTCCACCTTTGCTATTGGCGGACCTTCCCAGAGATGATCCAGGAGCTTTTCCACTTGTTTCCTTTCTCCTTCGGCGCAGACTTCTACATCCCTGCCGGAAGGCAGGTTAAGCGCGTAACCAGTCAAGCCTAATTTCCCGGCCTTTTGCTGTACAAAAGAGCGAAAATATACTCCCTGAACATGGCCGTGCACGACGGCGGTAAGCGAAACATTATCAGACATAAAACAGAATCCCGGAATATTTTAGATTAAGAGTATGCAGTACATCCAATCATAAATCAGGCATCCGGACAGCCCCGCTAGAACCAAATTGTAAAAAATCCCTCCACATATATTTCCAGTTCACCCTCACCTTCTTATTCCTTTCCCTTGAGGGGAGAGGAAAGTGGAGATGTATAATAATTTATACAACCAGGTACTTGTATAAAAAGGAGGATAAAACCCGGTTTTATCCTCCTTCAGTTTACTATGGCTATTCTTCAATATCTTTGGGTTTTTTGCCTTTGCGGATTACCTCTACTTCAGGACGTGGCTCCTGTATGGCAGAGGAGATGATAGCCTGTTTCTTGGCGTCTTTCTTGGGCTTCTTCTTTTCACCGCGTGAAAAATCTCTATTTCCCATATAAACCCTCCATTTCGCTGAATAGTCCTTGATAACGCAAAATGAGATACCTTACATTTCAACTAGAGTTTAGCAAAAATGTCACCGGACTGTAAAGCGAATGAAGTATCGCTATCCACTTATTTTTCCACGTAAACCCCCGTATAGTCCCGGTTATGGGACTCGTAGTTCTCTTTCATGTTGCCGTAATAGCCGAAGGGTTTCTCTCCCACGCTGACTTTGCCGTCCTCCTGTTTAAGGGTAATGAATTTATTCCATTCGGGCGGGTCAAGCCGGGGATAATCGATCCGGTTAAAGTCCAGAATCCTGCTGCTGGCCTTACGCGCCAGTGACGCATGGAGGATGATCCGGGCACAGGTGAGCAGACTCAGGTCTTCCAGGCTCCGTACCAGCTTGTGGGGGTCCAGGGCATGAAGCCGTGGAACCCACTTCTCTTCTATGTATTTGAGCGAGTTCAGTCCCAGGTTAAAAAGACGTTCGGTCTTGTATTCACTGCAATAATACTGCATAGCCCTGGCGATCCCCGCGTGAAGCTCCTTCCAGTCTATCCCTTCGTTTGCCTTAAGGGGGGCGTAGACCCTTTTCTTTTCATCTTCAACTTGGTCTGGTGATATCACCGGTTGAGATATCTGGCGGGCGTAAGCCGCCGCTTTCCGTCCGGCATATCTACCCGTAGCTGCGGCGAAGCTATGGTCCCTGGCTGAAAATATCTGTGTTCCCGCAGCGTAGAGCCCATCCAGAGAGGTCTTCAAATTCCAGTCGATTGTCAGGCCACCGCCGCTGGCTTCCCGCCACTGGGCCGGGCTGGATCCCTCCAGCAACTGGTAGTTCTGGAGCAGGTCTCCAGAGGGATCGAATCCCGACTGGCCGAAGGTATCGATAATAATTTTGGTAGTAGATTCTTCTCCCAGGAGCATATTCCAGGTAACGTTACGCTCGGCCGGATTCATGGCGGGGAAGTCGCCGTAGAAAGGAAGCTCATAGTCTCCCTTGAGTACGCCCTCGCGAATCCTCGCCCATGGGCCTCCAAACCCGCTGCGGTCCATGCGTTCCATGGTCTGGTTCCAGCCGGGTTCACTGACTACCGGGAGAGACTTGCCGTTGCTGTCTACCAGGGGTACGTTCTCATAGCTGGCGTCTCCAGCCCCGGTATACCACTTGTGTTTATAACCGGTTGCGATGCGCAGGACTCCCGAGCGCTCCATTAAAGTGAGCTCAGCGCCGGCCTTCCAGGCCATGGCAATCCCGTCACCTGTAATAGCCCGGGAGAGCATATTGGAATAACCGGCCAGCTCGGTATTGATCAGCCAGACAGGCCCCGTACCCGCCGCCGCCAGGATCGTGGCGACGGCTTTGAATACCAGGAACTCACCGGTCCGGCTGTTGACCCCGGTAGCGCCCACCACTCTTGAACCCTGGATACCTCTTGCGGTCAGCAGGCTGGTAGCCATTACGCGGTCAAATATTTGTACGCCCAGTCGCTGGCACTCTTTTTTCAGCACCGGTTTAAAGGTTGTCCCCCAGATGCGGATGACAACATTGGTGTCATGAAAAGGATTGTAGCGGGGGGAAATCAGGAATTTTGTTTTTTCATCGAAGCCCTGCTCGTCCCTGTATTTACCTTCCGTATCCCTGATTTTAGCCCCCATCTTCTCCAGTTCCAGAAGGGTATCGTAGTTTTCCCTGCACTGTATCTGGTAGCCGATCCCGCAGCTATAAGGGCCTTCAGCCAGTCGCAGGGCCCATTGGTCTGGATCGACTTTGGAAACCGGATTGGCGGGTGCATCACACCAGTGATCGCAACCCGGCCCTCCGGCCCCGCTCCTGACGGTGGCCGATTTTTCCACCAGCGCTACTTTAAGACCGGTCCTGGCCGCGCTGATGGCCGCCCAGCATCCGGCAATACCTCCGCCAATAACGAGCACATCGATATCTATTTCTTCTTCTTTATCGTAGCCCAGCCTGTAAGGCCATTCCGGGGCATGTCCTTCTTTTTCCAGATATTCATTAAATGAGGTCATTTTTTGCTCCCTTTTTATACCCTGAATATTTCACCGGTCTCCTTGCGTTTCCAGTAACCCCTTTGCTCCAGAGGCCAGTTGAACTTTATGGCGCCGGGCGCCGGGCAATCATTTACGCAGACGCCGCAGTACCAGCATTCATCGGGGTGCAGGATAAGCGGTGTCTTACCTTTCTCCGGGTTGGGGATAAAAACATCCACCGGGCATACTTCCACGCAGTGATTGCAGCCCTTGCAGATTGCGGGATCGAAGATCACCGGCCTGCCTGGTGTACTGACGTTGGGGACCGCAAATATTTTTGTTGTCGCCATTAACTCCTCCTTAAACAGGTACATCTGTTATTTTTTTCAAGGCCCGATGGCCGGACGTGTATTAGGCGGCGGCGGATTTTTCATTCCTATCCTGTATGTATCGCCCGTGGCCTTGCGTTTCCATCCCATGCGCAGGTTTAGAGGGTGAAGCAGCTTGCTGGCCCCGGGATGGGGACAATCGCCGACGCAGCAGCCGCAGACCCAGCATTCATCGGGGTACAATACGATGGGCGGCGAACCTTTCTCGGGATTGGGTACCAGTACATCTCCGGGGCAAGAATCCACACAGGTATTGCATCCGGTACAGATATCGGGATTGAAAACAACCACCTGGTTGGGAGTCATCGGATTAGGCACCATAAACGCTTTGTTGAACATATCAGCCTCCAAAAATTCAAAAGTTACAATTGATAATCAAGAATCGAATGATATTGACATAAAGTTTGAACGTTTTCATCAACTCCCCGGACTAAAGCCCGCAGTGTTTCCTGTAGTTTTCTTCATAGGTTGAAGCATAAGGGGGCTTCAGCCACCAGCGCATCGGCCGTTCGCCCACCCTGACGCTGCCGTTATCCAATTTCAGAGTTACAAATTTATGCCATTCGGGAGGGTCTATTTGAGGATAGTCCAGTCTGTTAAAGCCCAGGCGGGAACAGCTTGCTTTGCGGGCGAGGCAGGCGTGAAATACCATCTCCGCCACCGTAATGTGAGTATAACATTCCAGGGCACGGGCCAGGTCGTGCGGATTACGGGCGCAAAGTTCGGCAGCTTCACTCTCGGCGATACTGTGAAGATATTTCAGCCCCAGCTCCAGGGTCCTGTCGGTCTTATATTCTCCGCAGTAGTCCTGCATGATACGGCATAACCCGGCTTTCAGCTCCTTCCAGCCCATCCCGCCCTTTCTCATTACCGGCGCATAGATGCGGTCTTTCTCGGCATCTACCTGTTTCCTGTCGATCTGCGGCAGACCGGCAGCCATGGTGTACTCGGCGGCCTTCCTGCCGGCGTATCTTCCGGTGACGGCTGAGCTTGAATGGTCTCCTCCCGCACCCTGCGTGCCCGCTGTATACAGGCCGTCGAGAGTGGTCTTCATATCCCAATCAAAGACCAGGCCGCCTCCGCCGGACAGGTTCCGCCACTGACGCACCGGGACACCCATCCACCATGCTCCGAAATTATAGAGGTCAGGCGGCATTACGGGGGCCTGGGGCATATCCTGATCCGGATCGAAACCAGCTTTGGTAAAGACGTCATATATCCCGTAGCGGGTACAACCCTCGTTGCCTACCATCATGCCGTAAATAAGCCGGCGCTCTTTTGACGGCATGCCCGGTAAATCGGCATAAAGGGGAAGTACGAATTCACCCTTCCTGATCAGTTCGGGCAGATCGGGAGTGGTGCTGGGTTCACGTAACTCATAATTTGCATGCATCTGAGTAAAGAATTTTTGCCCGGGAGAAGGCAGGTGTCGCTCTGCGGGTGTTTTCAGTACCCGCCCGTCGCGGTCGACCCAGGGGACCTCTCTGCCGTTGGAGTCAACAATCGTACAGGCGTTCCAGGTGTTATGCGGATTACCCGCAGAATGAGGAAGATAGCGGAAACCGCCTGAAGAAGGGCCGCTCCCTTCCAGTGAGTGAAACTCTGCCCCGGCTTTCCAGGCCATGGCATTTCCATCGCCTGTCAGCCCGGGTACGCCTGAAGGACCCAGTTCCGTAGAGAAAACCCAGAGTCCACCCGGCGAACCCATGGCCAGTATCGTGGCCTTGGCCCGGAAGAGATAGAACTCGCCGGTGCGGACGTTTACGCCGGTGGCTCCGATAACCCTGGCGCCCGCTTTTCCTCCCTCGGTAAGAAGCATGGTCGCCATGACATAGTCGTACATCTGAATTCCCAGGCGTTTCATCTCTTTGTACATGATAGGCTTGATGTTACCGGCTGCTACCCGGATAATGTAACGGCTCTCATAATCGTAGGCAAACATCAGCCTGGTCTTCTCATCCCTGAACTCGCAGCCGGCGAACTCATCATCGACGTCCCTGATTTGTACTCCCATTTTTTCCACATCCAGGAGAGTATCCCAGCTTTCCATGCCGGTGATATAGCAGGTCATCCCGTTACCCAGCTCCCCATAGTGGTATCCGCCGTATTCTTCATGGCCTTCAACCATTTCTTCCGCGGTCAGGGTGGAGCAGGGATTGGTACAGGCGGCGTGCCAGTGATCGACTCCAGCCCCGCTGCAGCCGCTGCGCTTGATCGGCCCTTTATCGACCACAACCACCTTTGCTCCCCGGTTGGTAGCGTTAATAGCGGCATGGCATCCGGCCACCCCACCTCCCAGTATCAGGACGTCGGCGACGATTTCATTTTCCCGGCCGTAGCCTATCGGGTAAGGCCAGGCGGGAACAGGCCCGCCTTTCTGTATATAGTCCCACCAGGTATTCATCTTTAATCCTCCTTAAATAAAATCCGATATTTATATAACGATACTAATTTAAAGCGTCCCCCTGAGCCTGGGATCCAGGGCATCTCTCAGCCCGTCTCCTACGATCATGAAGGCGAATACCACCAGCATGATGGTAAGACCGGGCGCAAAAGAGAGCACGGGGTTGTCCAGCAGATATTTATAACCCTCGTTGACCATGCTGCCCCAGGCGGCGGTGGGGGTAGTAATGCCGATTCCCAGGAAACTCAGTCCGGCCTCAGCCAGGATGAGGGTGCCCAGTTGCATGGTTGCCATTACTATCAGTGGTGCTATGGCATTGGGCAGGATATGTTTGATCATGATGCGTATATTGCCGGAGCCGATAGTACGCTGGGCAAGAATATAATCATTTTCCTTGATACTGAGGGCGAGTCCGCACAGGACCCTGACATAGCCGGGGATGGTGGCGACGCTCAGGGCAATAATAACGTTTTTTATACCGCTGCCCAGAACAGAAGCCACCACCAGCGCCAGAATAATCATCGGTATGGCCATCAGCATGTCCGTTGCTCTCATGATAACAATATTGGCTATACCTCCGATGTACCCGGCCAGCAGGCCCAGTACAATACCGGCTGCGGCGGCGATGCCGGTGGTGATAAAGCCCACCATCAGGGCGGTCCTTGATCCGTAGATAAGCCTGGACAAGGTATCTCTGCCGTTGGGATCAGTACCGAGAAGGTGGTCGCTATTCGGCTGAAGCAAGGTATTCTTCATGTCTATTTTATTGGGGTCGTAGGGCGCCAGCAGGGGGGCGAAGATGGCGGTAAAAATCAGAAGCAGAAATACGATTATCCCGAATATAACCAGCCCGCGCGAAAAAAATACCCGCTTGAAATACTGCCACTCGCTCACCCGGGGTGTTATTTCGGAAAAACCGGTACTGTTTGTATTGTGATCCGACAAAATAAAATCTCTCCTAGCTGTACCTGATGCGGGGGTCAAACCAGCCGTATGTCAGGTCGACTATCAAATTTATTACCAGGATGGCCACGCCAATGATGAAAGTAATACCCTGTACAACTACATAGTCCTGGCCGAAGATGCTGCTGACCATCAATCTCCCCACACCGGGGATAGCGAAAACGGTTTCCACCAGCACTGAACCGCCGAAGATATGAGCAGCGCCCATGCCTATCAGAGTAATGACCGCGATCAGGCTGTTTTTCAAGGCATGCCTCATGATGATGATGCGCTCCCTCAATCCCTTGGCCCAGGCTGTACGGATATAGTCCTGACGGATAACTTCGAGCATACTCGATCGCATCAGGCGGGTGTTGGATGCCAGACCGAAAACAGAAAGGCAGATGACGGGCATAATGAGCTGCTTTATGCATAATCCCAGGTCCTTGAGGGGTGAGGTATACCCCAGGACCGGCAGCCAGTGAAGTTTGAGTCCAAAGACATATATCAGCAGAATACCCAACCAGAATACAGGGATGGTTACACCGATATAAGATAGGGGCGTTACCAGTTTGTCCACCCATTGGCCGCGCCTGACGGCGGCCAGGACGCCTGCCAGAATGCCCAGTATGGTACTCACCAGCAGCGCCAGCACTCCCAGCAGCAGGGTTACCGGCAAACGCTCCAGAAGTAGTTTGCCGACTTTTTCGCTGTAAAATATGGAGGTGCCGAAGTCCCCCTGAAAGATGCCGGCCAGCCAGGTGGCATACTGGACCATTATCGGCTTGTCTAGTCCAAACTCGTGCCGGAGCTGGTCGTACCTTTCCTGCGGAATATCCTGCAACTGGCTGTTCATACCTATATAAATAAGTATGGGGTCGCCGGGCAGCAACCGAATAATAAAGAAAACAAACAGGGTTAAAAGGATAAGCACGATTAAAATTTGAATAAGTCTTCGGATGATAAAAGCCGACATAACCGGACCTCCAGGCAGTATAAAGTATCTCCCTGACTAAAACGAAGGCCGTTTCAGGAACAGCATTATTCTACATAGATCACAACCGGGATATAGAATGTGGGGCTAATCCCGTACCGGTACGGGATTAGCCCCGCATTATAGCTTATTTACTGAACCAGGCAGTTGCCGGATTCCATTTAATATGATGGTAGGTCATAATTTCCGCATTGAGATTTCTTTGCAGTGCAACGATATCGGGTATATACCATACAGGAATTACGAACTTGTCATCATAATTTATCTTCATCAATTCCTGAAGATATTTATTGCGCGTTTGGATATCCCTGGCAGCCTTGGCTTTATCGAGCGTGGGCTGGAATTGGGCCGGTCTCGGGTTGACTCCATAGAGGCCGTTGTTAGCTCCCAGGTCAGCCTCTATACGCTGGCACATATTGGGGTCCAGGCCCGTTCCTGCCAGCATAAGACCGTTCTTCCATCCGTCTTTGCGGGTTTGCATGTATCTGCCCAGGTCCATAGAGTCCACCGTGGCCTCTATGCCAACTTCGGCCAGATAACCCTGAATGGCGGTTAATAGCGCTTCATTGGTAAATCTTTGTGCCGCCATGAGCGTAGTCTTGAATCCGTCTGGATAGCCTGCCTCGGAAAGCAGTTGCCTGGCTTTATCCGGATCATAGGTTGCCGGAGGGATATCCTGGTTGAAACCACCCCATCCTTCAGGAGCAATCTGATTAAGGACTCCCATATAACCTAATCCCACCGATTCCGTCGTGGCTTCCCGGTCAACGATATATTCCAATGCCTGGCGTACTTTAATATTCGAATAGGGAGAGTCCTGGTTGGCCGTGTCAGTCATGAAAAAGTTGGCCATACCAGGTATAGAACGGACCGTATACCCGCTGGATGCCAGTTCCTGCGCCCCCTTGTAGTTGCCACTGACTGTGATAAGATCAGCCTCCCCGGCCTCAAAAGACATTTTGGCTGTAGTCGCGTCAGGAATAACGATCATTATTACACCATCCAGATAAGGCAGGCCTTCGTCCCAGTAATCAGCGAACTTCATTTTGGTAATCGATACATCACGTACGAATTCTGTCTGCTGGAAGGGACCGGTGCCTACCGGGTTGGTTTTAGCCCAATCGACGCCGTTCTTTTCGACCGCGGTCGGAGAGATCAACAGAATATCCGATATTTGAGTGAACACAGCGTTATTAAACTGTGGAAGATTGAACTTGATGGTATAATCGTCGATGATATCCACCGAGGTGACTGACATGATCAGTTTGGCCTCGATATCCATGTCGAAATTCCATTTTACGGCACTGGCGTCACAGGTAGTCCCATCATGAAACTTGACTCCTTTTCTCAGGGTGAAGGTCAAGGTTTTACCATCCTGAGAGAGCTCCCAGGATGTAGCCAACCTGGGTGTAGGTTCTCCCTGTTTATCTACCCCGATAAGTCCTTCCATGACGCCCATGGTACCGGCGGAGTCCATAGGATTAGAGGCGGGTGGGTATCCATGCGCCACTGGTCCCGCCGAGATAATTATACGCAGAATACCTCCATACTGGGGTGAGTCGGCTGTGGCAGTCGCCGGTTGTGAAGCGGCAGCGGAAGCAGTGGTTTTAACTGGCGCGGGAGTCTGGGTTGATGGCGGGGCTGAGGTCTTAGTTTGAGCCGGCGCCTGAGTTGATGCCGGGGCGGGAGCTTGAGTTTGTGACAGGGCGGAAGTGGTGGTATCCTGGGAGTTGCATCCGGAGATAATCAAAGCTAGTATACCCAGCAAAACCGTGAAAACGAGCACCTTTTTCATGTCTCTTCTCCTGACTATAATACTTTTCTCTTTTCGGTATATTCCGATTAATTGGGTTTGGGAACACAGGTTCCTGGTATGAGTAGGAGAGAGGTGTGCCTTGACTAATGACTGTAAGACCGGGTGAAAATATAATATGTTTTATATACGTTATACATATTAGAATATCGATATAGCTTATTGTATACGTAAGGATAAATTATAGCCATCGTAAATACTTTTGTCAATATCCCGCATTGATTAATAATGATTGTTACCGAAAGTAGTATAAAAGTAGTATATAAGTACGGTTACCGAAAAAGGAAGGCAACCAGGCGATAAGAAGCAGCGCAAGAGAATATACAGCAGCGATTCGGGATTAAAGTTAAAAGAGGGAATTGAGAGGGAGTTTTTTCAGAGACGGCTGGTTTTTTGGGCCCGATTTGATTTTTATTATTAGCTTTACTGCAAAAAGGTTTATTGATTTATTTTTTAGTCTCTTGAGGTGTCATGCTGGACGGCAACCGCTGGTTGCCGCAGCATCATCAGGGTGGGGACTTGTATCATTATCTGGTACGTCTGTATTAGATTACAGGTGGAATGGTATGACTAAAGTCCTCTCATAAATTCGGGTCTGAGCAAAGAGGGATCATCAAGGGAAATAATATGATCAAGCTGGGCCACCATTTTTGCCTGGTCCCGGGGTATGGTACCCCTTACCGAGAAATAGTTAGAAGCGTGCATTGAGCTGAAAAAGCAGTTGGTTGCCCGTATATTGCTCAGCATGGTGCGCAATTCTTTTAATGATTCCAGTGGAGAAATCAGATTGAACTCACCACGGCGGTTTGCCTCAAATAAAGGAGTTCCCGGAATCAAAGTAAGGGTTAAAGCCCCGATATAATCAGGGTCCATCTCAGAGAGTACTCTGGCAGTAGCCAGGGCGTGTTCAAGACTTTTCTTCCTTTCCCCCAGCCCTAACAGCACAGTAACGGAGAGAAGGATCCCGGCTTCTTTGATCCTGCGCCCGGCCTCGATCATTTGTCGGGAATCGACACCTTTGTCGATATATTTCAGTATAGCGTCATCTCCGCTTTCAACGCCCATATAAATTATGGATAGTTTTGATTTTTTCAGGTTCGTCAACTCGTTTACACCGGTACGCAGGATATCCTGAGGAGTGCCGTAACTGCCTATTCTTTCAGTCCCGGGTAACTTGCGGTTAAAGTATTCAAGTGCTTCTTTCAGGTGATCGTTAGGATAGACCAGCGCATCCGCATCCTGAAGGAAGACCCTTCTTCCGTCCCAGTGTCTGGCGATGGAATATACGATAGACGGCATTCCGGGCACGGTCAGGCCGCTGTTCATGTATAGGGCCAGCGCATCTATCTCTTTTTTTATATCCTCCAGTGCCCTGAGATTCAGTTTATAACCGTAGTAGTTACAAAAAACGCAGGAATTATTCGAACACCCGCTGGTAAGGGGAAGGAAATAAGAATCAGCCTCACTGGGCGGGCGGATAATATCAGGCCTTTCGAAAATCATTTTGCTATACTCCCATGGAAATGATATTGATGTCGATCCGTACTCTCAAGGAGGACTTACCGGAATAATCAATACAAAAAAATTAGTTTGTGAGCGAGTTCAGATCTCCATGTCAATTATCATAATAAACGACCGAAAGTCCTGAGGCAACCGAAAAAGCAGCCCGCGACATTAACGGTTAACGAATGGAAGCATCCCTCTCCCGTGAAAAAAAAGGAGGAAGCAAGTGTCGCAGAGAACAAGGATTGTTTCCAGTAAGGACTGGGAGGGACAAATCAGACGTTTGTTTCTAAGATTGGGTTACAGTCAGAATGTGTTTATATTAAATTCATGGAACTTGGTATCCGAGAAAATCCGGTACTGAAGCGATACAGCCAGGCTGACGTTTTGCCAATATCGGTTTTTTCCTGTATATGGAGCCTTTGGCGAAAAAAACGTCGTAATGACCTTTGACCATGCGGATTTCGAGTGTAAAAGATACCTATCAGAGTCTGTTGACATATGTCAACAGACTACGGGTGGCTATCGTTGCTGGAAATGAATCCCCGTTTTAAAAGCTCATCAAAGGCTTCGAACCATTTCATCTGCACATCGGAGGGCCAGGTGGGATCGAAATTCGGGAATTTTGTAAGAAGCAATTCCTTCCATGACATGGAATGTGGAATTATCTCCGTATTTTGTGGAACTACAACATTCCGGTTTGTCCTAGTTCCGGATTTTTTTGGAATTTTATCCGGAACTTGCGAAGTTCTGGAACTTTTTGATTTTTTGGTAATAAATGGTGAAAGAGTTATTCCGGCCTCACCGGCGATTTCCGTGAAAAATTTAATGCACTTACGGGCAACATCACGATCTACCTGGTAAAATTCCTTGAAAACTTCTTCCAGTTGGGCGTAGGTAGCGTTGCCCGGCTCAAAGGAGCCGCTTTCAAGGAAAGAAAAGGACTCATAACAGGTCTTTTTCAATATACCGGCTTTAAGGGCTCCTCTTGCGCCAACAAGCTCTTTCAACTGGTTGGTGGGAACGCCATTGGGGTCTACCAGGTTAAGGAAACGCAGGGCGGACATTAACTGGGTGCCCGTACTGCCTGAGAACTTATCTCCCCAATAGCTACGGTCAATACGGGCAGGTATACCTCGCTGCAGTTCTTCAATCAAAGTTAAAAAACTGCGGTAAGAAACATAGGGGGGTGAACGCTTCTTATTTCTATCTGTTACCAAACGGCTTACCTCGGACAAATTATGATGGTTACTAATTCCATATTTTATTGGAATGGAATTTATTTTTCAATAAGATTTTGGAACTATTGTAAATACGGACATGGAACTAATTTTTGTCAGACAAAATGTAAATGGAATTATCAGGGACAAACACGGACGATATTTGACGCATTGAATTGGTAATTTGTACTATTATAACAAATTTTTAAGGCATGATTATTTTATCATAATTTTATATTTAAAAGGAGGTGGCCGTGGGAACATCTATAGAGTATCAAAAACTTATGACAGAGATTGTCTACATCAACATTCCAGGTCCAGCCGAACCGACACCGGGCATGAGTGGGGGAGAATTGCTTCACGGTTTTCTGGCAGAGCTTTATAAAGCGCCTAACCCAGAAATAAAGAATTTTGTAAATTCCCTTTGCATGAAGTGGAGTGTTCACTACAGGGAGATTAGGGGATAGGAGAAAAGGTTACCTTAAACCAGGGTAACAAGTAGCTTTAAGTCTTCAAAAGTAGGAGTGAGAAATGAAAAGAAAAATCGCAGCTATCGATGTCGGTACGACCAAGGTCTGTACTATTATGGGTACCATTGACAGCTCCTCCGGTCTAAGAATTCTCGGGGTGGGCATAGCTCCTTCCCATGGTATCGAAAAGGCATTGGTAGCGAATGTAACCCAGGCCAAGGAATCAATACGTCAATCTATCAAGAAAGCTGAAATGATGGCCGGCTACAGGCTGGATTCAGCATACATCGGGGTGACCGGAAGACATATCAGTTCCATGAATAACAGAGGTACTATTGCCATAACCAAAAACGATCAACTGGTCCGGTCTGATGATCTGAAAAGGGTGCTGGATGTGGCGCTGAACGTGAAAGCTCCGGCTGAAAGAAAAATGCTGCACGTTATACCCAGGGCCTATACGCTGGATGGATGTGAAGTAAAAAACCCGGTCGGCATGCATGGATATGAACTGAATGTAGAAGCACATGTTATTACAGCCGCAGTAGCTTCAGTGCAGAATTTAACCAAATGCATAAGCGGAGTCGGAATAGAAATAGAAGACCTTATACTTGAACCTCTGGCCAGTGCTGAAGCTGTCCTCAGTGAGGAAGAAAAACAGGCCGGAATCTTGATTGCCGATATAGGTGGAGGTACCACGGATATTGCCGTGGTAAGAGACGGGAGCATATATCATACCTCTGTATTACCGGTAGCCGGACACCAGATAACGCGGGATATCTCAGCCGGACTTGGGCTTTCATTTGAACTTGCTGAGGAGATGAAGAAAAGGTACGGTACTCTTGTTCCGGCGGAGGAAGAAGAATCTGACAGAGTGGTTGGTGAAAACGGACACAGCGTATCTTACCGTGATCTTTGTGATATCATCCGTGCCCGGGTTGAGGAACTAATGCGATTGGTGGTGCTTGAGCTTCCGCGGACCGATTATAACAGGCTTATTCCCTATGGAATAGTCATTACAGGCGGCGGAGCCAATCTTCCCGGCATCGTTGAGATGACCCAGGATATAACTCATCTACCGGTACGAATTGGTATGCCTCCTCCAGTAAACGGAGTATCCAATAACCTGTTGAATGATCCGGCCTATGCAACCAGTGTTGGCCTGGTTCTGTGGAAAATGAAAAATGACAATACCCAGAAATGGGTGAACAAACCGAGCGGTCTCCGTGGTCTTCTTTCATCCATTTTCCGGCTTTTCCGGTAGAAAAATTTACACTTATGAGTAGATAAGAGAAGGAGAAATCAAATGTCAAAAACGAGTTATGTACCCAGTCCGGCAAAAATCAAGGTCGTAGGTATGGGTGGAGCAGGGTGCAACGCGATAACCAGAATGGTCCGCGAACAGATCCGCGGCGTTGAATTTATAGCCATGAATACAGATTCTTCTCACCTGGAGATAACTGAAGCCCCCACTCGCATAGCTCTGGGGGAAAAGCTGACACGCGGTCTGGGCGCCGGGGGCGATCATAATATCGGACGCAGGTCGGCTGAAGAGACCAGGGACGAAATAAAGCAAGCCCTGGCCGGCTCGGATATGGTCTTCCTGGCGGCCGGAATGGGCGGCGGGACCGGTACCGGTTCCATTTCCGTAGTTGCAGAAATGGCAAAGCAATCCGGAGCGCTGACAATCGCAACGGTAACCAAACCCTTTGCATTCGAAGGCAGCAGGCGCATGCAGGTCGCGGAAGAAGGAATCAGCCAGCTTCTCGCCAAGGTCGACACATTGATCATTGTCCCCAATGATCGATTGCTTCAACTATCCGATAATAAGACCAGTGTAGACGGTGCATTTAAACTGGCTGACGAGATCCTGTGCCATGCCGTCCAGGCCATTGCCGAAGTAATTACGGTTCCCGGTCTGGTAAATCTGGATTTTGCTGATATCAGGGCAATAATGAAAGACGCAGGTCCGGCCTGGATGTCAATGGGGCGGGGTTCCGGACAAAACAGGGCGGTAAACGCCGCCAAAGAAGCTCTTGCAAGTCCGATGCTGGACGTCAGTATTACCGGCGCCAAGGGGGTGCTGTTCAATGTTGCCGGCGGTAGTAATCTTACACTTTACGAGGTCAACGATGCTGCCAAGATAATCGGGGAGGCGGTTGACCCCGAAGCCAATATCATCTTCGGCGTTAATGTCGATCCAAATATGGGAAATGAAGTCAGGTTGACATTAATCGCCACCGGATTTGCTTCCAGAGACCAGATATCCGGAGCAGCCAGAGATAAGGAAATCAACAAGGTGCTGAAGAGCTTGAAAACAGAAGAAGACCTGTCCGTACCAGCTTACATGAGATATCAGCGTGGATCTTTCCGGAGATAAATTGTAAATCGCTCTTTCCAATGTTTTTCCGGGTCAGACTGATAGAACTTGCAGGTATCAGCGGGGGAGGGTTAGATAATACTCCAATCTACCCCTCCCATTCACAAAAGGATTCATCTGAATCCAAGCAGGATGGGAGCTTTTCGTGAAAAGCATCGACATCGAAGGCAAATTGCTTTCTTTTATTAAAGATTTCGGTGACGACCTGTACAGCCTGGAGCTGTTGTTATTTTTCAGCCGGCATCCAAATGCCCGTTTTAACCGTTCCGCAGTAATCCATGCTATAACTTCACGTCAGTTCGAGACAGATATTGCTCTGAAACGGCTGGTGGATAAAAAAATAGTGGTTACTTGCTTTGAAAACGGTATCACTCTATATGCCTTAACCAAAGAAGAACCGGTATATACGCTGGCGACCCGCATGAACCAGATCAATCAACACCAATGGCAAATGATACTGGAAAGCCTTCTTAATGCGCAGGGAATAGAGTAGTGCGCGGGATCCTGATATGAAAAATCATGACGCAAGTCGAAAAAATTTCTCCTTCCGCTTGTGCCATTTTAAATAATGGGTTACCCCTCTTAATTACCGTTGTACATCTATAGTAATTAAGAGGGGTAAAACCGTATATAATCAGTGAATGCTGTTCGCTAATAAGGCCGCCGGCTGTGCGGGCATCCTCAAACATACAGGCCGGGTCTGTCAAGGGTAAAAACACCCATTTTTACTGCAATCCCCCATCCTTGCCGGTCTCTCCAAATGCTGTTATCCTTTTCTCACTGCTGATCAATTCTTTCCATAACCGGGCGATAATACCGGTAAACACTAAGGTACTATTTTCATACAATATAATTGATAGTAGTGTGGGTATACCCAAGTAGTATCAAGAGGAGTTTCATAATGCCAATTACTATCAGCGGAAAAACTTACTACAGGACGATCGAGGTTTGCCGTATAGCTGGAATCAGCCGCAATACCCTTTTTCGCTGGTTCAGAGATGGTACTTTTGCAGACGTAGAGAGTGTAGACCGGAGGGGCTGGCGGTTATATACCGAGGAGGATATAAACAGGCTTAAGATCGAAGCCAACCGGGTGAAACATAATGCAAGACCCGGGAAAGAACCGGAATGATCCGCAGAAAATATTTGTTTCCGGGTATAACTTCCCCCTTAATATTCATTCTAAAGAGTAAAACAGGAGAATAATATGACATTATGGCAGAGTCCAGTATTCCTGGCGGTAATGATTGTCATCATTCTCGTTCTCATATTCAGTTATTTCCTGCTACGCCGACGCAGGAAAAGAGGAGAGATTTCCCAGGAAACCGGCGCGAAGTCTTATGCTGACCTGAATAAACAGCAAGAAGCCGAAATACCCGCTAAGACCATTACAGGGCAAAATACTGAAGAGCAGGATATTGTTATAACAAGCGACATGTATCAAACGGATACATCAGTCCCGGCGGATACGGAAGAACAGCTCGATCAGATTATCAGCCCGGACCTCAATCTGATTCCTGATGTTATTTTGGAACCTGGCGAGGATGCTGTGCTGTTGATACTACCTGAGCGTGTTCCGGTGGATGAGGTAAAAGTATTCGAAGATTTTTTAAGAAAACAAGATGTTTTGAAGATAGTAACCACAGGTGGATCAAGTGATGAGGGTTCAAATATCGGGATACGCGTTGTAAGCAAAGTCAATTTCACGGATCTGTTAAGCACTAGCAACATGTCGATTGTTAAACATATACATAAAAAGGGTGAACGGATAGTGCTTTCATACAAAATCATGTAGAGATCGAGATGGAGACGGCACAGGCAGAATAATACAGGAAATTCAATCCAGGGAGCCCGGGAACCGGTGAGGCTGACGGAATCCACCGGAGAAGAAGGCTCAGGAGTTTGGTATGTTTATATTTAAACGGAAAATAATATCCATAATCCTTCTGGCCGCAATGATTGCGGTGGGGATGTCACCGGCAGGAGTTGTTTCCGGCATGATGAGTATGGAGGAATACGCTGGGGGTTACAGCGGTAATCAGGCCGGCGCGGCCGCGGTGGAAACGCTGGCGGCCAGCGGTATTACCAGTACCTCGGCAGTCCTGAACGGAAGCCTGACATCTCTGGGTGAGGGCAACAGTATAAGTGTATTATTTGAATATGGCACATCGACGGAATACGGAACAATTTCAACAGACCAGACCATGACGGAAACGGATATATTCAGTATCCCCGTCACGGGCCTGCAACCCGACACTCCCTATCATTTCCGCGCTGTAGCCGGAGAGGATGAAAATGCCGTATACGGTGGTGATATAACTTTCACAACATTAAGTCCTCCCCGGGCCATTGCTGCGGAGGCAGACCCTGTTTTATTTGATTCAGCGATCCTTCACGGCGAACTGGTCACAATGGGGACGGCTTCGACGGTAAGCATCTATTTTGAATACGGTCAAAGCGAGGCTTACGGCAGTACGACTTCGGTCCAGATAATGACGGCGGGAGGAGATTTAACGGCGGCTATTAGCGGGCTTAATCCAGACACCATATATTATTACCGTGTAGTAGCCGACGGCGGAGCCAGCGGCATCATGCTGAGTGAAGGGCTGAGTTTTACTACCTCTGCGGGCGAGAAACCAGATGTGAATTCGGAAGAGGCAACGGATATTACGGGTAACAGCGCTGTTTTTCACGGCGATCTGAAATCGAAGGGGAACGCTCCGTCTATAACGGTCTACTTTGAGTACGGGACCGATGGCCTTTTAGACAGGGAGACAATCCACCAGAGCATGACCGGAACGGGAGATTTTGAAGCAGCGGTCACCGGCCTGGACCCCGGTACAGGATATACGTTTCGAGCCGTGGCTGAAGGATACGGACGGGATACGGGTGAGGAGATGGGTTTTAATACACTGGCAGCTTCCGGAGTATTAACCCACGAAGCCTCCGGGCTGACGGAAAACAGCGCGGTCCTGAACGGAGAGCTTACCGGCATGGGTTCGGCCGAAGCTGTTAGCGTGTATTTCGAATACGGCCTTGATGAAAGCTACGGCAGGACGACTCCTCCTCAAATCATGACAGGGAAAGCAAAGTTTGATGCACAGCTTTCCGGGCTATCAATGAATATATACCATTTCCGTGCCGTGGCTGATGCCGGCGAGCACGGCCTGGTTTTCGGTGAAGATTCCACTTTTTCCATTCCGCCCCTTGCTCCGAGTGTAACCACTCTGGATGCCGGCGGGGTAACCAATCTGAAGGCGGTCTTGAACGGAAAACTTGAATCCATGGGCAGTACCTCCACCGTGGAGGTCTATTTCAGATACGGCACAGACAATAATTACGGGTACAGCACCACCGTACAGACCATGACAGGGGAAGGGCCTTTTTCCGCTTCTCTTCCTTCCGGCGACGGACTTCCGCTGGAAGAGAATACGACTTACCATTTCCAGGCAGTGGCCGAAGGGTATGGCCTGGTTGAGGGACTGGATGCCTTCTTTAAAACCCACACCGCTCCAAGGGTTGACACCTGGAATATGACGGATGATGACATCGCCTCATATACCGCCGTGCTGAGGGGCGAACTGACTTCCATGGGCACGGCTGAAACGGTGGAGGTCTACTTCGAATACGGAAAGACAGCGGACTGCGAGAGTACCACAACAAGAAAGGAGATGAAATCTCCAGATGATTTCAGAATTAAGATATACGATGAGTATATTCCTCTGCTGGAGGCCAATACGGTTTATTACTACCGGGCGGTAGCCGAAGGAGGAGAACACGGCAGATGGTACGGCGATATCTTGACGTTCATTACGGACAAGAAAGCCCCGGAGATAACCACTCTTGAAGCAGATGAAGTCACCGATAACTCCGCCAGGCTTTGTGCCGATTTGACGGATACGGGGACGGCCCAGGCGGTCTATATCCATTTCGAATGGGGTGAAGATCAGGACCTGGGGTACTCCAACCAGCCAGAACCTCTTACCAGCGAAGGGCTTTATACTTATGATCTGACCGGCTTGGCCTCGGACACGGAGTACTATTACCGGGCCATCGCTGATAGCGGCGATCACGGAACCTGCACGGGTGATGTGATGTCATTTTCCACATGGAATATCTCAGAAGTAGTAACTGAAGAAGCGACGTATATTACCGCCAGCGCGGCCGTGCTGAACGGTACTTTAATATCGACGGGCGACGCTGAAAGCGTGAATGTGCTGTTTGAGTGGGGTACTGCCCCGGATGATTACGGTTATTCCACCCTGGCGGAAGTGAAAAGCGACCCCGGTGCTTTTTCAGCAGTCATTTACAACCTGGAGCCGGGAGTAACGTACTATTTCAGGGCCCTGGCAAGCGATGAAAGATACGGGACATGCCACGGGGGAGAGAAGGCCTTTACCACCTCGACAGTCATACCCCTGGCTGTATATACCGCTCCTGCGACGGATATAGGCGGCCGGTCAGCCGTTTTAAACGGTTTCCTGGCCGGGCTGGGAACGGATGCCGTGGTGAATGTTTCATTTGACTGGTGGGATGACGACGAAAACAGCGGTTCGAGCGAACCGCAGGAGATGAGAAACGCGGGCGTCTTCCAGGCGACAATTACGGGTCTGACCCCCGGGACCAGGTACCATTTCAAGGCGGAAGCAAATGGGGCGGAAGGCAACCAATGTGATTTCACCACCCTAACCATCGCTCCCGACGTTTTTACCCAGGACGCTTCACATATAACCAGCTCGGGTGCTTCACTCAATGCTGTGCTGACTTCCCTGGGCACGGCGGACCGGGTCGAGGTCAGCTTTGAATTTGGAAAGACAACAGAGTATGGCAGCACCGCCGAATACCAGAGCAAGAACACTACGGGGACATATTTCAGCACCGTTTCCGGACTGGAACCCGGTACGCTTTATCATTTCAGGGCAATAGCTGACGGCGGGACCAACGGAGATAATTGCGGAAGCGACCGGACTTTCACAACCCTTCCCCCTGAGCCACCGGTTGTCAGCACCTGGAACTTCACCAATCTTACGGATAGCTCGGTTACGCTGATCGGCAAGCTATCCGCTGAGGGCACAGCCGGAGAGGCAGAGGTCTTTTTTGAATACGGAACGGACAGCTCCTATGGCGGGCGGACCGGCTCTAAGATAATGAACGGGCAGGGAGAATTTACCGTTGATCTGGAAGGTCTGGAACACTCCACTCAATACCATTTCAGGGCAGTGGCGGACGGCAAACTGCACGGGAAATCCAGCGGATCAGAAATGGTCTTTATTACGCTGACTCCTCCTTCGGCGGTGACGAAGGAGGCGGACGCGGTCGGGCAGGAGAGTGCCAGGCTGAAAGGTATACTGGAAGATATGGGTACGGCCATCGCGGCCAATGTCCACTTCGAATACGGCACTACGGTGGAATACGGCCTGACGACCCCTGGGAAGACGCTGACCGGAAGCGGGGCTTTCCAGTCGGACATCGGCGGTCTTGAGGAGGGAACGACCTATCACTACCGGGCAGTGGTTGACGGAGGAGTCCATGGACTGGCTTGTGGAGATGATATAACATTCGACACGCTTGCTCCTCCCCGCGTGATTACCCTGGAAGCTACGGGTATAACCTCAACCGCCGCAACGCTCAACGCCGAGATTACCTCGACGGGTACGTCTCCCGAGATAAACATATTCTTTGAATACGGGGCGGATGAAAACTATGGCAGTGTGACACCCGTGCAAAAGACGGCGGTTACCGGAAAATACTACTATAATTTCACCGGCCTGGCGCCGGAGACCACCTATCATTTCCAAGCGATTGCCGACGGGGGTGAAAGCGGTCTGACGGCCGGCGGCGATATGACCTTTACAACATCGGCTGTTCCCGTGGTGGTGACCGATCCCCCGGTCGCAGGCACCGGGGCAGCAACAGATATTACCACCGGCAGCGTGGTTTTAGCCGGATATCTAATCTCACCGGGACAATCGGAATCCGTACAGGTCTCATTTGAATACGGCATCACGGAATCATACGGTTCAACCTCCGGGGTGGTGACCATGGAGGTGGCCGGGCCGTTCAATATACCCGTAGAGGGCCTGTCTCCTTACACTACTTATCACTACAGGGCCAGGGCGGAGGGTACGACAGGTACGGGATGGGGTGCGGACATGACCTTTGTCACTGTAAAAGTTCCGCCTGAAGTGACAACTCTGGATGCGAGCGGGATCGGCGGCAACTCGGCTGTCTTAAGAGGCAGCCTGACTTCAACAGGTTCATCTGGAGTTGTCGAGGTATATTTTGAGTACGGGCTGACGGAGGAGTACTGCAGTATAACCGGCAGGAAAAGCATGGAAGTCCCGGGTGTATTCGGTTTCGACCTGGCTGCCCTTTCTCCGGCCCTTGATCCGGGTACCGCTTATCATTTCAGGGCCGTAGCGGACGGGGGAGAGCATGGTTTGTCCCCTGGCGGAGATCTTATTTTTACCACCAAGAACGCAGAACCTCCCGTAGTATCAACACTGGCTTTCTCCGGTATTATGAGCACATCGGTAAATCTGATAGGCAATCTCTCATCCCTGGGCACAGCCAGGCAGGCGGAGGTATCATTTGAATACGGGCAGACAGAGGAATACGGCAGCAGCTCCTGGTCAATCACCAGAACAGATACAGGCGTGTTCATCATATCCCTGGCGGGACTGAGCCCCGGTACAGAATACCATTTCAGGGCTTTAGCCGATGGGGGGTCACACGGCTCCGGCAGCGGAGCGGATATGGGTTTCACCACCTTTATTCCCCCGGCGGTAAGCCCAGCCAACGCTTCATATGTTACGGGGCATTCAACCCTGGTCAGCTCCGAAGTAACTTCCCTGGGGACAGCTTCCCAGGTCTCCGTTTGTTTTGAATACGGCCGGAATACCTCTTACGGGAACAGCACGGAACCCTTGATAATGGATGCTCCCGGACCTTTCAGCGCCGGTCTGAACGGCCTGCTTCCCGGAAGCACCTATCATGCGCGTTCAATGATCGACGGAGCAGAGAGCGGAATAACCTATGGCGATGACATTTCTTTCCAGACGTTGGAGGCAGCAGCGCCTGCCGTGAATACCTCTCCGGCCGGAGGGCTTACCTCCGAATCAGCTACATTAAACGGGTATCTGGACTCTGCGGGAACGTCCGAATTCGTTAACGTGTATTTTGAGTATGGTACGACCACATCCTGCGGATATACGACCGAATCGCAGGTTATGTCGGAAGCGGGGCCTTTCAGCCTGACTGTTTACGGGCTTAATCCGGGTACGATTTATTACTTCAGGGCTGTGGCTGACGGCGGAGATCACGGTAAATCAACCGGTTCTGTAATGACGTTCACCACCCTGATGGCCCCGGTGCTGTTTACCCTTCCTGCTACGGATATAACCTGGAATGCCGCCAGGATCAACGGAAGCCTGGTTTTCATGGGTACGGCCAATACCGCCCAGGTATATTTTGAGTACGGGACTTCCATCGAATACGGGAAAACGACCGAAGCAGAAGCAATGACCGGGACCGGCGATTTCAGCTTCAATCTGCACGGTCTCAAAGCCGGCACTACCTATCATTACAGGTCAGCCGTGGACGCCGGCATACACGGCGTCTCTTTCGGGGAGGATATAACCTTCTCCACGTATAAGCCGCCGGCGGCAGGCACCGGCATGGCGACGAGTATATCCAGCAGCGCCGCGACACTGAACGGTATTCTCAGCGAGATGGGCACGGCCAGCACAGTCAACGTATGTTTTGAATACGGTCTGACAGGCAGCTACGGGTACGTGACATTATCCCGGAAGATGGACGCATCCGGCAATTTTAATTTTAATATCTCCGGTCTTGTCCCGGGGGAGACCTATCACTACCGTGTGAAGGCTGACGGAGGTATTCACGGCACCTGTACGGGCGGGGATATGACCTTGACCACGACGACAATAGCTCCCATGGTTATTACCCTCTCTGCCGTGGAAACAGGAATGACCTCGGCCACTTTAAACGGAAACCTCACATCACTGGGTACGGCAACTCAGGTAACTGCTTCTTTCGAATACGGGCAAAATGCCTTCTACGGTAGTAAAAGCGCGGAAAAACAACTTACCCAGACGGGCCCCTTCAGCATGGAGATCAGCGGTCTCTTGCCGCTGACCACGTATCATTTCCGTGCGGCAGCGGACGGATTGAACCATGGGCTTGCGACCGGGAGCGACCAGTCATTCACTACATTGCCCCAGCCTCCGTCAGTAGAAACCCTTGAAGCCTCTGACGTGACTATTGATTCAGCAATTCTTAACGGCAACCTGTCATCGAAAGGAACGGCCTCAACCGTGGGAGTATCGTTTGAGTATGGAAAAAGCACCGAATATGAAAACCTGATCGAGGTCCAGGATATGATGGAAAGCGGGGCTTTCAGCTTTAATCTGACAGGGCTGGATGCCGGGACTGTCTATCATTTCAGAGCGCTGGCGGATGGAGGCGCAGACGGTACAGGTGAAGGCGAAGATATGACCTTCACAACTCTGACTATCGCTCCCCAGGTCGAGACACTTTCAGCACTGGATATCACGCAGACAGGAGCGAAACTAAAGGGCAACCTGATAAGCCTGGGTACTTTCCCGAAAGCCGATGTCTCTTTTGAGTATGGCGAAAGCGAAGAGTATGGCAGTGTTACCCAGGCAAGTGAGATGACCGGGAACGGTAATTTTGAGTCCGTTATTATCGGGTTGAAACCCGGTACCAGCTACTACTACAGGGCCATTGCGGAAGCTGAAGGCAGCGGGTGGTCTTACGGTGAGCAGAAGACCTTTACAACTTCGGGATTATCGCCTGAAGTCAGTACGGGGGAGACAGGGAGTATTTCCAGTTCTTATGCAACATTGTACGGAAACCTGGCCTCATCCGGTTCGGCCGATAAGGTCAATGTGTATTTTGAGTACGGTACCACGAATGAATACGGCAGCGTAACGGAAACACAGGAGATGAACGCACCCGGTGAATTCAGTATCCGAATCAGCCAACTGAAGTCCCAAACCGGCTATCATTACCGGGCTGTGGCGGATGCAGGCACTCTGGGCATTGTATACGGCGGCGATGCTGAGTTTACCACCAAAAGAGTTTCAAGCGGCGGCGGGGGCGGAGGAGCCGGCGGTGGAAGGACGCCGACGCCGGTTGTTACCACTATTCCCGGACAGGCGAGCTGGAGAACTACCGCTTCCGGCTTGACTCCGGAGGAAATAGTAATCACTTCTCCTGACGGAATGTGCATTATCACCATTAAAGAGGGGACCCTGATTACGGATGCCGACGGGTACCTTGTCAAAAGCCTGACCTGTGATTCCGCTGGGGAGATCATTGAGCCTCCTCGGGATGCAAATATATTATCCGCCTACCAGCTTGAGCCTTCCGGAACCAATTTCAGCCCGGCAGCCAGCCTAATGATAAAGTACGATAGGGACTCCCTTCCCGAGGATGCGCTGGAAAAAGCTCTTCTGCTGGTCTTTTTCGACGAAAAGGCAGGGGTATGGACTATAATAGAAGATCCGCTGGTGGATATTGAAAATGCCGATGTCAGCGGCAATGTAAGTCATTTTACTCAATTTGCCCTGCTGTGCCCCTTGCCGGCTGCACCGGCTACAACCCGGCCTGTATCCAGTCCTGCGCCTGAACCTTCTATATCTCCGACGCCAGCTTACTCTCCTGCCGCTACAACCAAGACACCTGCTGCTACTACTACGCCCACGCCTGCCGGAACAACCCGTGCGGCAGCCATAACTCCCCCCATAACAACGCCCCCGGTCCCCTCGACTAGTGTTGCTGCTGAAAGAGGTTCTGCGATTCCACTCTGGGCGATAATACTGATAGTTGTTGTGATAATACTGGCGGCAACGGCACTTCTGGTATTAAGACGGCTGAAGAAGAGCAAGGCTCCGGAAGAGGCAGTTGATTTTTCAATGCTTTATAACAGCGGCAACGCCAATTACAGGCAGAAGAAGTACGATGCAGCCATAGCCGATTACTCCAAAGCAATTGAGCTGGACCCATCCAGAGGCATCGCCTACAGCAACCGCGGTGCGGCCTATTCGGCTAAAGGTGAAAATGAACAAGCACTGGACGACCATAACCACGCCATTGAACTTGACCCGAACTATTCCCTGGGATATTACAACCGGGCTATGGTCTATCACTTGATGAAACGACTGGAGGAGGCTATAGCCGACCTGGAAAAGGTGATCAGTTTGAATAATAATCCATCACTTCTAAAGGCAGCGGAAAAGGCTATCACCAGGATCCGGAATGAGCAGGAAACGAAATAGGGAACAAGAAACAAGATACGATAAACAAGGAGAAACAAACGAACAATAAGACGCCCCCTTGATCCTCTCCCGAAGGGGCTTACCCTTAGCACAGTGGGCTAAAAAAGTTTGGCAAGAGACAGGAAATAAAATACAGGAGAAAATGAGCAATAGGGGAAGCGCTTTCCTGTACCTTCAACGCAGGTCGGGCCCGAATGAAGTTCATTACGGTAAAATAGTGCAAATGAAACAAATAAGACAGATTGAACATTGTTTAAATATCAGTGCCGTAATTCTATCGAACTTTTCCATGCTGATGCAGGATGCAGGCCGGAATGGACTATTCCGAGTAAAAAAATTGCGGTCCGATTAATGTGAAAGAAGTCATTATTTTCGATGTCATGGGGGTAATCTTTGAGGTATCCGATGATACTGAAGACCTTCTGGTGCCGTATTTGCAGGCCAGAAGGCCGGATACGCCACGTGATTTTGTCGTCGAAAAGTATCTCGAGGCCAGCCTGGGGAGGATAACCGCGAGAGAATTATGGACGGCACTGGGTTTTGGGCAGGACGAAATAAACACAATCCAGGAGGCTTACCTGGATACTTATACAATCGACAGGGAATTTATCGATTGTGCTTCACAATTGAAAAAGAGATACATATTAGCCTTACTTTCAAATGATATCTCGGAATGGGGGCAAATCCTGCGCAGGAAACACGGGATAGATTCGCTGATTGACCAGGCCTTCATCAGCAGCGATCTGGGGTTGAGAAAGCCGGACCCGCGGATTTATCAGTATGTCCTGGAAGAAATGAACGTATCGAGTTCGGCATGCGTTTTTGTCGATGATTACCCGGAAAGGGTGAAAGCCGCGGAAGACCTGGGTATGACGTCCATTCTGTTCAACCGGCAGAACCATTATTATCAGGGATTGCAGGTAAGGTCTTTCAGCCAGCTTACCGGGCTGCTGATATGATCACTAAAACGCGCGTCGAAATGTAAAATAATTAAGAAAATCATTTCCTTGAAACGCTGTAACAATTTCCGCTCTTCTTCGTTAAACACTATACAAGGTAATAAAATATAGTGGAGGCAAGACTATGAGGAAATTGTTAAAAACCGCAGGACCGGCCATGGTGATAGCAGCCCTTCTGCTGGTTGTCCTGGCCAGCGTGGCATTTGCCGCCGGTCCGGCCGGACCAGCGCCCAATGCAGGAGACGGTGTTTCTGACGGAAGCGGTTTGGAAGCTCCCAACGGTGCATGGGGTGACGTCGGTTCAGGTTCCGGACCGGTTGGGCCCGCGCCTAACTCCGGTGACGGTGTTCCCGACGGCAGCGGATTTTAGCTACATGGAACAGGTGCAGGTCAGAGAAGAGATTGGTTGACATAAACTCGTACCGGCCTGTACAGGACATATAATATCAGGAAAGGAAAGAGGCTGAATATACGCCTCTTTCCTTTCATTTTTACAAAGGTGGGAAGGGGAAGAAGCGGCTGAAGAGAAGCAGGACGGCCGGTATGGAAACAATCGAAACAAGGAAACTGCCCAGTACGAACTGGCTGGAGATAGCCCGGTTGCCGCCGGAACGCTCGGCAAATATGGGGATGGCGGTAACAGGCGGGACCGCGGCTTCCAGGATAACGATCAGGGCCAGGGTGTAGTCCGGCCGGATCAATAACAGCAGCCCCAGGAATACCAGGGGGAAAACAAAGTTTTTCACCAGGACGAACTTGATTATTTCCCTGATATAAAATTTTCTTTCTCCCTGACCGCCGGCCTTAAGATCGTGGTAGATGGTGCCGCCCAGTATCAGCATAAACAGCGGCGAGGCCATGGCGCCCACCATTACCAGGACGGTCCTGATGAATTCCGGGATATAGGGCTTGAGACCGATCAGAGCTATGGCCAGGCCAATGATGGTGGTTACCAGTACAGGGTTGACCAGCCTCTTGAGGCTGAGTGGCTGTTCAGCAGTCCTCTTGCCGAAGAAGAGAGAGTAGGTGCTGAACATCATGGTTGGATGAATGAAGGTGAAGAGGAACAGCATGGGCAGATAGGGGTTTTCGCTTCCGAAAATACCCACGATAATAATGATAGGAAAGAAAAGGCCGTTCTGGTAGAACTGACCGATCGTGAACTCGCTGCGGAACTCCTTTTTAGTGATAAAGGAAAATGCCAGGGAGAGGACCAGGGTTACAACGGCGAATCCCAGCCACCAGAGGGGCATACGCCACCAGTCCGGATTTTGCTCGGGAGAAAAGTCGATTATCAGGCTTGCTAGGGTCAGGCAGGGGACGGCAATGTCGATTGAAAGAGAGGACAGGAATCCCAGGGTGTTAGCCGTTACCTGTTTCCTGCCGATAATCCAAAAACCCAGGAGTCCGATAGCAAGCAAGGCCGCTACGGCCTGGAAAGTGATGCCCAAGATGTTCATATTATCAGTATAGCATTATACATGCCTGATAGGGACCTTTTTACACATGAATTGCACGTGAGATTCGTTGGATCGCCCTGAAGGATTATCCCTGAATCCGGTAGGATGGGTCACCGGACTTAAAGGAGTCCCCCGGAACAGTCCTGAGCGCCGGTGATATAGCCAAGCTGTTAAGGCTTGTGAACATTGCCGCGGGACAAAGAGGTGAAAATACCGCCGAAGCAGAGAACGGCGAAGATGATAAAGGCAATCCGGGTGCTGGTAATGAGGGAGGGGTGATATTCGGGTGTAATGACCACATTGCCGAGAAAGACCGATATAACGATCATTACCGTACCCATGCTGATCACCTGCCCTACCTGGCGCATGGTATTGGAGACAGCCGAACCGGTTCCGATATACCTGGGGGCAACTGAACTCATTATAGCGTTGATATTAGGGGGGACAAAAATGCCGAACCCGATACCGAGTACCAGCAAGATAAATACTATGAAAATAAATGATGAGTCACCGCCGAGGAAAGCAAATGCAATCAGACCGGCACAGATAACCGTCATACCGATGGATGAAACAATGCGGGGTTCGATTTTATCCGAAAGCCTGCCGGCCAGAGGTGAAACAAAGGCCTGAATGGCCGGCTGGGCGATAAGGACCAGCCCTGCCGTATCAGCCCTGAGTCCCTTAATGTACTGTAGATAGAGACTCATCAAGAAGGTGATGGCAAAGGTGGCGGCATACGCGACCAGAGAGGACAGATTAGATAAAACGAACGTGCGATTATTTTTAAAGATATCGAGGTTTAAAATCGGTGTGGATACACGCTTTTCCCAGCGGATAAAAAGCAGTAGTCCGATGATTCCCACCGGTATCAGTACCATTCCCATAATCCGGGGCAGGATGGAAAAACCATACAAAAAGGCCACCAGGGATGCACAGAAAATGGCCGAACCTACAAGGTCGAAGCCCTCTCCTTTAGAGCCGCGCCATTCATTTTTAACCTTCCACAGTAACAGAATAATGGAGAACAGGATACAGGGGATATTTATCAAGAAGGTGCTTCTCCAGCCCAGGTATTCAGTCAGCAGTCCTCCCAGGAAAGGCCCGGTGGAAAGTCCCAGGTAGACCGATGCTGAAGTCAGACCCAGCGCCCGGCCGCGTTCGCCGGGGGGAAAGGCGACGGGGATCAAAGCGGTGGCGCTGCAGACGGCCATAGCCGAGCTTACGCCGGTGAGTACCCTTAAAACGATAAGCATGTAAATAGAATTGGCGAAGGCGGTGGCAGTAATCAGGACGGTATAGAGTATCAGGCCGATGGTAAACATTCTTTTGAGACCGAAGACGTCCGCAAGCCTGCCGATAGGCAGCAAAAGGACACCCGTGGAGAGCAATCCGGCGGTGGAAATCCAGCTCAGCAATATTGCATCAGCCTGAAACTCCTCACTGATGGCGGGCAGAACGATACTTACGGCTGAGAACTGGTAGGTCAAAAAAAAGAGGCTGATGCAGGTGGTAAAAAGGATAATGCCCTTATTGACCGGGAAAGCAGGCCTTGAAGGGCCGGAAATAGAGTTAGAAGTCATTCATCAGTCCATTCCTGGCGGAAAGAGAGCCGTTATACAACGGTTTGAATCAGCCAGATCGAGTCTCCTAAATGCTATTATTTAAACACAGCTTATGCTTTTTCGATGCTCAAAGACGAGGAATATTACTTAAAATCATACGCTTAAATCCTGCGACTGGCAAGCCGTTTTACTTTCAGGACCAGACCGGCGGAGCCTGTTACTTCCACGTTTTCACCTGTAAAGATGATGCCTTCAAGGGACTCAGCCTTCCAATATTCGCCTTTGACCTTAACTGTGCCTCCGGGGTTGAGGGTTTCTATGACAAAGCCTTGAAGACCGACAAGACTTTCACGTCCTGTATTTGTTTTTCGATGGTAACCGGGTATGACCAACCGATGAATAATGAATACCGCCACGATAAAAAAACAGAAAAGCAGGACGAAGACAGGCCAGGTCAGAGGGACGTTGAGGCGCCAGAGTAGCAGCAGGATAAGCAGCGTGAGGACAATCTCATCCGCCAGTATCAAAATGGTGATCAGGTAGTCTTTAATGCGCCGTTTGATAGTTAACCTCCGATGATAGTGTACAGCAAACGGTATGCGGTTAACAGTTCCGGGTGTCGATTACCTCGAAAATGCAGGCTGCCCCGCCGCCCTGAGGATGCTGACCGACGGGAGATAAGGAAGCGGCGGACTCCAGCATGACACCTACAGTGGTCAAACAATTATTAAGGGACCTTTTTGCACTAATGTCAGATAATATATTTTACGGGGCTGTTGGTTGACATAATGGAAGGAGAGGCGGGTGGAGTAATTCTTATACCCGCCTTGTCTTAACTTATTATGCGGTCCATGGCGGTGAGATGACCTCCATAAAAACCGATAGCCATTAATATCAGGTCATGCATATACAGCTTGCTCTTTCTGCCCTCCAGCAAACCGGCGCAGAAAATTTCGGTGGCTGTTAGGGACTGCTGCACCTTGAGTCTTTCCGCCTGGTCCAGTTGATAGCGGGTATTATTTTCGATACCCTGCCTGAAATCATCAAGATATTCTTTTATTAAGTCCTGTGTGGCAATATCTTCATCTTTCCACATTCGCGGCTCCTTAAAACGGGTGAATCCCTGCTCAATGATTGCGAAGATCAATACTCATCAGGCTATGCGATTCTGACTATAACAATTATCACATGTTGTGCCGGACGCTCAACCATCCGCCTACCTCGATCGCTATCCGCCGCAGTCGTTGCGGCAAACCATACGATTATTTCATATCAGGCTTTTTCTATGTCTTTGACAGAGCGGTTGTTCATCTCCTCGGATGTTTTTTGACCGGTAACCGGATGGGCGTAGTGAAAGGGAAAGATGTAACCGGAGGGGTAGCTCGGGTTAAAACTGGTGGGAGGAACATCCGGTTCGGGCCAGGTCATCTTGAAATCAGGATCGGCGGCTGCCAGGCGTTCCGGGGCTACCATTCCCCGGTCCGGCCTGATCATATAGTTCATAGCCCATCTGAGCTTTTTGATCTTCCATTTTCCGTTCTCTTTGACATACTCGTTTTCGTATATACCGTTAAAAAACGAATGTCCTACTCCCTTGCCGTGAGGAGCAGCAACAGCACCGCAGCCGTACCACCTGCCGCTAGCGGTCTTTCCGTCCGGATTAATATCGATAATAGGGCTGAGTTGCATCAACTGATGGAACAACTCCGGCTCGGTCTTGAACCTGCCCTGGTAGTATCTTCTGATACTGGCCTTGCCCCTGTAGGTACCTTCATACCAGGCGAAATCCAGTAAGACATCCTCCGTGTCCGAGAAAAGGTCAACAATTTCCTTTGCCATCCAGTGTTCCAGATAATAGCCATAAGCCCTTTGCAGCTTTTTTATCTCTTCGATGTCCAGCAGCTTCTGTAGCGACCGTACCTGGTCTTCCAGTACCCTTATCCTGTTTTCCATCTCTATCTCATTCACGATCGATCTCCTCTGATAATTGTTATCGATTATGGCAGTATAGCATGAAAATGAGCAAGTGACCATACGGGCAGCCAGTCATGTGCGGATACGGGGATAGCGGTCTCCGTTCAGATGCAGGAGGATTACTGCGCCGGCTTGACAGACATGCTATAATACGTCTATATGTTTGGTCTCATAAGAACATTTTAAACTGTACCCCCGGCTTATTCAGGCATCAACGCACAACCAATCAGGTTTCAGCCAGTATTGAGGAAATGAAAGGAGGGAAACAGTATGGCAGACTCGAGTTTGGAAAAGTATATCAAGTATGATATCCAGTCCCAGAAAGCCCAGGAGGTCCATCCCCAGGTAAAGGGGCCTGTTCTGGCCATGATGAGCAATGAGAACTTCGGAGGTCATGATTTCACAATGACATGGTGGCCGATCTCACAGCCATTCGAAATGGTATCGGAGACCCATTATCATGATTTCGACCAATACCTGATGTTTTTTGGCGGAGACGTCAAGAATATGATGGAACTGGGTGGAGAGGTTGAGCTTTCACTGGGTGAACAGGATGGACCGCTGGAGAAGCTGGTTATAACCAAACCTGCGATAGTATATGTTCGAGCCGGCATGCGTCACGGTCCTCTTAACTTCAAGAAAGTAAATGATCCGGCAAAGCCCATACTGTATAACGACCTGACTTTCACCGTGGACAGATACGAGCGGAAGAAGTAAAAGTATAGTTTTTTACAGCCGTTTGGAGGAAAAAAGAGAATTTCTTACCGGCCTGATCAGGCAGGCGAGAACAAGAGACACTATGCAGGTGCAGGTACATACTATCATGGCCAGGTGATAGCTGCCGGTCAGGTCAAAGATTAACCCTGTAATAAATGGCCCGAATGCGGCTCCGAAGGTATAGCCTAGACCGATACAGCCAAAGATTAATCCATGATATCTCAATCCGAAAAGGCTGGCGGTGATGGGAGACTGGGATGTGCCGATTCCTCCCTGGGAAAAACCGATAAACACAGCAAAGAGGAAAAACGCCCAGTGGGCCTGGTTTAAGATAATCCAGACCATTGCCAGGAAAGAGAGGATAAAACCGATAATAAAGACCCGTTTGTTGCCGATTTTATCAGCTGTCGTTCCCAGAATTATCCTTCCGATGACCAGCAGGCCTCCGCTGACAGCCATGATATTAGCTGCGGTGGTAGGAGCCATGCCCGCATTGATAGCATCCGGCACGATATGGACGTTAATAGATGAAGAGTAGAAGCCGTACCAGAACATCATGGCAAACAGGAACCAGAACTGGGGAAGGCGAATCGCTTCAGAGAATGAGAAGCCGGCGGGGGGTGCTACAGGTTCATTACCCTGCGGCTGTTTTTCGCCGTAAGGGAGGGCCCCGATCCGGGATGGATCGCGTTTGAGGAACTGGGCTGCGATCAGCACGACCACCAGTATCACTATTCCCATAATAACAAAGGTTGACCTCCAGCCTAGATTCTCAATCAGGCGAGAGGAAACGACAGGAATGATCAGCATACCGATGCCTGCTCCACTGGAGACCAATCCGGTCATCAGGTTTCTGCGGGCTGTAAACCACCTGGCGGTGATTGAAACCATGGGAACGAAAATACCTCCCATGCCAACCCCGATAATAAGGCCGTAAAAGGTGTATAGCTGCCAGGGTGAGTGCACAAAGGGCATCAGAAAATAACCGGTACCCACTACTATACTGGAGCAGGTTAAAACGATACGCGGACCGTATTTATCCGTCAGGCCGCCCAGAACCAGAGAGAAAACCCCTTCAAGGAACATTGAGACTGAGAAAGCCGCCGCGGTCACAGCGCTGGAATAACCCAGTTCGGCTGCCATGGGCTTGAAATAGACGCCGTATGAGAACCGCATTCCGTAAGCAGCGAAAATAATAATGAACGCGGCCATTGCGACAATGTATCCGTAGAAAAAGCGCGAGTCCGATCCGTGCGGGGGTCCGTTTGGCTTTGCTAAGCTTTTTGTCAAGGCAGGTTCAACGTCCTTCGGTATGGTACCGGCCCAAACCGGCGGCCAGAATGAGGAATACTGGAGTAATTATACCATAATAAATATCCGCGATTAATTTACACGGTATTTAACATAAAATTGAAGAGCATATTCTAAAGCTAACAGTGAACATTTTACGTGCAGCGGTATTCCTTTAGATCTAAATCTCCTGAAGGGGGTTATAAAAAACTATGCGGGGATAATAAAAAAATTTGATAGGGAGTAAATTGACAGGGTTTTCACCTGATGATAAAGTACAATTATTGTCGCTTCATATATAATAAGGAGGATAGTATCCGGATGAATATCATTGTATGCGTTAAACAGGTAATCGATCCTGAAGCTCCTCCAAGCAGCTTCAAGATAGATGCCTCGACCAACCAGGTAGTACCGCCTACCGGTATGCCGCCGGTAATCAGCACCTTTGATGAATACGCGGTTGAGGCAGCCCTAAGGATTAAAGAAAAGACGGGGGGCAAAATTACCGCCATAAGCCTTGGGGTGAATCTGTTAAGGGATGTAGTGAAGAAGCCGCTTTCAATGGGAGTGGACGATCTGGTACTGCTGGAAGATCCGGCTTTCGTGGACGGAGATAGCTGGTCCACGGCCTATGCCATATCAATGGCTATCAAGAAGATAGGGCAATACGACATAGTCCTGTGCGGCCGGCAGGCCGCCGATTGGGATGCCGGGCAGGTGGGTTCCGGTATAGCGGAAATCCTGGGACTGCCCAGCGTGAATATTGTGCGGAAAATCGAAGTAGAGGGAACGAATGCCAAAGTTGAGAAGGTGATTCCCGATGGATTTGAGTTGATAGAGGTAGGACTCCCGGCGGTGTTCACTCTCAGCAATGAGCATGCTACTCCCAGGTATCCGAATGTCAAGGGGATCATGATGGCCAAGCGTAAAGAGCCTATTGTCTGGAAACCGGCGGATATAGGCGCCGATCCGTCCCAGATAGGCGCTGCCGGGAGGAGGTCCAAACTGGTCAAGCTATTCCAGCCCGTGCGTGAGAGCACCTGCGAGGTTGTGACGGCAGATACTCCGGAAGAGGCCGCCTCCAAGCTGGCGCAGCGATTAAGGGAGGTCAAAGTACTCTAAAAACCGTTTGGGAGATTATTAATTTCAAGGAGAAGAGATAAATATGGCTGAATATAACGGTATCCTGGTTTTTTGCGAAGTGGCAAATGATAAACTGGCCCCTATCGCTGTTGAACTTTTAGGGGCGGGAAGCCGCCTGGCGGAGGAGTCAGGAGAGCCAATGAGCGCAGTGGTAATAGGGAGCGGTATCTCCGCTCTCGCCCAGGAGGCTGCTTCTTACGGCGCCAGCAAGGTCTACGCGGTAGATGACCCGCTATTGAAAGAATATTTGATAGACTCGTATCTGACGGTAACGGAAAAGGTTATCAAAGAAGCGATGCCGAAGGTAGTACTGCTGGGGCAGACCCAAATCGGACGAGACCTTACACCCCGGCTGGCATTTCGTCTGAATACAGCCGCCGTGATGGACTGTATCGCACTGGCCGTTGATGCGGACAGCAAACGGGTACTGATGACCAAACCGGTATACGGTGGAAATGCCCAGGCGGTACAGGTATGCGGGTCCGATCCGCAGATTGCGACTATCAGGAGCAAGGCCATGGCCCCGGCGGTTAAGGATGAAAGCAAAAAGGGGGAGATAGTTAATGTCGCCGCGGGAATCGATCCTGCCAGCCTGAGGACAAAGGTCCTCGAAAGGAAAATAGAGGCGGGAGGCGGCGTTAAACTTGAGGATGCTCAAATCATCGTTACCGGCGGCAGGGGCATCGGGAATGCCGAAGGCTTCAAGCAGTTGGAGGAGCTAGCCGCTATATTAAAGGGTGCGGTAGGTGCTTCCCGTCCTCCGTGCGACAACAAATGGGTTCCCGACAGCCTTCAGATCGGGCTGACCGGTAAAATTGTGGGTCCGGATGTTTATATTGCCATCGGAGTCTCGGGTTCCAGCCAGCATCTTAGCGGATGTTCCGGTTCCAAGATTATCGTGGCGATAAACAAGGACGCGGAAGCCAATATTTTCAAGGTGGCAAACTACGGTGTAGTAGCCGACTGGAAGAAGGCCTTGCCGGCGTTCACAGCCAAGGTCAAAGAGCTGGTAGGGTAGGAAAGCTACACAGAATTATATATAAAAGCCGCCGGAGTACTCCGGCGGCTTGAATTTATTTGGAGGGCTTTCCCTTACCACCGGCGATATCCGCGAATTCAAATTCCCTTCGGAGTTCGATAATCCGGTCCCGCAGCAGGGCGGCTTTTTCAAATTCGAGGTTTTTAGCGGACTGTTTCATCTGTGTTTCCAGGTCTTTGATCAAGCGTGTAACCTCTTCCCTGGTGGCCGGATTCCTCTCTCCGGCGGAGATGTAGGCCGCTTTTTCTTCAGCCACTGAGGCCGCGACCCTTTCGGTGATATCCTTGATGGCTTTGCGGATGCCCTGGGGTGTAATGCCGTGCTGTTTATTGTAGTCTTCCTGTATTTTTCGCCTGCGTTCGGTCTCTTCTATGGCCTCGCGCATGGAAGAGGTAACCGTATCGGCATACATGATAACGCGGCCTTCAACATGACGGGCGGCGCGTCCCATGGTCTGTATTAAGGCCCCTCTCGATCTCAAGTATCCTTCTTTGTCCGCATCGAGTATGGCTACCAGGCTGACCTCCGGAAGGTCAAGCCCTTCCCTGAGAAGGTTGATTCCCACGATCACATCGTATATGCCCAGGCGGAGGTCGCGCAGGATTTCAACCCTTTCAAGCGTATCGATTTCGGAATGCAGGTAATGGGTCTTTATGCCCATTTCCAGCAAATAGTCGGCCAGCTCTTCAGCCATTCTCTTGGTAAGTGTTGTTATCAGGCAGCGCTGTTTTTTATCCACACAGCTTTTTATACGGGAGAGAAGGTCGTCTATCTGCCCTCTGGTGGGCTTGATTTCTATTACCGGTTCCAGCAGGCCTGTGGGCCGGACCAGTTGCTCAACAACCTGCGAGCTTTGCGTTGATTCATATTCAGAAGGTGTGGCTGAAGTGTAGACCACCTGGGAAATACGCTTATTGAACTCGGCGAAATTCAAGGGGCGGTTATCGAGTGCTGACGGCAGGCGGAACCCGTAGTCAACCAGTATTTCCTTCCTGGAGCGGTCGCCGTTGTACATCCCCCGGATCTGGGGTATGGTCATGTGGGACTCATCGATAAAAAGCAGGTATTCCGGCGGGAAATAGTCCAGCAGGGTCCAGGGAGTACTGCCGGCCGGGCGCTGGGCCAGGTGGCGTGAATAGTTTTCCACGGCATTGCAATAGCCGGCCTCTCTCAGCATTTCGAGGTCATAGTTGGTGCGCTGTTCCAGCCTGGCAGCTTCAAGCAGCTTATCCTGGCTTTTCAGTTCGGCCAGCCGCTCCTGGAGCTCTGCTTTGATGCTTTCAAGCGCCATCAGCAATTTTTCATGTGAAGTAACGAAATGCTTGGCGGGATAAATATCTATAGAATCGTGCTGGCCTACTATTTCACCCGTCAGCGGGTCGATCTGAAGGATCCTGTCAATGGTGTCGCCGAAAAATTCTATGCGAAGGGCGGTGTCGTCATAGGCGGGCTGTATTTCCAGAGTGTCACCCCGGACTCTGAACTTGCCGCGGGTAAAATCCATATCATTACGTTCGTATTGCATGTCAACCAGTCTTCTCAGTACACCTGAAAAATTATAGTTTTCATTGCTGTTCAGGCTGAGGACAAAGCTGCGATATTCTTCCGGTTCCCCCAGACCGTAGATACACGAAACGGAGGCTACGATTAGTGTATCCGGACGTGAAAAGAGGGCCTGGGTAGCGGCATGTCGCAGTTTATCTATTTCCTCGTTGATCTGGCTTTCTTTCTCTATATATGTATCGGTACGGGGAATATAGGCTTCAGGCTGGTAATAATCGTAATAGCTGACGAAATATTCGATGGCATTATGAGGAAAGAATTCCCTGAATTCGCTGTATAACTGGGCGGCAAGCGTTTTATTATGGCACATCACCAGGGTAGGTCTTTGTACCCTGGCTATGATATTGGCCATGGTGAATGTCTTACCGCTTCCGGTTACTCCCAGCAGGGTCTGATGTTTATAACCCTGGTTAATCCCTTCTACCAGCTTATCTACAGCTTGCGGCTGGTCGCCCGTCATCATAAAATCTGAAACAATTTCAAACCGGCGCATGCTTGCTCCACAATATCTGTTCCAGTACCAGTATAACCGGTGAATACAGGGTATTCAATTTCACTCCATCCCGGCGATGGCTGAGCAGTCCGTTGCTTTTTGCTTTCCGGTTGCCAATATTTTATTATCAGACGGAAATTAAAAAACAATAAATGAGGGTTATTATAATGAGGCTGAACAAATAGTTAAAATAAAGTTGTCTAAATTATTCAAGAAGTATATTATTATAATAATGACAAGAATCCGGTTGGAATCCAGAGAACATTATTGAAAGACTCAATAAGTTAGGGATATTCAGAAATTTCATGGCCTGAATTGGCGGAGTGATGTGAAATGAAAAAAGAGAGTCTAATCAATGAAATAATCAAAAATCAGAGACTGGTGAACCGTCATATGGACCAGTATAATCCTGATATCTGGATGGGTTTGAGTCTTACGATCGCACAGGTGAAAAGCCTGTTTTTTATATTCAACGAGGGCACAGTCAATTTCAGACAGCTTGCCGCTGCAATGAAGGTTACTCCATCAAACGTAACCGGGATAATCGACCGCCTGGTCGAACAGGAGCTGGTAAGCCGTACTGAAAATCCGGAAGACCGCCGGATGCTAATGCTGCGTCTTACTGAAAAGGGAGAAGTACTGATATCCAATTTACGTGAGCGCAGATTTAACCAGATGTCATCCGTCCTTTCAAGAATGACGGAAAGTGAACTGGAAGTCGTGTTGAAGGGTGTTGCGGTGCTGGCGGAGGTAGTTGAAGCAGAAAAAAGAGGATGAGCTTATGTTTTGCTCTTACCCGTACGCCACTTCAACCAGGCTCATAAATCCGTTAATCCCCGGATACTATTATAATTTGTTTATACCCGGGTCAATTGTTTTTTATTTTCCGGCATTGTGGCTGAAACCAGGTCTGACAGTTCCTTTTCAGTGATGTGTTCGGTAAACCCGCACTGGATACAAACCAGAGATGCTCCATCCTCGTTTTCCTCAAAGTAGAACTGCCCTTTGCATTTCTTGCACTTTTTGCTCCAGACTATGTACGACATATCCCGATTCCCTTGTTATGCAAATTTTTTTATATCTGAGGTGAATAATAGGGTATCAGGGGATATTACAGAACGGTGCCAGCACCCATTTTTATTAGCGGAATACTTCCAGGCCTGAGCGGTCTCAGTTAATATACTTGCGGTTTCAGGGTTTGTAACTGTAATCAAACGTTTTGACTATTTCCTTCGATGAGATGGTTACAACGAAGTCTGCGCCGTTTTTCATGACTTTGTTACCATCGGGGATGCTGAACTTAAGATCTGTTGTAATCGTTGCGGCCAATCCCGCACCAATGGTACCCAGGTTGTGCAGGACATATTCATCGCCTGCGAGTTTTATCTTAGAGCCCTGATAGTAGGCCTCAACTTTGACCGTGGTATCATGGGCATCAGCATCACCCGTATTGGTCAGGATGGATGAAACCCGGCGAGAATAATCCGAGCCACTCACCCTGGTAATATCAAGACTGAAATCCACCGCAGTATCTGTTTGAAAAGGCGGGCTTGCCTGTGGAACAGGCGGGGTCTGTATGGGTGATATGGCCGTGTCGAGGGCAGAGGGTGAGGGATCGGGAAGGGAAGGGGATGCAGAAAAAGAAGGAATAATTACGACAGTGGAGGGTAATTGAGGCGTTTCCGCGGGGCCGGCCATGCCTTTTTTTACCCCTGCTGATTCACGGGCTAAATCAAGCGGTCCCCAAAATGTCAGGGCGGCGATTATGGCGCAGATCATGATAATGCCCGCAAGTACGCCGGAGATGATACCCAAAACAGCTTTCATAACTAATATCCTATCCTATCCAAACATTGATTGCCACAGGGTATAATGTTCAATATTTCCATTTTAAGGAACAAATATTCCAGAAATGCGATGTTGACAATCAAAAAAAGAGTTGGCTATAATAACTTACCAAAGTTCTATATTGATCATTAGTAAAGATCGGCGTTTTCGTTGATTTATTAATGAAGGAAGAGGGCTAGAAGGTGGGTATCCCAAACCTGGGAATTGTTTTCAGCATCATAACAGACAACGCCAACCTGGACTTGCCTTTCGAAGATGCCAGGGTACGCATGGCCATGGAATATGCTATCGACAAGCGGCTGGTCAAGATGAAAGACCTGCAAAAAACGTTATATAATGAATGTCTGCAAGTACCTTATCTACAGGACGGCCCCGGGTGCGTGATAGATGAGAGCGTACAGGACATAAACCGGGGCGGCGGTCATACCAACGGCTTTTTTGACCCGGTTAACATCTGGATAAACAAATGAAATAGAACCAGTTTAACAAAATGGGAAGAGGTTTCCATAATGAGATCTCTTCCCATGGTTTAATTCAACAGAGTAACTGAAGGGGCCAGAGCGCAGTTCGCAGGAGGGGTTGGATGGCAGCTTACATAATACGCCGATTATTGATAGGTGTTGTAATTTTATTGCTGGTCACCATCCTGGTATTTTTGATCATGCGGCTGCTGCCGGGTGATCCCCTCATGCTTTTTATCTCTCAGCGAAACCTGGGTACCTTAACCCTGGATCAACTGGCGGAGCTGAGACATCAGTACGGTCTGGATAAACCACTGGCCGCGCAATATCTGGACTGGCTGGGTGGTGTTTTCAAGGGCAACCTGGGACAGTCTATTTTTTATAACCAGGATGTCTCATATATTATTGCGCAGCGAATGCCAATAACCATCTACCTGGGAGCCCTTTCTTTTTTTATCAGTACGATACTGGGAGTTCTGTTCGGTATAATCTGCGCCCTGAGAAGGGGGACGTGGATCGATAACCTGGTGACCATACTGGCCAATCTGGGCATAACGGTGCCCACTTTCTGGGTAGGGATACTGCTGATTTATCTATTTTCTCTTAAACTGGGCTGGCTGCCGACCAGCGGATATACCTCGCCTTTCGATGATTTCTGGCTCAGCATACGCAAGGTTATCATGCCGGTCTTCTGCATGTCCCTCTTTTCCATAGCCTCTCTATGCCGCCAGACCCGCTCCAGTATGCTGGAGGTGGTGGGACAGGACTACATCCGCACAGCCTGGGCCAAGGGGCTGAGAGAGAGACTCATCATCGCCAGGCATACCATCAAGAACGCCATGATTCCCGTCATCACCATCCTGGGCATGCAGGTGGGTATGATATTCGGCGGTACGGTACTGATTGAGACCGTGTTCAACATCCCCGGCATGGGCAAGCTGCTGACCTCTTCCGCCTTCAGCCATGATTACCAGATCGTACAGGCGGGCGTGCTGATAATAGCGGCGATTACCGTGCTTTCCAACCTTATCGTGGACATTTCCTACGGCTGGTTTGATCCCAGAATCAGATACAATTAGAGAGAGAGCAAATGGTGAAGAATATAAGTGCAGACAAGCCTGTTCCGGTGGATAACACAGAGGAATCAGCCCATTACAGCGAATTCCGGAGGATAGTGAAGGTCTTTTTCGGACGCAAGGTAGCCGTTTTCGGTATGATTGTCATTATTCTCCTGATATTGACAGCCATCTTCGCGCCCCTGCTGGCCCCCTACGATCCCTATCTCATGGATATGGGACATACCCTGGAACAGCCCAGCCGGGAGCACCTGCTGGGCACCGACTCGCTGGGCAGGGATGTACTCAGCCGCCTGATCTACGGCTCCCGTTCCTCACTGCTGGTAGCCATTGGTGCCATCGGACTATCGGCCGTGGTGGGGGAAGCCCTGGGGCTGATGGCAGCCCATTTCGGCGGGATCGTCTTTAACATCATCATGCGTCTGACGGATGCCCTGATGGCGGTACCCATGATACTGCTGGCCCTTATCCTGGCTTCGGTGATCGGAGGAGGTCTCAAGAACGTAATAATCGCCCTGGGAGTGGGCATGGTGCCGGTGCAGTGCCGCGTAATGTGCGGCCAGTCCCTGAGTGTAAAACAGAACGACTATATTCTGGCGGCGCGTGCCCTGGGGATGGGTGACATGCGCTTGATGGTACAGGAAATATTGCCCAACGCCATCCCGACACTGCTGGTGGTAACCACCATTGGTCTGGGCACGACCATCCTGGCTGAAGCGGGACTGAGCTTCCTGGGCATCGGCGTCCTGCCGCCTGAGCCGGCCTGGGGAGGTATGATAAATGACGGCTACAAGTTTATCCTGTCCAACCCGGCGCTTTCCTTTGCTCCCGGCGTAGCCATCATGCTGGTGGTATTTGGCTTCAACATGATGGGAGACGGGCTGAGAGATGCACTGGATCCCAGGCTTAGAGGCGTAATTTAATAATCTGTAGGTTCTTACGAAAGCAAAAATGCAGTGGCTCTCCTTGTGTTCGCCCGCTAACCGGGTAATCGGAGAAACAGCCAATACAGAGTATAAGCGAGGTTGCTGGGTATGGCAGCGTTATTGAAGGTAGACAACCTGAAGACCTATTTCCGGACTTACCGCGGTTTGGTGAAAGCGGTGGACGGGGTCTCTTTTTATATCAATGAAGGTGAAACCGTAGGGATGGTAGGCGAAAGCGGCTGTGGCAAGTCGGTCAGCATGCTTTCGGTGATGCAATTAATCACCTCACCCCCGGGAGAGATAGTATCCGGGAAGGTACTCTTCGAGGGGCAGGACCTGCTGAAGTACACCGCCAAAGGGCAGGAGATGAGCTCCATCCGGGGCGGGAAGATAGCCATGATTTTCCAGGAGCCCATGACCTCACTTAATCCCGTCCTGTCGGTCTGTCGCCAGTTGACCGAACCTCTTGAGATACATCTCCACATGGACCATCAGACTGCCAGGAGAAAGGCCATAGAACTTTTAAAGAATGTAGGCATTCCGGAGGCTGAGAACAGGATCGACGATTATCCTCACCAGTTCAGCGGAGGAATGAGACAGAGGGTGATGATCGCCATGGGACTGTCCTGCAATCCCCGGATACTTATTGCAGATGAGCCTACGACAGCCCTGGATGTAACCACCCAGGCCCAGCTCCTGGAGCTGATGAAGGAGAAGGTATCCAGCCTGAATACTGCCCTGGTGATCGTAACTCACAACCTGGGAGTAGTAGCCCGCTATGTCGAGAGGATATACGTGATGTATTCCGGCCGTATAGTGGAGTCCGGCAGCTCCAAGGACATCTTCGGCGATCCCCGTCATCCCTATACCATCGGCCTGCTGAAGAGTGTACCCCAACTGGGAGAAACAAGGAAAAAGCGGAAGCTCGTGCCCATTGCCGGTCTGCCTCCAAACCTGATCAATCTGCCCTCTACCTGTGCTTTTTTGCCGCGCTGTACATACAGCCGGGAGCAGTGCAGGCAGGAAAACTGGCCGGCACTGAGGGCCGTGGGAAAGGACCATTATGTCTCCTGCTTTGTGGAGACACAGGAGAAGCCATGAAATCCGACAACAGCCAGGAAGCCCTGGTAGAGATCAAGAATCTGAAAATGTATTTCCCCATCACACGGGGGTTATTCCGGCGCAGGATAGGGGATATCAAGGCAATTGATGATATCAGCTTCGATATCCTTAAGCATGAGACCCTGGGCCTGGTGGGAGAAAGCGGCTGCGGCAAAACCACCACCGGCCGCAGCATTCTGAGGCTATATAAACCCACATCAGGCAAGATTATTTTCAATGGACGCGATATTTCCAGTCTGCCGGAGAGAAAGATCCGTCCATTAAGAAAAGACATGGGCAGTATTTTCCAGGACCCTTATGGCTCACTCAATCCGCGCCAGAACGCGGGACATATTGTGGGAACAGCCCTGCTGATTCACCACATGGTGACCAGAAGCGAGTATGATGACAAGCTGGCCGAGCTCTTCAAGCTGGTTGAGCTGGATCCCAGCATGGTAGACCGCGTCCCCCATGAGTTCAGCGGAGGGCAGCGCCAGAGACTGGGTATCGCCCGCGCGCTGGCCTGTAACCCTTCGCTGGTGATTTGCGACGAACCCATTTCGGCCCTGGACGTTTCCATCCAGGCCCAGATTATCAATCTGCTGGAGGAACTCCAGGCTAAACTTGGACTGACCTATCTTTTCATCGCCCATGATCTCTCAGTGGTCCAGCACATCAGCGACAGGATAGCCGTGATGTACCTGGGACGCATTGTTGAGCTGACCACCTCTGAAGAACTGTATGCCAATCCACTTCATCCCTACACGCGTGCTTTACTTTCAGCTATTCCCATCCCCAATCCTTTTATCGAGGAGACACGCAGGCGTATTGTGCTTAAGGGCGAAGTACCCAGCCCGGCCAATCCGCCTCCGGGCTGTCATTTCCATCCCCGCTGCCAGTTGGCCGGACCGGAGTGTAAAAGCGAAAGACCACCGCTGCGTGATACCGGAGGAGGTCACATGGTCTCCTGTCACAGGGTATAGCGGCTGTACTTAGCGGGCTGTGGTATGCCGGGTGGAAAGCCGGACCTGGATAGAGAATCAAAAGGCAAAAAAAGGAGGATATCTAACGATATCCCCCTTCATGATTCTTCTCAAACCCGCCTCAAGTCCTCAACAACAAAACAACACGTCATAAATGTTAAAGAATCTCAGTTCTCAAACCACCAAAAGCAACCACCGCAAACACCATACCCCGAAAAAAGACGCTCTAATCCCAGGAGAATCATAGTTCTCACCCCAACAACACATCCCAAGAGCCGGGTTTGAGTATCAACGTCCCTGCGATGAAGCAGGGTGTCAACCCGGAAATTTCCATATCCCCAACCATTTCTGTAGTTTCATTATGCACCTCCTTTTCTAACAGGGTGCCAAATTTCAACTTTCAATATTTAGTATATTACCCTTTAGTACTAATTACATGGACCCTAGGGTGCATTTTTCTGTATGTTTTCAAGGAATTGTATTAGAAGTATGCACGGAATACTGAATGACTACTCTCCGGAAGTGAAACCGAGTCCGGCATTGATGTCTTCTTCGCTCGTTTTTTTACCGGTAACAGGATGTTTAAAGTGAAAGGGATAAATATAACCGGAAGGGTAGGATGTGTTTTGACTTTTAGTGAAGGTCACATCGGGTTTATTTCCGCTGAACTTGAAATTTTTACCGAAAACGGCCTCACGGTCAAACTTGACGAAACCTTTTTCAGGTGTTGCGATGTAATTAACACGCCAGGAGAGCATCTCAAATTTCCAAATACCGTCCTCTTTCACGTATTCCATCTCATAGGTGCCGCTGTGGAGCAATTCGTCCCCAAGCCCGCCGCGGGGATCGGCAATCGGCCCGTAGCCATACCATCTTCCTTTAGCCGATTGGCCGTCCGGGGCAACGTGGATAACAGGGGACAACTGCATGATCTGGTGCAGGAACTGCGGATTGTACTGCTTATGTTGCTCAAAGTATTTGATGACTCCCTGCTTTCCCTTCCAGATTCCCAGGGGATAAAAGTCGAGGTAAACATCAGGACTATCCGCAAAGCAGTCGACTATCTCCTGAAACATCCAGTGCTCCAGATAAAAACCATAAACCCTTTGCAGAGTCTTTATGGCCTCTATGTCCAGTAATGTCTGAAGAGCATTGATCTGGTCTCCCATGGTTTTAACCTGGTCTTCAAGAGTCCTGACCTTGATTTCCAATTCTTGTTCTGTCATAGTGTTACTCCTTATCGTTGTTTTAGATGAACAGCATCGGTGTGATATTACGAAGGGACTATCCGTTAATATATGTCCTCTGGTATTCGTGCGCAAAATACATATCGAGATGAAGAACGGGTTGGCCTACTCTCTTGTATATCATGGGACAATGCACCATCCCGGGGGCTATATATAAGACCGTGGGTTGGGTGATGACATGTTTTTCCCCTTCTTCACCCAGATATACCTCAATTTCAGCATCAAACTGGCGAAGGTCAAACGGATTGCTTCCCAGGAAGCTGAAGAACTGGGGAAAATCGTGCTTGTGAGGTTTGTCCTGCATGACCCTTGGTTCGAGAACTGGTACGACATACCATCCCGCATCGATACCGTATGGAGCAGCAGAGAAATTCAAGGTGGGTATAGGCGGACCGTACCTGGCCGGAGCAATTGGCGCCGGAATAAAATGGTGACTGTATTTTTTACCCGGGGTTTTACCAGCAGAATCGGGAATTTTCACATCTTTCTTGGCCCAGGTGGACGCAAAGAAGACGTCCAGATGGTAAACGGGTTTGTCAACTTTAAGCCATCCGCCGGGACAATGCGGAGTGCCGGGAGAGAGGTTTTGAATTATGGGAGTGGTGAAATCATGCCTCTCCTGTTCTTCCCCGAGACACAAATAGGCTTCGGCATCGTACTGACCGATGTTTTTGGGGTCCGACCCGAACCAGGAGATAAACTGCTGGAAATCATGGCTGTGAGTCGGCAGTCCCTGGTCGGGAAGGGCTTTTGTCACGGGGTACAAAATCCACGAAGCGTCAACTCCGTATTCAGAAGCAGAAAACTGGAAGATATGAGCTCCCATCTTGTCTTTGGCCAGTTCGAAATGAGCAGGGATCAGGTGTTTTCCGTATTTGGTGTTGTCCATTTGCTGAAGACCTCCTTATTTTTATTTTTCCTGTAGAAAGCAACACTGGTGGTTCCGTAGAGCCGGGTATATCCATAGAGGATATAAACACAGACGACTTCGGTATCCCTTCACAGAAATAAGGGAGCTTATTCGACGATTGGTCACATTATAATACCATACAGGGCGATGTATCAATATACCTGTGAAAAGACCCCAACAATATATGACGCTATTTTTATGGCGTAGGATTACTGATTCAGCCGGGGGGTACATAACGGTCAGACTGCGCAAGGGGAAGAAAAGGAGAGTAGAGCTAGTCCGGGGCTTAGCCGGGCTTCGATCATGCACAATCAATAGTTGTCGAATATTTAGAAATCTAACGCGCCTGGTTTCATTGACATCAGGAATATTACGTATTATGATTTATCTGCTCAAGCTATTTAATAGATGGGCGTTTACGATTTACCGATTCCCACAATTCTCCTCAGAAACAGTCCCCGTTATGGGAAAAGACTGAAGTCCTTAGCAAACAGCGGGACGTACGCAGTGATGAAGGATTCCCGAAATATCCAATCGCGTAAACGGAATAGTAAACCTGACAAAAGCCAGGGAAGGACTAGTATTGGATCTGATGAAAACATAAACGGGGGAGGTTGTATATGCCGAATTTGACCGGTTGGAAAAAGGACAAATATGATCGCCGGGATTTCATGTACGGGGTGAAAGCGGTTGTACTGCCATCTTCGGTCAGTCTGGCAACGCTTTTGCCGAACGTACGCAATCAGGAATCCATGAATGCCTGTGTTGGATTCGGGATCGGGGCTAATGTGTGCGGTATGGCCAAAGAGAAAGGCATATACAGCGAGTGGTATAGCCCGCAGTGGATTTGGAACGGGGCCAGGTTTTTAGAGGGGACCCTGGCTGAGAATGCAGGGGTGTATCCCCGGGATGCTTTAGACTGGCTTTTTAAGTCAGGCTTGTTACCGGAGTCGCTATGGCCATTTTCCAGCACCGTACTTGATAAGCACGCTCCATCAAGCACGCGTATGGGACAGGCTATCAAATATAACAATTTTGCTTACTACCGTGTGGGGGACGGCGTTGACGGAATTCGTTCGGCGCTGGCTGAAGGACACCTGGTATCGATTGGAAATCCCTGGCCGACAAAGTGGTTCGAACCGCAGTCCGGCGCTGAACCCGATATCACGGAGGATAACGAACTGTCAGGAGGGCATGAAACACTGGTATATGCCTATAATGACGAAAACCAGAGATTCTATTCTCTCAATTCCTGGGGAGAAAACTGGGGAGATAAAGGTATTTTCTCGTGGCCATATTCGGCGTTATCCGTTTTTAAGGCGTGGGGTGGATACGACGCACATTACATGACTTTCGATCTTGAACCGGCGCCCCATGAGCAGGAACAGGAAGCGACGCCAAAGGCCACATTTTCTTCCTGTAAACTGGGGAACGGTCTAGCTTCGGCTATCAATATTTTTCTGAAAGCAGGCGGACGCAGGGGACGGCTTTACTATTTAAATCCGGAGTAGGGAGCTGGGGCGGGGTCGAAAAATAAAGAAGGGTTTGTCGGAAGACCGGTGGCCGGAATGATGAAAAAACAAGACGGGAGGCAGACAGACCAGGTGAAGATCACAATTGTCTATGATAACGAATCAATCAAAACGGGGTGCAAGGCGGGATGGGGTTTTGCGGCCCTTATTGAATGTAAAGGGTCGGTACCGATCCTCTTTGATACCGGAGCTGACGGATCAACGCTGCTGAATAATATGCAATATCTTGGCATTGACGCCGCAAGGATCGGAAAGATTGTTATCTCTCATGATCACAGCGATCACACCGGGGGTCTCAACCGTATACTGGAAATCAATAAAGAAGCAGAACTTTTTTTACCGGCCTCTCTCCATGAAACATTTCCGGAAAGAAGGGTAACCTTTATTCGCGATGGTTGCAGGATTGCCGGGGGTATTTTTTCCACCGGAGAGCTGAAGGGCATGGAGCAGTCCCTGGCTATTGAAACGGATAAAGGCATACTAATGTTAACCGGCTGCTCTCATCCGGGTATCGGGGAGATCATCGAAGCAGGCTTAAAGCTGGGGCATATCTACGGGATAGCGGGGGGATTCCACGGGTTCCGGGATTTCGGCAGGCTGGGCGGCCTTTCACTTATCGTTCCCTGCCATTGTACCAGGTATAAGTCAGAAATACTTAAATTGTTTCCACAGCAGTCCGTCAGATGCGGGGTCGGACTGGTTATCGAGCAATGACAATGTATACAGGTCGTGCGCCCCAGTCCGGATAAAAGATATGGTACGCGGACTGAACAGTATTAGCCATATAATTTTCTATTGACATTTACAGATAAGGTGACCTAAACTGATACTTAATTGCGAGGGTCCATTAAGTATTTCCATTCAGCCCTCACCTTTTTATTTCGCTTCTTTCGAGGGAAAGGCAATCGTAAGCACACAGGGACCAATAAAATCCGGCACCAGGGTATGCAATCCGATAATACCAGGACATGAAATGAAACAACATATTTACTAAGGAGGATAAAAATGGCACAAACAAAATATGGGCATCTGGTGAAAACCATTCCCCCGTTCAAGGACTATGGTCCCGGCTCCTACAGGCAGGGGACAGAGATGGACGGCAAGTTTTTCGGCTATGATCTTAACCTGAGATACGGAACATTTCACAATTCCGGTAATATATTGCCCTGCCGGACACAGGTATGCGATTACGACCAGATGATGGTATGGATGGGTACCAATACTATCGATCTGGGATACCTGGGAGCCCAGATAGACCTCAGTCTGGGTGACGAAATGGAAAAGCACCGCATTACAACCTCCACGGCTGTCGCTATTCCCAAGGGGCTGACACACGGGCCGATATTCGTCGGGCCCATGGAAAACCGCTTCATCATGATGAATATTTCGATAACATCCAAAGTGAAAGAAAAGAAGGTATCTGACAATCCTCCGGCTACCCATTACGCACCCTGGATGGGTTCGAAATACCAGGAAAATTTCAAAGAGCTTGCTTTCAAGCGCAACGGCCCCTGGCATTACGGACCCAAGAACCCGGATACCCATGACGGTGCGATAACGGATATTTTCGGCACGGGTTTCGAATTCAACATGTCATATGAAAGCATGAACAAGGCCCCTTACCGGTTTACACCGGAGCCGGACAAGCCGCACGTACATCCCTATACCGAATTTCTTATTTTTATCGGCTGTGACTGCAACGATCTGAGTGAGTTCCCTGCCGAGGTAGAAATGTGCATGGGCGAAGAGATGGAAATCCACCGCATTACCAAACCTACAGTGGCCATTCAACCCAAAGGGCATCCGCACTGCCCGGTAAGAGTGCTGAAGCAGTCAAAGCCCTGGATATTTATCGTTCTACGGCCGTGGGGGCACGGCGGAGATATCTATTCCGGAGGAGCTGCCACGGCGAAGAAAGGCCAGCATTAAACCCTTTTAAAACACGGTGAAAAAGAGACATTGTCCGCATTCGGTTGTCAGACAGGAATGCGGACAATGATATATTTCGGATGAGGTACAGTGTCATACAGGATATCGGAAAAATGTATAAGCTGCCACGCCTGCATATGGAACAAGGTCTGTCCGGCGGAAGCGATCACCGAGACCAATGAAGTTTTCAGCATAGACCCGGACAAGTGCACGGAATGCGGGACGTGCTTCGAAAACCAGCAGTATTTTTGTCCCGTCAGGGCGATAGTAAAATCAAAATCTGACAGTCTTTCACGTAAACGTGACTGCCAGCAAAAGGGAGGTCCGTCAACACGGACCTCCTTAAGTTCCGCAATTAAAGAGATAACAGAGGTAGACCCTCTTATTGGGGCTGTATCGCTTTTTTGAGAAAGGCGTTGAGCATATCTATATCGCGGCCCTGCTCTTTAAGCATCTGGCGGAAGTCTGGAACGGAAATGATATAGTCTTCCTTTCTCATGCCTTCGAGAAGCCCGGCAGCCAGCTCCCCGGGCGTTAGAAAGTGAAACGGGGCCTTTCCTTTTTTAGCCTGTTCGGCAAAGGCGACATCCTTGTCTCTCATTTCTTTTATGGCCTCTTGGCTGCCGACATAACGCGCATTGGCAGCCATGTCAGTGGCAACTCCGCCCGGAATAAGGCAGGAAACCTTGATCCCCATGGGGCCGAGGTAGCCATACAGGCATTCGGAGAGACTGATAATACCAGCCTTGGTAACGATATAAGGAATATTTTGTGTTCCCGGGGTATAGCCAAGGGCCTGGATGGAAGAGACATTGACGATATATCCGCTTTTCCTTTCCATGAAATAGGTCAAGAAATTCTGCACGACGCGGATGTAACCCATGAGGTTGGTATTAACCAGATATTCCCAGTCGGACATTTTAGTATCTTCGAGCCGTCCGCGGATACCGACAGCGGCATTGTTAATTAGAATATCGATTCTTCCAAAAGCGCCGATAGCAGCGTCTTTTATCTTAGCGACATCCTCATCCAGTGAGGTATCGCATTTAATCACCGCCGCCCGGCGGCCGAGGGCCTCTATTTCTTTCTTGACAGCCTCCAGTTTGGGTACGTTGCGTGAGACCAAAATAAGGTCGGCGCCTTCTTTGGCCAGTGCTATCGCAATACCTTTTCCGATGCCTCCGGAAGATCCTGTAACCAGAGCAATTTTATCTTTAAAATCCACAACCTTCTCCTTCTAACACAGGGAAAAACCCCGTGGTATTTTTATGAGGGCTTGACTGAATACCGGTGGAATATTTCTTACATTATCGGGCATAAATGATCGGAATAGCAAGCAAAAAATACTACCGAAATAACTATGACGTGATAGTAAAACCAATTCCTGCCGGTCTTCAGCCGTTCCTCACCAATTCAAGGCCGGTTGAACGGCTGGTTGTCCGGGTCGTCAAACCACTTAAAATATTCATTTGCTCCGTCTCTTCCCGATTTTTCCAATGCCGTTTTAGTTTCGTCAAGCAAACTGAAATCGGTGGTGGATACTCCCAGCGTATCTATGTATATGGTCCTCTGCCAGTCGTCACTATGGAGATGATTATTGCCCTGGCTTTCAAGGATTGTTTTTACCAGCGCCTTAGCGTATTCAAAGAAATGGTCTATTGGCTCTACCTGCTTTTCGTTGTAACGAAAAAGGGCTATTTCATCCCTGGAGTCCAGGCGGAATCCGAGGGTTTCTTTGTTGTAAACATACGGACTGCTCTGCGGATGTTCTTTCAAGAAGGCGATATTGCGCTTATCATAATACTCTGTCTTACGTTTCTGGCTGTCAACGTATTTTTCACGGTCAAACATCTTGACCGGGTAATTATCCAGCAATCCCCCATCCACGTAGACGCCTTTTTCGGCGATAATAACGGCTGTAAAAAACAGCGGCAATGACATCGATATACGTACGGCATCCGCGAGAGGCATATCTGGTGTGTGTTCAAATGAAAATACTTCACTGAAGCGGGTACTCAGGTTTGTTCCGTAGACGTAAAGGTCAGGCTTTTTCGCTCCCTTCAGTTCTCTGAAGGTGGTATGGGGTGAGCCGGTCTTTTCTTTTATCAGCTTGCCCGCCCATTCGCGGAAAAAATCACCTTTATACCAGCCGTAGCGCTTGATAACCCGCATGATATCGGGTATCAACCAGCTCGCGTCCAAAAAATTATTGAAATCGAGTTTCCACAGGATATTCCTTTGCTCCTGATTATCAAAGCCCAGGGCAAAAAGGAGAGCGTTGATGGCTCCCACCGAAGTACCGCCGACCCGCTTGATGCCGGAAAGAATATCCTTTTCCTCCAGCACCTGCATGGCCCCGGTATAGGCCATGCCCTTCACCCCGCCTCCCTCAAAAACCAGGTTCCTGAAATGGTAGCCCATAGTTATCACCTCCTCAACGATTTATCGATTGAGATTTTAGGTAATTAATATTCTACCACCAATCAGGTCAAATATAACATAATATTTTTTGGCTGGGAATATATTGCGTAAAGCTGACATAACAAAAGTATGCTGTCCGGATATTACCATAGTATGCTCTATACGGGCCGGTATTGGCGGCTGCGGTTAGTGTAATCTAGTCCAGCTTTCTGATGGTGGGAAGGAATACCAGGGCCAGAAGGGACACCGCCAGAAGGGCTAAGGCAAGTCCGCCAACTACCCATTGTACAGGGATGGCCTCCGCCATGGCACCCGCAAAAAAGGTGCTGAAACTGACCAGACCCCATTGCATCATGAAGATACTCATGACCCTGCCCATATAGGCATTATCCACATAGGTCTGAAGCAGGGCGTTGCTGGTGGTTATCCTGCCGGTCTGGCTCAATCCGACGAATACAATAAAGGCCAGCGAGCTGATCCAAGAGGTGGAGAAGGCAAAGGCTATCAGGACCAGACCGGAGAGGGCTCCACTGAGCATTAATATCAGACCGCGTTTTTTATTGGGCAGGTTAGCCAGGGCCAGGGAACCGACCATTGCCCCAGCGCCGGATGCACTCATCAGGACCCCCATTCCCGTAGCCCCGACCCCCAGGATATCATCCACGAAAATGGGCAGCAATTGCCGGTAGGGCATGGAAAGCACCACAAAAAAGAGAGAGAAAAACAAAACGAGGAGTACAGGACGTTTGCTCCGGACATAGCTGAATCCTGCCTTTATATCGGCTATGATACTGCTGCCGGCGGAGGTCTTCCGGGTGATGCGAGGCAGGAAGATGAGAAAACCAACCCCGTAGAGATTCAGTCCGGTCATGGTGTAATAAACCGAGGCAAAGTCAAAGGCGTCCACCAGGAATCCGGCTGCGGCAGGGGCGATAAGGCTAAGAACATTCATGCCCAGCGTATTAAGGGCTACAGCGTTCATGGTCTGTTCCCTGGTCACAAGTTCGGGAATGATTGACTGACGCGCCGGCATCATCAGTCCCATAACGACACCCTGGAGGAGTGAAGAGGCGATCAATATCCACCAGGACCCGGCGTTCTCCCTGCTGAGCAGACCTGTGGTAAGGGAAAGAGCGACCAGGAAGGAGATGATGGCCGAACCTGCCAGACCCAGGATCAGGATCCCTTTTTTGGGGACGCGATCGGCGATAACTCCGCCGAACAAAGACAGGACAAGCATGGGTGCGGCGTGAGCCAGAGCCATTGTCCCCAGGAGGGCAGCGGAATCAGTGAGCCGGTATATGAGCAGAGAACCGGTAACCATTTGCATGTTCATCGAGGCGAACTGACCCAGCACACCGAGAAAGTAGAGACGATAGGCCCGATTTCGCAGCGAGCTGAACGTCCTGGACCCGATGGACGAGAAACCGCTTTTTTTATGTTCTAACACAGCTACCGAACACTTTCCTGCTTAAAAACATGCCGGGATAATTTTCAGAACTCTTTCCTGACTACTTAAGTTTACGCCTGAATTGTGACAAGGACAAATAGACGTGTCGAGTGGGATAACCCGGCATCGAGGACAATATCAGGCGGAAAAAGAAAAACATTTGAACGACAAGCAAAGGCTTTTTACATAAAATATCCAGGGGGATCCCTGTGCGGTGAATGGAAGGTATTAAAAACATAAAGTATAATCATAAAGGAGGGGAGGAAGGGAATGCTTTGATTGATAATTAAGTTAGCCAAACTGGTCTGGCCGAGTATATCCAGGCTCTGTGAAAAGTCACGTTCGCAGACGAAGAACCAAAATGCCGGAACCGGATAGGAATATAAAATCCACCGTGTTGTAGATTAAACAAGAAAAAAATTAGTTTGCCATTAGTTGCAAGCCGCTGTTTTTGTCTCACCAGTCAAGATACCAGCCGATGTTAGAGAAGGCGGGGGGATGGGGGGTAAGATAAGAAACAAGTAACAAGATCCAATAACAAACAAGATTCAAATTTCAATATGCAATGAACCAACAAGAACCGGGAGAGAGGGAAAATCCCTCTTGTTGGTGGCGGATGGGGAGGGATTCGAACCCTCGGTCCCTTGCAGGACGGCGGTTTTCAAGACCGCTACCATAAACCGCTCGGACACCCATCCATAGATAGGGCAGAGGGGAGTATTTGACATAATAGTTGCCAAGGTCTGCCCTTTACGGGCGGTATTCCGCCATATTTCCCGGCAACAACGTGTTATCGAATACTCCGTTTGACCGTATTATTATAATATTTCGCAGTGGCCCCGTCAAAGCTGTGTATTGACTGAATATGCTGCCGATAATTTGTCCAGATCATGAACGGTAAGATCATATCCGGTTTACTGAATATGCCTGGAAATATGCCTGCCCATCCGACCGATAGCGATAAACCCGCTTGTTGAAGACGATTCTCCCGGCTTATTTTTTACGGATATCTTGGAAAAGCAAAAATCCTGCTTCCGCTGACATTACCAGGAAGGCGGAAGCAGGATTGAGTATGATATCATGCGTTTGAGGGTTTTGACGGCTGGGGCTGAAGGGGAAGTCCTCCGGAAACCAGCAGACTGGTACCCGTCACGTAGGAAGACAGGTCGGAGGCCAGGAACAGTGCAGCCCCGGCGATATCCTCAGGTGTACCGATCCTCTGCAAGGGAACCATTTGCCCGAGTGTATTAAAGAAATCTTCTTTCTGCTGTTCCGTGTTCAACCCGGCCAGGCTGTTATAGAAGGAGGTATGTATCAGTCCCGGGACGATGACGTTAACATTGATGTTGAAGGGGGCGACGGTATAAGCGAGGTCATAGGTGAACCCCAGAACACCGGCCTTGGCCGAGTTATAATGGATGGAATGCTTGGGCGGATTAATGGCGCCCATGGAAGAAAAGTTGATGACCTTTCCATATCTTTTCTCCTTCATGAGCGGTATTACCGATCTGCAAAAGAGGAACAGGCTTTTCAGGTTGAGATTAATGACGGTATCCCAGAGATCGTCGTTTATCTCCTCAAGAGGCGGAGCCGAAGGCATACCGCCGGCGTTATTGACCAGGATGTCTATTTTACCAAACTTGCCCAAGACCTGCTGTACGGTGTTTTTAACCTGTTTGCTGTCGGTGACATCGCAGTGTATTACCAGGCCTTCGCTACCCAGGTCCGTGATCTGTTTCAGTGTGCTGCTGGACTCCTGGGAGTTGATATCCGCTATGGCGACCGAACACCCTTCTCCGGCAAACTTGAGGGCAATACCTTTACCGATACCCTGAGCTCCTCCCGTAACAATGGCAACTTTGTCTTGAAGTAACATATATCCTCCTTACACTTGTAAATGTTAACAGCGCTATTTGCCATATCTTAATAATCTAATAAAATGGAGTATCATGTGACTATGCCTGAGTCGCCCGCCGGTGCGCCGGGCAGCCTCCGCAAGTCAAAGCCTGAACTTTGTTCAGGACGGTGAGCTGTGTTTGCTCGGCTGAGGCTCAACCAGGCTTCGTCAGGACTATTTTAAGACAATTAGTATATAAAAAGGGTCTCCCCGGTACAGGCCGACGGAAGACTTCGTTTTAAGGTACCGGGGGCGTCGATTTCTTTTCAGCTTCCCTGGAGGCAGAAGAATGGCCATGGAAATATTCGAAATCGAACTCGGTACCATGGTTCAGACAATGCCTGCAATGAGCGTTAAAGAGGTGTTCGAATCCATGTTTGTAGCGCAACTCAAGATAACCCCTGCCGAGCTCAAGATAGAACTCCAGGGGAGGCGGCGCATTACCGGCCAGTTTGCTGCCCGTCTCGATACACAGGAAACCGCCCTGACGGGGCAGGACTCCATTTCCCATCAGGAAGTCGTGTCCTCCCAGGGTGTGCTTTACGGCCGCTTCAAAACTTTTGAATCCGAAAGGCTGCGCCATCTCCACACCGGCCACAAAACTGGGATTAACGTTGCCGGGCCCCCAGAACTTGACCGCATTGATGGTACGCTTGATCCAGTTATCAAACCCGAAGGCCTCGTTTTTACCGGGACAGACAATGGAAAAGAGTTCCTTGCCCCATACTTCGATGTTGGGTTCTATGCAGGGAATGCCTGTATCATGGATTCTCTTCCAACCTTCATCATCCAGTGCGCTGATCTGCAAACAAGAGGGATACCATGTCCAGAGTCGCTTTCTTATCGTTTCAAGAAAATCGGCATACCACTCTATTTCAGTTTTACCCTGGTAAGGGGATAGAAAAGTACCACCATTGATGAGCATATGACGGAAACGTTTTTCCTGGAAACCGGCGTAGAGGACCTCTGCCACTTTTTCGGCCTGCTTGCGCAGCACCATCTTTTCACCGCCTTTTTTCTGAGCGGCGGCAAAGGGGGTTAACTCACAAAACAGGCACTGCTTGCCTTTCGAAAAGTACTCACAGTGTTTATTGGCCGTTATTTGAAGATGGTCTCTACCGACACTGAAAACATAGGCCTGGTAGGGAGTGCCGTCCTCGAAATAACGGTTATAATAGGCTGCCTGCTCCTCAAACTGAAGGATTTCGGCTACCTTCTCGTTATTCCACAAAAGAACGAAAGCGCCGTCTTTATAATCAATGAGATAGGGTGTATTTTCGGACATTCTGAGCTGTACGGCCGTACCATCAGAGGTGCCGTCCTTGAGAAAAATCCCCCCCGGCATGGAGTCCCCGGCTACAACTCCCTTTCTGGTGGAATCGTAAGAGAAGATATTGTATTCTTTTATCCTTAAATCAGGGTTTTTCCTGGCCCCGGCCAGGGCTGAGGGGCTGATTCCTGTACCCAGCCGGAGAAGATCGGACTTGATAATAATAACTTTCTCGATATCAGGATAAGCTTTAAAGGCCTCGAAAAGGTCCACAGGCGACTCCTTCATTCGAAATTATCCAATATTAAACATATTATGACCCCTGAAATGATACTTTTCAATCAAGACCATTTTATAGATAGTTGAAATATTTTCTCCACCAGTCTTCCGGTTATAATCACATACGGGGTCAGTCGTCAGGGGGAATATTACGAGTTGAAATTGATCAGGTGAAAAAAAGCAAAATACCCGACTGCACCAAAGCCGGGTATTTTGCTGAAAAGGTTGAAATGTTTCTTATTCTTCCCTGATGTAATAATACGACCAGGAGTTTTTTGAGTCTATTGGACTTTAGTCTTACTCAAGCCCGATGCTACTTGAAGACGATAACATTACGTATCACGTTGCCCTTATCGACCGCTTCGATAGCTTCATTGATTTTCTCCAGGGGATAACGGCCGCTGACCATCTCATCGAGTTTATAACGTCCCGCCTGGTAAAGAGAAATAATACGGGGGATATCCACCATTACACGGGCTGAGCCGGCGCCGCTGCCTGTAAGTATTCGCTGTCCACCGATGAAATCGGTAGGTTCAAAATCAGAAAGATTATCATCTCCGGAATGACCGATAATAACAGTCATGCCACGGAAACCGGACATGGAGAAGCCCTGCCGCAGGGGGACTTTACCTCCTACGGTGACAAATACGTAATCGGCCCCTCTGCCGGATGTCATTTCATAGGCCTTCATGACGGGGTCTTGCTCTGTTCTGGAGTTGATAGTATGAGTAGCCCCGAATTTGCGGGCTGTCTCCAATTTACTGTCGACAACATCCACGGCAATGACCGGATAGGCGCCGGACAGGGCTGCGCCCTGAATAGAATTGATGCCAACTCCCCCGACTCCCATTACCACCACGCTACTGAGAGGCTGTACCTGGGCGGCATTGGTTACTGAACAGAAACCGGTTATCACCCCGCAGGCCAGCAGCGATGCGCTTTCCATCGGCATATCCGCGGGAAATTTGATAAGGCGTTTTTCCATGGCAATGGTATACTCCGCAAATCCGGATGTAGTGCCGCCATACTGGTAAAGACGTACTCCATTTTTATTGACATAACGTCCCGGCAGAGTCAGTCCCTTAAAATGAGCGGGCGGGCGCACTTTCCATTTTTTCTCGCACATATTGGGATAGCCCCGGACACAGTAGTAACACTGCCCGCAGCCGGCAGGTTCGAGGGAGACAAGAACCGGATCACCGATATTAAAACCTATTACACCTTCTCCCAGTTCGTCAATATATCCTGCAACCTCATGTCCGCCGACTCCGGGTGTTTTAGTTTCGCCGTGTTCGCCCCGGAGCGAGTGGATATCGCTGCCACAGATTCCCGTGGCTGCGATACGTATTCTGGCTTCACCGGCACCTGGCGAGTCAAGGGTTACTTCTTCAATTTCCATGGGCTTTCCGACCTCATGCAGGACTGCTGCTTTACACGTGATTGTACTCATTTTTGTTCCTTTCTAAAAAATTATTGATCTGATTTGTATCCAGAGACCAAAAAATACGAAGGCCTGAAAAATGGACCTTAATAGTCTTCTATTCTATCATACCGGACTGCCATATAACATCATATGGCGGCTGATCGTTTTATCGAACGGCAATAATATCAGTATTGCTACCAGGGATGATCTTAAGGAGGAATTGGAAAGAGGGATGTTGAAGGTGCTTTCTATCCTTGATGAAATAAATACAGATATTGATGCTACATTACATAAAAGATACTATTCTACCATATTTGTACAAGATATTATATTCTATGCTCAAAATACCTTAAAAATATCTGAATTTTAAGATTTCATCCATATATCATCAATATATTAACTAATAGAATAAACACTGCTTATACGGCTATTCAGGAAACTCGTTTTTCCGGTGCGGTACTTTAGTCCCAGCCTTTTCAAATTGATCCGTCTTAGCTGTTGACGCTCGCACTCTATGACCGTATCCAGTTTGGGGTTAGTGACCGTGTAGGCAGTTCAAAAAGATGACTTGATCGGATGGT